>NZ_JBITDJ010000017.1:0-126276 GCF_044454085.1 Streptomyces sp. NPDC051569
CCACCCGAAGGCTTCATCGTTCGACTTGCATGTGTTAAGCACGCCGCCAGCGTTCGTCCTGAGCCAGGATCAAACTCTCCGTGAATGTTTACCCGAGCCCCGCTCAATAAAGAGAGGGTCGGTGACACCACGAGAGCGGAACCAGCGGGTCGGAATAAGACCCGTGGTTCACAGCGTCCTCGCTGTGTTTCTTCAAAGGAACCTCAACCCACCTTGCGGTAGGTCGGGGTATCAACATATTTGGCGTTGACTTTTGGCACGCTGTTGAGTTCTCAAGGAACGGACGCTTCCTTCGGTCCCGTTTCACCGGGGCCCTCCGGGCGCTTCCCTTCGGTGTTTCATTTTGTTCTGTACTTCGTGTTCCCGACTCTATCAGATGCTTTTCGCTTCCGACTTCCTCGGCGCTTTCCAGGCTCTCGCTTTCGCGTTTCCCTTTCCGGCGGTTCCGACTCTACCAGATCCTTTCGGGCCTGATTCCCAGTCAGCGGGGTTTGCCTTCCGGGCTGTTCGGCCCTTCCGACGAGTGAGACTTTAGCGAATCCGTGGCTCCGAAGCTAATCGGGGCCGCGTCCCTTCGAACGCTGAATCCTCATTTCGCAAAGGCACACGCAAAACAACGCGACCAGCTGGTCGCTCGCTTGTTGTGGGTCCTGCGGAATGGCTCTCCGGGGCCGGCCTGGGCCGGTACTCACGTCGGACAGCTCGGAGAACCTTACGGATGCGTGTTGGGCATGTCAACTTCGTGGGTAGGCCACTACGCTGAGGCCCATGACAACGCATGCGCGCATCCTTCAGTGGTGGGCCGCCTGACGGCGGCCGCCCGACACGCATGCACTCAACGGCCGCCGCTCCGGCGGCCGTTCGCGTTTCTCCCCTCCCGGGAGTCCGGCCGCCGACGGCGGCGGCTCCGATCAGGAGGGTGACGAGAGATGACGCGGATCTTCAGTGGGATCAAGCCGACCGGGCATCTGACGCTGGGCAACTACCTCGGGGCCGTGCGGCGGTGGGTCGAGGTCGATCAGCACCGGGACGACGCGCTGTTCAGCGTGGTGGATCTGCACGCCCTGACCGTGGAACACGATCCGGCCCGGGTGCGCAGACTGAGTCGACAGGCCGCCACGCTCCTGCTGGCGGCCGGTCTCGACCCCGTCCTGTGCACCGTATTCGTCCAGAGCCACGTGGACGAGCACACCCGGCTCTCGTATCTGCTGGAGTGCACGGCCACGGACGGCGAATTGCGACGGATGATCCAGTACAAGGAGAAGAGCGCGCGGGCGCTGGCGTCCGGTGACGGCGTGCGGTTGTCGCTGCTGTCGTATCCGGTGCTGATGGCCGCCGACATCCTGGCGTACCGCACGGAGGAGGTGCCGGTCGGTGAGGACCAGACGCAGCATGTGGAGCTGACCCGGGATCTCGCGGTGCGGTTCAACGAGCGGTACGGGCATACCTTCGCCGTGCCGAAGGCGGTCCGGCCGCCGGTGGCCGCGCGGGTGATGGACCTGCGGGACCCGACGTCGAAGATGGGGAAGTCGCACGAGCCCGGCGCCGGGATCGTCTATCTGCTGGACGACGCCGATGTGGTGCGGAAGAAGATCATGCGGGCCGTCACCGACAGCGGGAGCGGGGTCGAGTACGACCGGGAGACCAAGCCGGGGGTGTCGAATCTGCTGGAGATCCTGGCGGCCTGCGAGAACGGGCGACCGGATGAGCTGGCCGGCGCGTACGACTCGTACGGCGCGCTGAAGAAGGACACCGCGGACGCTGTCGTCGAGCTGCTGCGGCCGTTGCGGACACGCCATGCGGCCCTGGCCGCGGATCCCGGGCATGTGGACGGAGTGCTGCGCGAGGGCGCGGAGCGGGCCAGGGGGATGGCCCGGCCCGTGGTCGACGCGGCCTATCGCGCGATCGGGCTGCTGCCGGCCGGCTGAACGGAGCCGGGTCGCGGCCCGGGCGGTTCGCCCCCGGGCCGCGACCCGCCCGGGGGCGCGGCCCTGGTCAGCCGTTGCCGGTGGCGAGGGCGCGGCTGCGGTCGCGGGCCGCCTCGATGGCCGCGATGAGGGCGGCCCGTACGCCGTGGTTCTCCAGCTCCCGGATGGCGCTGATGGTCGTGCCGGCCGGTGAGGTGACCGCCTCGCGGAGCTTCACGGGGTGCTCGCCGCTGTCGCGCAGCATGACGGCGGCGCCGATGGCGGCCTGGACGATCAGGTCGGCGGCCTGGGCACGGGGCAGGCCGAGGAGGATGCCGGCGTCGGTCATCGCCTCGACGAGGAAGTAGAAGTAGGCGGGCCCGGAGCCGGAGAGCGCGGTGGCCGCGTCCTGCTGGGACTCGGGGACGCGGAGGGTCTTGCCGACCCCGCCGAAGATCTTCTCGGCGTGGGCGAGGTGCACGGGGAGGGCGTGGCGGCCGGCCGAGATGACGGACATGCCCTCGTCGACGAGGACGGGTGTGTTGGGCATGACGCGTACGACGGGGGCCCCGGCGGTCAGGCGTTCCTCGATGAAGGCGGTGGTGATCCCGGCGGCGGCGCTGATGACCAGTCGGTCGGCGGCGAGGTGGGGGGTGAGTTCGTCCAGGAGCCGTCCCATGTCCTGCGGTTTGACGGCGAGGATGAGGATGTCGGCGCGCTTGGCGGCGTCGGCGTTGGTGACGGTCTCGACGCCGTAGCGGTTGCGGAGTTCCTCCGCGCGTTCGTCGCGGCGGGCGGTGGCCAGCAGGGCGTCGGGGCGCCAGCCGGCCCGGATCATGCCGCTGAGCAGAGCCTCGCCGATCTTGCCGGTGCCGAGGACTGCGACTGTCTGGGTCATTACGGGGGTCACCTCACCGGTGGGTGGCGTGCGGCTTTCGTCCGGAACCCATCCTCGCACCGGGAACGGGCGCCGGGCGCGAGGTGTCCGAGGGGCGGTACGGCGGCACAGGGGCTGGGGCGTCAGGCCCGTCAGGCCGTGCGGCGGCGCAGTGTCGCCGCGCCCAGGGCGAGGACGAGCAGGACGCAGCCCGCGACGATCAGGGTGTCGCGGACGAAGTCGCCGGTGAGGTCGGGGTGGCGCAGGACCTGGTTCATGCCGTCGACCGCGTACGACATGGGGAGGACGTCGGAGACCGCCTCCAGGACGGGCTGCATGGCGGGGCGCGGGGTGAAGAGTCCGCAGAGGAGGAGCTGGGGGAAGATCACCGCGGGCATGAACTGAACCGCCTGGAACTCGGACGCCGCGAAGGCGGAGACGGAGAGGCCGAGGGCGGTGCCGAGGAGGGCGTCGAGGAGCGCGATCAGCAGCAGCGGCCAGGGGGATCCGGCGATGTCGAGGCCGAGGAACCGGACCGCGAGGCCGGTGGCGAGGGCGGACTGGACGACGGCGAGCAGACCGAAGGCGAGGGCGTAGCCGGCGATGAGGTCGGCCTTGCCGAGCGGCATGGCGAGCAGGCGTTCCAGGGTGCCGGAGGTGCGTTCGCGCAGGGTGGCGATCGAGGTCACCAGGAACATCGTGATCAGCGGGAAGATGCCGAGCAGTGAGGCGCCGATGGAGTCGAAGGTGCGCGGGCTGCCGTCGAAGACGTAGCGGAGCAGGAAGAGCATCACGCACGGCACGAGGATCATCAGCGCGATGGAGCGCGGGTCGTGGCGCAGCTGGCGCAGGACGCGGGCGGCGGTGGCGAGGGTCCGGGCGGCGGAGACCGGGGGCACGGTGGGCGGCCGGGTCGTGGTGGCCGTGGGGATCGCGGTGGTCATCGGGCGCTCTCCTGGGGTGCGTCGGCCGCGTCCACCAGGTGGAGGAAGGCCGCTTCGACGGTTTCCGAGCCGGTACGGGCGCGCAGGGCGTCCGGGGTGTCGTCGGCGAGGATCTCGCCGTCGCGCATGAGGAGGAGGCGGTGGCAGCGTTCGGCCTCGTCCATCACGTGGGAGGAGACGAGGATCGTGGCGCCGCGTTCGGCGGTGATGCGGTGGAAGAGGTTCCAGAGGTCGCGGCGCAGGACGGGGTCGAGGCCGACGGTGGGCTCGTCGAGGACGAGGAGTTCGGGGGCGCCGAGCAGGGCGACGGCGAGGGAGACGCGGCTCCGCTGGCCGCCGGAGAGGCGGCCGGCGAGTGCGTCGGCGTGGCTGGAGAGGTCGACGTCGGTGAGGGCGCGGGCGACGGTTTCCCGGCGGGCGTCGCGGCGGGCCCGGCCCGGGTCGAGTACGGCCGCGAAGTAGTCGAGGTTCTGCCGGACGGTCAGGTCGTCGTAGACGGAGGGGGCCTGGGTGACGTAGCCGATCCGGGCGCGCAGTGTGGGGTCGCCGGCGGGCCGGCCGAGGACGTCGAGGGTGCCGGTGACGTTGGCCTGGGTGCCGGCGATCGCGCGCATCAGGGTTGATTTGCCGCAGCCGGAGGGGCCGAGGAGTCCGGTGATCCGGCCGGGCTGGACGGTGAGGTCGAGGCCGCGCAGGACGGTGCGGTCGCCTCGCCGGACGGTCAGCCCGTGGGCGCGGACGGCGGCCCCGGAAGAATTCATCATGTGATGAATAATGTGCGTGGCCGGGGGCGCCGTCAAGGGCGCAGGACGGTCAGCTCGACCTGGTACACCTCCTCGACCATCCCGTCGGGGAAGAGCCTGAGGAGTTCGGCGCGCTCGTTGGCGAGGAAGGCGCTGGTGGCCGGTTCCCCGAGTACGCGGAAGACGGAGTGGCTGCCGAGGTTGGCGAGATGGCCGTCGAGAGGGACGCGGCGGCTCCAGGGCACGCGGCGCTCGGTGGGGGACAGTCCGTCCGGCAGGTTCCGTGCCCGGCCGTGGGCGCCGTGGGCGCCGTCGCCGGCCAGCCGGCGCAGGCGTCCGTCCTGGGCGGCGATCCAGGGCACGGCACCGTCCGAGACGTTCCACCAGAGGGCGAGCGCGCCACCGGGCCCGAGCACCCGCCGGGCCTCGGGGACGGAGCGGGCCGGGTCGGTCCAGTGCCAGGCCTGGGCGTACGTGACGAGGTCGGCGCAGCCGTCGGCGAGGGGCAGGGCGTCGCCGAGGCCCCGTACGAGCGGGACATCGGGGAGGGTGCGGTGCAGCAGGCCCGCCATGCCGGGGCCCGGCTCCACGGCGGTGACCCGGGCGCCGCGCTCGCGCAGCAGGCGGGTGGCGATACCGGTGCCCGCGCCGACGTCGACGACGCGGGAGCCGTGCAGCGGGCGGCCGGTCAGTTCCTCGATGGCGTCGAAGAGGGCGGGGGGATAGCCGGGGCGGGCGGCGTCGTACTGGTCCGCGACGGCGTCGAAGGAGAGGGCGCGATACGTCATGCCCCTCATCCTGAGGGGCAGGGGATCCGGGGGCGGGCTACCCGCGCTTGGCCTTCCCGCCCGCGCCGCCCCGGCGGCCGGCCGGGTTGCCGGTGCGGACGGTGCGGCGCCGCTCGTACTGGGCGACGGCACTCTCGTACTCCTGACGGCGCAGACCCTCCCCCGGGGCTTCGGCGAGGGAGCGCAGGAAGTACGCGATCAGCGAGCCGATGAAGCCGATCATCTTGACGGTGCGCAGGGAGTCCTCGCGGCTCTGGTCGGCCGGGCGGCGGCGGAAGCCGTCCCAGGTCCTGCGGAACGCGACGGCGCTGCACACCGCGAACACCGCGATGACGAGCGCGCCCACGAAGGAGCCGACGTCCGCGATCTGGAGGCCCTGGAAGGCGAAGCGGAGGATGAAGCAGGCGGCGAAGGCGGTGGCGAGCGAGCCGACGGCCACTCCCGCGCGCCGCAGCGCGTAGCCGCCGTCGTGGCCGACCCAGGTCGTACCGAAGAAGGGGATCGTCTCGGGCTCCGGGCCACCGCGGCCCTGGCCGTGGCCGGCCGTGGTCACGGTGGCGTGGGAGTTCTTGGCGCTCTCGGGGTTCTTGGCGTTCTCGGGGTTCTGGCGCTGTCCGGGTCGCTCAGGCTGCTCGCTCACAGAATCGAGTATCCATGGTGGCCGCCCGGTGCGGGAGGGAGCTCGGCCGGGGCCCGGACGACGGGCCCCGGTGGGCGCCCGGTCGTCAGCGGAGGGTGGCGATGTCCACGACGAACCGGTAGCGGACATCGCCGGCGACGACACGGTCGTAGGCGTCGTTCACCTCGTCGGCGCCGATCTGCTCGATCTCGGCCACGATGCCGTGTTCGGCGCAGAAGTCGAGCATCTCCTGCGTCTCGCGGATACCGCCGATCTTCGACCCGGCGAGGGCGCGGCCACCCGTCAGGAGCGACACGGCGTGGTAGCTGTCCGAGTCGCTGGGCACGCCGACGACGACGAGGGTGCCGTGCCGCGCGAGCAGCTTGAGGTGGGCGTTGATGTCGAGGTTGGCGGAGACGGTGTTGATGATGAGGTCGAAGCGGCCGGCCAGCTCGGTGAAGGTCTTGGGGTCGCTGGTGGCGTAGTAGTGGTCGGCGCCCAGGCGCAGGGCGTCGTCCTTCTTGCGCAGGGTCTGGCTCAGCACGCTGACCTCGGCGCCGAGGGCGTGGGCGATCTTGACGCCGACGTGGCCGAGGCCGCCCATGCCGATGATCGCGACGCGGGAGCCGGGGCCGGCGTTCCAGCGCTTCAGCGGGGAGTAGAGGGTGACCCCGGCGCACAGCAGCGGGGCGGCGGCGGCCAGGTCGAGCCCTTCGGGGACGCGCAGGACGTAGTTCTCGTCGACGACGATGTGGGTGCTGTATCCGCCGAGGGTGGGACGTCCCTGGCGGTCGATGCCGTTGTACGTGGGCGTCTCGCCCGCGGTGCAGTGCTGCTCCTCGCCTGCGAGGCAGTTCTCGCACTCCCGGCAGGAGTCGACGAAGCAGCCGACGCCGACCCGGTCGCCCACGGCGTGCCGGGTGACGGCGGACCCGGCCGCGGTGACGACGCCGGCTATCTCGTGGCCCGGCACCATCGGGAAGGCCGCCCGGCCCCACTCGTCGCGTGCCTGGTGGATGTCGGTGTGGCAGATCCCGGCGTAGTGGATCTCGATGAGGATGTCGTGCTCGCCCACCTCGCGCCGCTCGATGACGGTGCGCTCCAGGGGGGCCTTGGCGGCGGGGGCGGCGAGTGCGGCGACAGCGTTCATGTGGTGGTGTTCCCTCGGAGTCGGAGTGTGCCGGTCCGGCCGGTGGGCAGGGCGGTGCCCCGGCTCGCGGGGGCCTGGGCCGTCCCGCCCCTGGCCCGGCCGGTACACCGTACCTTTGCCTTTGTAGGGACCTTCAACAAGGCGGGGGGCGGGTGATCTCCGCCACGACGGGCGCCCCGGACCCCACTGCGGGGATCCGGGGCGCTCGGCCGGGCCCGGCGGGCCACGGCGGCTGTACGGAAGCTGTACGGAAGCTGTGCGGGAGCTGGCTGTGCGGGAGCTGTACGAAGACGTCAGCCGAGGCGGGAGACGTCCCGGACCGCGCCCTTGTCGGCGCTCGTCGCCATCGCGGCGTACGCGCGCAGCGCCGCCGAGACCTTGCGGTCGCGGTTCGCGGGGGCGTACACCCCGTTCAGCGCGTCGCGCCGGGTCGCCAGCTCCTCGTCGGGGACGAGGAGTTCGATCGACCGGCCGGGGATGTCGATCCTGATCCGGTCGCCGTCGTGGACGAGCGCGATCGTGCCGCCCGAGGCCGCCTCCGGTGAGGCGTGGCCGATCGAGAGACCCGACGTGCCTCCGGAGAAGCGGCCGTCCGTGACGAGCGCGCAGGACTTGCCCAGGCCGCGGCCCTTCAGGAAGGACGTGGGGTAGAGCATCTCCTGCATCCCGGGGCCGCCGCGCGGGCCCTCGTAGCGGATGACGATGACATCGCCCTCGGCGATCTCCTTACGGAGGATCTTGTCGACGGCTTCCTCCTGCGACTCGCAGACGACGGCCGGGCCCTCGAAGGTCCAGATCGACTCGTCCACACCGGCGGTCTTCACCACACAGCCGTCGACGGCGAGGTTGCCCTTCAGGACCGCCAGGCCGCCGTCCTTGGAGTACGCGTGGGCGACGTCGCGGATGCAGCCGCCGGCGGCGTCGGTGTCGAGGGTGTCCCACCGCTCGGACTGCGAGAACGCCTCGGCGGAGCGGACGCAGCCGGGCGCCGCGTGCCACAGCTCGACGGATTCCTCGGACGGCGAGCCGCCGCGCACGTCCCAGGTGTCGAGCCAGTCCTTGATGCTCGGCGAGTGGACGCTGTGCACGTCCTCGTTGAGCAGACCGCCGCGGTACAGCTCGCCGAGGATGGCGGGGATGCCGCCGGCCCGGTGGATGTCCTCCATGTAGTACGTGCCGCCGGGGGCGACGTTCGGCGCGACCTTGCTCAGACAGGGGACGCGGCGCGAGACGGCGTCGATGTCGCCGAGGTCGTAGTCCAGCTCGGCCTCCTGGGCGGCGGCGAGCAGGTGGAGGATGGTGTTGGTGGAGCCGCCCATGGCGATGTCGAGCGCCATGGCGTTCTCGAAGGCCGCGCGGGTGGCGATGGAGCGCGGCAGGACCGAGGCGTCGTCCTGCTCGTAGTAGCGCCGGGTGATCTCGACGACCGTGCGGCCGGCGCTCTCGTACAGCCCCTTGCGGGCGGTGTGGGTGGCCAGGACCGAGCCGTTGCCGGGCAGCGAGAGGCCCATGGCCTCGGTCAGGCAGTTCATCGAGTTGGCGGTGAACATCCCGGAACAGGAGCCGCAGGTCGGGCAGGCGTTCTCCTCGATACGGAGGATGTCCTCGTCCGAGACGTTCTCGTTGACCGCGTCCGTGATCGCGTTGATCAGGTCGAGCTTGCGGACCGTACCGTCCACGAGGGTGGCCTGGCCGGCTTCCATCGGGCCGCCGGAGACGAAGACCGTGGGGATGTTGAGGCGCATCGCGGCCATCAGCATGCCCGGGGTGATCTTGTCGCAGTTGGAGATGCAGATCAGCGCGTCGGCGCAGTGCGCCTCGACCATGTACTCCACGGAGTCGGCGATCAGATCGCGGGACGGCAGGGAGTACAGCATCCCGCCGTGGCCCATCGCGATCCCGTCGTCGACGGCGATCGTGTTGAACTCGCGCGGCACGGCGCCCGCCGCCTTGATCGCGTCGGAGACGATCCGGCCGACCGGTGCGAGGTGCGTGTGGCCCGGCACGAATTCGGTGAAGGAGTTGGCCACCGCGACGATCGGTTTGCCGATGTCCGCGCTCGCTACGCCCGATGCCCGCATCAGGGCGCGCGCGCCCGCCATGTTCCGGCCGTGGGTGACAGTGCGGGACCGCAGCTCGGGCATCGTCGCTCGCTCCTTCAGCAGAAATGACTGCCTTCGAGCGTACGCCCCGGCTCCAAGATCTGGACACATTGTCCGCCATACGGGACAGCGGTTCAGCCTTCGGTCAGGTACCGCTGGAGCGTCGGCGCGACCAGCGCGATGATCTCCTCGGTGTCCACGGAGGCCAGCGGCTCCGCCTTGATCACGTACCGCAGGAACGCGATCCCGATCATGTGGGAGGCGGCCAGCTCCGCGCGGAACGTCGGGTCCGGTACGTCGAGTTCCTCCGCGATCCGCTCCAGGAGCCTGCTCAGCACGAACGTACGCAGCACCTTCGCCGCCGCCTCGTGCGTGAGCGCCGAGCGGATGATCGCCAGCAGCGGGGCCCGCGTCACCGGGTTCTCCCAGACACCGATGAAGTAGCGGGCGAGGCGCTCGCCGACGCCGTCCTGGCCGCCGGCCAGCAGTGCGGGGACCACCAGGGCGGGTTCGAAGGAGACCTCGACGGAGGCCGCGAAGACCTCGTCCTTCGTGCCGAAGTAGTGGTGGACGAGCGCCGGGTCGACATCGGCGGCCTTGGCGATCCCCCGGACGGACGCCTTGTCGTAGCCGCGCTCGGCGAATTCCCTCCGGGCCGCTTCCAGGATCCGCTGCCGGGCGCCGGGGCCGGTGTCCGTGTCCTTGCGGGCGGGCCTGCCACGGCGGCGCGGCGCCGCACCGGGACCGGGGACCTGGTCAGGGTCGGGACCCGGCCCCTTGTCGGTGCCGGTCGCCTTGTCGGGACCCGTCGCCTTGTCGGGACCCGTCGCCTTGTCCGTCATCGTGGAGACGTACCGGAGGCGTCCCCGGCTCCCCCAGCGCCCTTCTCCACTCCGGGTGAGCCGCGGCGGGTACGGGGGGTCCGGGCCGTGTACGCCGGGGCCGGGGCCGGAGAGGGCGTCCGGGAGGGCGTCCGGGAGGGCGTCGGGGACGAGGCCAGATGCAGTCGGCTGAAGGCCAGCGCCTCCGCCAGATCGGCTTCCCGTTCGGCCGAGGACATCGCCCGCCGCGTATTGACCTCGATCACCACATGCCCGTCGAACCCGCCGCGCGCCAGCCCCTCCAGCAGTTCGGCGCACGGCTGCGTGCCCCGGCCGGGCACCAGGTGCTCGTCCTTCGCCGAGCCCATGCCGTCCGCGAGATGGACATGCCCGAGCCGGTCGCCCATCCGGTCGACCATGGCCATGGCGTCGGTGCGGGCGGTCGCGGTGTGCGAGAGATCGACGGTGAAGTGGCGGTAGTCGTCCTTGGTGACGTCCCAGTCGGGCGCGTACGCGAGCATCTCGCGGTCCCGGTAGCGCCACGGATACATGTTCTCGACGGCGAACCGTACGTCCGTCTCCCCCGCCATCCGCCAGATGCCGGCGACGAAGTCGCGAGAGTACTGCCGCTGCCAGCGGAACGGCGGATGCACCACCACCGTGGAGGCGCCGAGCCGCTCGGCCGCCGCCCGTGCCCGCTGGAGCTTCACCCAGGGATCCGTCGACCAGACCCGCTGGGTGATCAGCAGACAGGGCGCGTGGACGGCGAGGATCGGCACCTGGTGAAGGTCGGAGAGCCGGCGCAGCGCCTCGATGTCCTGGCTGACGGGGTCGGTCCAGACCATGACCTCCACGCCGTCGTACCCCAGGCGGGCGGCGATCTCGAAGGCCGTAGCCGTGGACTCCGGATAGACCGAAGCCGTCGAAAGCGCGACCTTCGCATCCGGAACGCGTACCACTGGTTCTGCCACGGTGACAGCGTACGGGCCGTGGCCGGGTGGCAGGCGCCCGATTCTCGGCGGCACGGGAGCCGGTCCGCCGGTCCGGCCTCCCGCCGGTCCGTTCCGGTCCGTCAGCCGGCCGGCAGCTGGTCCATGCGGCGCAGGATGATGCCCTCGCGCAGCGCCCAGGGGCAGATCTCCAGCGTCTCGACGCCGAACAGGTCCATCGCCGCCTCCGCGACCAGCGCCCCGGCCAGCAGCTGCGAGGACCGGCCCTCGGAGACGCCGGGCAGTCCGGCGCGCTGGAGCGCGGTCATCGTGGCCAGCCTGGGCACCCACTCCTCCAGGGCCGAACGCCGCAGCCGGCGCTGGACGTACAGGCCCTCGGCGGTCCGCGCGGCCCCCGCGAGCCGGGCCAGCTGCTTGAAGGTCTTCGATGTCGCCACCACATGGTCCGGGGTGCCGAACCGGGCGAACTCGCCGACCGTACGGGCGATCCGCGCCCGCACATGGCGGCGCAGCGCTTTCACGTCGATCGGGTCGGGCGGGTCTCCGGGCAGCCATCCGGCCGTGAGCCGGCCCGCGCCGAGCGGGAGCGACACGGCGGCGTCCGGTTCCTCGTCGATGCCGTACGCGATCTCCAGCGACCCGCCGCCGATGTCCAGGACCAGCAGTTTCCCGGCCGACCAGCCGAACCAGCGGCGGGCCGCGAGGAACGTGAGCCGGGCCTCCTGCTCGCCGGTGAGGACTTCGAGGTCCACGCCGGTCTCGCTCTTGACCCGCGCGAGGACCTGGTCCGCGTTGCCGGCCTCCCGTACGGCGGAGGTCGCGAAGGGCAGCACATCCTCACAGCCCTTGTCCTCGGCGGCCTGGACGGCGTCGGCGATCGTGGCCACCAGGCGGTCGACGCCTTCCGGTCCGATGGCGCCGTCCGCGTCGAGGAGCTCGGCCAGGCGCAGCTCGGCCTTGTGCGAGTGGGCGGGCAGCGGACGGGCGCCGCGGTGGGCGTCGACGGCCAGCAGGTGAACGGTGTTGGAACCGACATCGAGGACTCCGAGTCTCATGGACGGAAACGCTACTGCGACCGCGCGCATACGCTGGACTCGTGCCAAAGACGAAAAAGGCGAACCCGGGCAAAGCCAAGGGCCCGAAGAAGCAGGATCAGCAGCAGGAGGTACGTCACGTCACTCCTGACGAGAAGGGTCTGGACTTCGCCCGCGCCTGGGTCGAATTCCCCGACCCCGCCGACGACGAGCAGGTGTTCCGCTGCGACCTGACCTGGCTCACCTCACGGTGGAACTGCATCTTCGGCAGCGGTTGCCAGGGCATCCAGGCGGGCCGCGCCGATGACGGCTGCTGCACGCTGGGCGCGCACTTCTCCGACAAGGACGACGAGAAGCGGGTCGCCACGCATGTGGCACGCCTCACGCCGGAGATGTGGCAGTTCCACGAGGAGGGGACGACCACCGGCTGGACGCAGACCGACGAGGACGGCGACCGGCAGACCCGGCGCTGGGAGGGCTCCTGCATCTTCCAGAACCGGCCCGGCTTCGCGGGCGGTGCCGGATGCTCGCTGCACATCCTCGCGCTGAGCGAGGGACGCGAGCCGCTCGAAACGAAGCCGGACGTCTGCTGGCAGCTGCCGGTCCGGCGTACGTACGACTGGATCGAGCGGCCCGACGACACGAAGGTCCTCCAGGTGTCGATCGGTGAGTACGACCGGCGCGGCTGGGGATCCGGCGGCCACGACCTGCACTGGTGGTGCACGTCGGCGACCTCGGCGCACGGGGCGGGCGACCCGGTCTACAAGACGTACCGGCCCGAGCTGGTCGAGCTGATGGGGCAGGAGGGGTACGACCGGCTGGTCGGGCTGTGCGAGCAGCGCCTGGCGAGCGAGCTGCCCCTGGTGGCGCCGCATCCGGCGGATCCGGCGCGGGCGTAGCTCGTCACGCCTGGTCCCGGTGGCCCGTACGCCGGGTGCGACGCCCGCCGGGTGCGACGCCCGCCCGGTGCGACGCCGCCGGTCGGACCGACGCAGGTCAGACCGACGCGGGTCAGACCGACGCGGGCGGAGTGTCCGGGCTGCTCGGCGGCGAATCCCCGGGATCCGTGGGTCCCGGGTCGGCCGGGCCGGGCTGCGAGTCGGCCGGGCCGGGATCGGCCGGGGCCGTGGGGTCGGAGGGGCCGGGGGCAGAGGGGTCCGACGGGTCCGAGGGGTCAGCTGGGTGCGAGGGGTGCGACGGGTGCGGTCGGGTCGGCCTGCCGGGCCCGGGGTGGCCGTGGTGCTCCCCGGGGCCGTGCTGCCCCGGACGGCCCGGGCGGGTCGGACCGCCCGGACCGTCCGGACCGTCCGGGGTGGGCGGGGTGACGCCGTAGCCGTCGATCTTCACGACGGATCCCGCCGAACCCGCCGGTCCGGTCGGGCGCAGCGCGATCCGCGCGCTCCAGGGCCCGGCCGGCTCGCGCCGGTGGTCCACGACGACGCGGATCGTGACGGACGCTCCGGCGGCGAGGGTGCCGTGGTCGCGGCTCAGCAGCAACCAGCGGGCGCCCGTCTTCGCGGACCAGGAGACCGGGCCGCCGCCGGACGCGGTGAGCGTGATCGTGGTCGTGTCGCCCGACGACCGTGCCTCGACCGTGAGCCGGGCGGAGGCCGGCTCTCCCGGCTGCCCTGACTGCCCCGGCTGCCCTGACTGCCCCGGCTGCCCCGGGTGTCCCGGTCCTGACGGCGGCGCGGACGTACTGTCGCTGATCACCTCGACCGAGACACCGGAGCTACCGGGAAAGGCGCTGCCTCCGGCGAGGCCGCCGGGCCGGTCCTGGGCGTTGCCCGCGTTCTCGTAGTGGCCGTACGGCGGTTCCTCCCGGCCGTGCGGCCCGCCGCTCTCGCCCGTGCTGACCGAGGAACCGCCGTGGCCCTCACCGGTCTGCGGCGCGCCTCGGTAGGCCGCCCAGAGGGCGAACACCGGGGCGGCGACGACGGTCGCCACGACGGTGGTGGTGATGGCGCGTGCGCGCAGGCGGTGCCGACGGGCCGCGTGGTCCTTGGGGTCCATGGGGAAGCCGTTGGGGCCGAAGCGCGGCGCAGGCCCGCGGGCCCGCGGGGACCTGGTCATGGCGAGGTACGTGGCGGGCCGGGGCGCCTCGACGAGCGGCAGGACGGCGGGTGAGGTGCGGGGGCCGGACGGTCGCGCCTCGGACCGCTTCGCCTCCGGGGGCCGCGCACCGGACGCCGTACGCGGTCCCGGCCAGGGTCGGGCCGCGTCGGCGCGCTCGGCCGCGCGGCGGCAGCGCGGGCAGTCGTCGACATGCCGGACCAGTTCGCGCCGGAGCGCGGCGGAGAGCAGCACCTGACTGTCCCCGGTCAGCCGGGCGACGGAGGGACAGCCGCCCGTCTCGACGACGGCGAGCGCCGCGCGGGTGCGCTCCACCTCGCCGACGGCGGCGGCGAGCAGCTCACGGGCGGCGGGCAGCTCCATGGAGAGCACGGCGGCGACCTCGTGCGGGCCGAGCTGATGGCGTACGGCCAGCTCCAGGATCTCGCGCTGCTCCGGCGTGGTACCGGCGGCCTCGGGCCAGGCCAGCAGGGCGAGCTCCCGCCTCCTGCGGTCGGCGGTCTCCGGGGCGATGTCGGGCGCCGGAGCGGGATCCGGTACGCCGTGACCCGCGTGCGCCCCCGGCCGGCTCACGCGGAGCTCGGTGAGCTTGCGCAGACACGCCCAGCGGGCGAGCGCGTAGAGCCATGCCTTGCGCTCCCCCGCTTCCGAGGGCCCGCGGCCGTACTGCCGCTCCGCGACGACGAGGACGTCGCCGAGTACCTCGGTCGCCGCGTCGTGGTCGCAGAGCACGGAGAGGCAGTAGGTGAACAGGCCGTCCAGATGAGGCTCGTACCCCGGCGTGCGCCCCGGGCGCTGCGCCGCCGCCCGGGGCGCACGCCGGGGTGCGCGGTGTGTGCGATGTGCGCCGGTCGGGTGTGTGGGGGTCTCGGGGCTGCTGCTCGTCACCTGGCGACGGTAGACAGGGTGACGTGCGCCCTTCACACCTCTTGAGCGCATTTAATCCTTACGGATGAATGTATCCCGCACGGTGTCGTGACGGGGACGACGGACGCCAGGACGGGGCGTGAGGACGGGCCGCGAGGACGGGCACTGTCGGTGGGGGCCTATACGGTGACGTCATGGCTGCCCGTACGAAATCCACGAAGGACCGGCCGTCCTATCGCTGCACCGAGTGCGGCTGGACGACCGTCAAGTGGCTCGGCCGATGCCCCGAATGCCAGGCCTGGGGCACGGTCGAGGAGTACGGCGCGCCCGCTGTACGGACCACCTCCGCCGGCCGGGTCTCCGCCGCCGCGCTCCCGATCGGCCAGGTCGACGTCCGGACGGCGACCGCGCGCTCCACCGGCGTGGCCGAGCTGGACCGGGTGCTCGGCGGCGGGCTGGTGCCCGGCGCCGTCGTCCTGCTCGCCGGCGAGCCGGGCGTGGGCAAGTCCACGCTGCTGCTCGACGTCGCGGCGAAGGCGGCCGACGAGGAGCACCGCACGCTCTACGTCACGGGCGAGGAGTCCGCCAGCCAGGTACGGCTGCGCGCCGACCGGATCAAGGCGATCAGCGACCATCTCTATCTGGCCGCCGAGACGGATCTCTCCGCCGTCCTCGCCCACCTCGACGAGGTCAAGCCGGCGCTGCTCATCCTGGACTCCGTACAGACCGTGGCCTCGCCCGAGATCGACGGGGCGCCGGGCGGCATGGCCCAGGTGCGGGAGGTCGCGGGCGCCCTCATCCGGGCCTCCAAGGAGCGGGGCATGTCGACGCTGCTGGTCGGCCACGTCACCAAGGACGGCGCGATCGCGGGCCCCCGCCTGCTCGAACATCTGGTGGACGTCGTGCTGTCGTTCGAGGGCGACCGGCACGCCCGGCTGCGGCTCGTCCGGGGCATCAAGAACCGGTACGGGGCGACCGACGAGGTCGGCTGCTTCGAGCTGCACGACGAGGGGATCACCGGACTCACCGACCCGTCAGGGCTGTTCCTGACCCGCCGTGACGAGCCCGTGCCCGGCACCTGTCTCACCGTCACCCTCGAAGGCCGCCGTCCGCTCGTCGCCGAGGTGCAGGCGCTGACGGTCGACTCGCAGATCCCCTCGCCCCGGCGTACCACCTCCGGTCTGGAGACCTCCCGGGTCTCGATGATGCTCGCCGTGCTGGAGCAGCGCGGCCGGATCAGCGCCCTCGGCAAGCGCGACATCTACAGCGCGACGGTCGGCGGGGTGAAGCTCACCGAGCCCGCCGCCGATCTCGCGATCGCCCTCGCGCTGGCCTCCGCCGCCAGCGACACCCCGCTGCCGAAGAATCTGGTCGCGATCGGCGAGGTGGGCCTCGCGGGCGAGGTCAGGCGGGTCACGGGCGTGCAGCGCAGACTCGCCGAGGCGCACCGGCTCGGCTTCACCCAGGCCCTCGTTCCGAGCGATCCGGGAAAGATCCCGGCCGGTATGAAGGTCACGGAAGTCGCCAATATGGGCGAGGCCCTGAGAGTGCTGCCGCGCCGGGGTCGCGCGGAGCCCCCACGGGAGGACAACGCGCGCCGGTAGACTTTGCCCTGGTCTCGCCCATCCGTACGAGCCGGAGGAGTGCAGTGGCAGCCAACGACCGGGCATCATCGCCCGGAAAGTCCGGCGCGGGCTCCGGCAACGAAGCGCTGATCCGCGCCTCCCTGAGCGCTGTCGCGCCGGGTATGGCGCTGCGCGACGGGCTGGAGCGGATCCTGCGCGGCAACACCGGCGGTCTGATCGTCCTCGGCATGGACAAGACCGTCGAATCGATGTGCACGGGCGGTTTCGTGCTGGACGTGGAGTTCACCGCCACGCGCCTGCGTGAGCTGTGCAAACTGGACGGCGCGCTGATCCTCGACAAGGACATCACCAAGATTCTGCGGGCCGGTGTCCAGCTGGTCCCGGAGTCCTCCATCCCCACCGAGGAGACGGGCACCCGCCACCGCACGGCGGACCGGGTGTCCAAGCAGTGCGGCTTCCCGGTGGTCTCCGTATCGCAGTCGATGCGGCTGATCGCGCTCTACGTGAACGGGGAGCGCAGGGTCCTGGAGGAGTCGGCGGCGATCCTGTCCCGGGCCAACCAGGCGCTGGCCACGCTGGAGCGGTACAAGCTCCGGCTCGACGAGGTCGCGGGCACGCTCTCCGCGCTGGAGATCGAGGACCTGGTGACGGTCCGGGACGTGACGGCCGTCGCGCAGCGGCTGGAGATGGTCCGCCGGATCGCCACGGAGATCGCCGAGTACGTGGTCGAGCTGGGCACCGACGGCCGGCTGCTCTCCCTCCAGCTGGACGAGTTGATCGCGGGTGTGGAGCCGGAGCGGGATCTGGTCGCCCGCGACTACGTCCCTGAGCCGACCGCGAAGCGGTCCCGTACGGTCGACGAGGCGCTCGCCGAGCTGGACTCGCTGAGCCACGGCGAGCTGCTGGAACTGCCGGTCGTGGCGCGGGCCCTGGGATACAGCGGATCGCCCGAGACGCTCGACTCCGCGGTCTCGCCGCGTGGTTACCGGCTGCTGGCCAAGGTGCCGCGGCTGCCGGGCGCCATCATCGAGCGGCTGGTCGAGCACTTCGGCGGGCTGCAGAAGCTGCTGGCGGCGAGCGTCGACGATCTGCAGACGGTGGACGGCGTCGGCGAGGCACGGGCCCGCAGCGTGCGGGAGGGCCTGTCGCGGCTGGCGGAGTCGTCGATCCTGGAGCGGTACGTATAGCCCGGCGGGCACCGCGCGTTGACGCGCGGGACGTGACACGCGCCGGACGTGACACGCGCCGGATGTGACACGCGGAACGCCCCGGCCGTCATGGCCGGGGCGTTCTCGTCGCGGTGGGCTTCCGCCTCCGCCGGTGGGCCGGTCAGTCCTTTTCCAGCCGGATGGACTTCTGGCCCTGCTTCACCGACGCGCCCGACGCCTTGGCCTCCACCAGATAAGTCCCGGCGCCGACCGCCGCCGCGGGCGGGGTGGCGCACTTCGGCGCACTCTGCTTGCGGTCCCATTCGACGGTGCGGGTGATGGTCGCGCCCGCCGGGACCTCGAAGAGCAGGCTGCCGGCCTTGGGGCAGTCCTTCGAGGACCAGACCTGGTCGTCGTCGGCGTCGGTGATCGTCAGCACCACGGCCTTCGGCCCGAAGTCCGCCTTGCAGGTGGTGGCCGAGGTGTTCGTGGCGATCAGGCGGAACGCGGGCTTCTCGCCCGGCTCGTAGGCCACCTTCGTGGTGTCCAGCCGCAGAGTCAGCTGGGCCGGGGGGCAGTTGGGGAGGCTGGAGCCGGCCGGCACCTGACGGCCCGTACTGCCGCTGCCGCTGCCGCCCGTGCCGCTGCTCCCCGTACCGCTGCCGCCCGTCGCGCCGGTGCCCGCCGCGCCGCCGGCGCCGTCCGTACCGCCCGCGCCTCCGGTGGCGGCGGGATCGCCGTTCTTGCCGCTGTCGCCGCCGCCGTCGCCACCGCCGGTGCCCGTGCCCGTGCCGCCGTCGCCGCCGTTCTCGCCGGAACCGCCCGACTCGTCACGTCCGCCCGGCTGTTCGCTGATGGCGGGGCCGGAAGGGGTGGGTCCCGGAGTGATGGTCGTCGCGGGACCGGCGCCGTCCGCCCGGTCGCCGCCGCCCTTCTTGCCGCCGCCTCCACCGAAGCTGACGACCCATACGACCAGCAACGCGAGCAGCGCGATCAGCGTCGCCGCTACTGCCCTCCGACGCCAGTAGATGGTGGAGGGAAGCGGCCCGACCGGATTGCGCAAAGATCCCACGGCCCGAACTCTACGAGAGATCGTCGCCAACTCCCGCCCCACATGCCGCCCGTCTTCGCAAGTTTTACGGATCATCATCCCGGAGTGGCCGGAGGCGGCCCTCCTTCCGCCGGGGCGCACTCCGGCAATCGCGTCACGTGAACGCCCCGGCACGTTCCGTACGGTCCGCCGCCGGGGAATGCCTGGCCCCCGGGCGGGGCCCCGCGGACCGGGAACGGGCGACAACCTCCGGCATCCGCCCGCCGGCTGCACCGTCCACGCTCCGGAACGTGCCAGGATCGGTGGTGCCATGACTGTTACCCCTGCGACTTCCGCGACCCCAGCGGCGGCCGGTGAGCCGGCCGCCCTCCACACCCCCGTCATCGCGTGGTTCGAGACGAACGCCCGCGACCTCCCCTGGCGCCGCCCCGAGGCAGGCGCCTGGGGGGTCATGGTGAGCGAGTTCATGCTCCAGCAGACCCCGGTGAACCGGGTGCTGCCGGTGTACGAGCAGTGGCTCGCCCGCTGGCCGCGCCCCGCCGATCTGGCGGCCGAGCCTCCCGGCGAAGCGGTCCGCGCCTGGGGCCGGCTCGGTTATCCGCGCCGCGCGCTGCGCCTGCACGGCGCCGCCCAGGCGATAACGGAGCGGTTCGGAGGTGACGTCCCCCGCGATCACACGCAGTTGCTCTCGCTGCCCGGGATCGGTGAGTACACGGCCGCGGCGGTGGCCTCGTTCGCGTACGGGCAGCGCCATGCCGTCCTCGACACGAATGTGCGCCGGGTCTTCGCCCGCGCGGTGACCGGCGTGCAGTACCCGCCGACCGCGACCACTGCCGCCGAGCGCAAGCTGGCCCGCGCCCTGCTGCCCGAGGACGAACCGACCGCGTCGCGCTGGGCCGCGGCCTCCATGGAGCTGGGCGCGCTGCTCTGCACGGCGCGGAACGAGTCCTGCGCGCCCTGTCCGATCGCGGCCCACTGCGCCTGGCGGCTGGCCGGGAAACCGGCGCACGACGGGCCGCAGCGGCGCGGCCAGACCTACGCGGGCACGGACCGCCAGGTGCGCGGCAAGCTGCTCGCCGTCCTGCGCGACGCGGTCGGCCCCGTACCGCAGCGGGCTCTCGACGCGGTGTGGGACGAGCCGGTCCAGCGGGCCAGGGCACTGGACGGGCTGGTGGCCGACGGACTGGTCGAACCCATGGAAAGCGGGGTGTACCGGCTGCCGCTGGGCCGGCCCGACACCGGTTCGCCCGTGACCCCGGTGACCCCCGTGATCCCCGTGCCCCCCGTGACCCCGTGACCTGAGAGCCGGCCCTGGGGCCCGCGAGACCGAGGGACACGACGACCCACGTGACCCGAGGGGCCCCTGGGGGCGGCCGCCGGGCGATTCGTCCGGTCGTTACACAACCGATGGGCAGCCGTGCGTCCGCCGACGGCTGTCCCGCACAGCTCCGTGACACGCGCTCCGTAATTTCAGGGGCGTCGGGGAAATGGCGTGGATGGTCACGGGGTCGGAGGCGGTCGGCATGGCGCAGGGTGAGGTACTCGGATTCGAGGAGTACGTCCGTACCCGGCAGGAGGCCCTGCTGCGGAGCGCCCGGCGCCTCGTGGCCGACCCCATCGACGCGCAGGATCTGCTGCAGACGGCGCTGGCCCGTACGTACGGCCGCTGGGACGGCATCGCCGACAAGTCCCTCGCGGACGCCTATCTGCGCCGCGTCATGATCAACACCCGTACGGAGTGGTGGCGGGCGCGCAAGCTCGATGAGGTGCCCACCGAGGAGCTGCCCGACGCGAGCGTGGAGGACGGCGCCGAACAGCGCGCCGACCGCGCCCTGCTGATGGACATCCTCGGCGTGCTGGCTCCCAAGCAGCGCAGCGTCGTCGTGCTGCGACACTGGGAGCAGATGAGTACGGAAGAGACGGCCGCGGCGCTCGGAATGTCGGCGGGCACGGTCAAGAGCACCCTGCACCGCGCACTGGCCCGGCTCCGTCAGGAGCTGGAGAGCCGGGAGTCGGCGGCCCGCGTCCGGCGGGACGCGGAGCAGAGCGCGGTCTTCCGGCGTGACGGGCGGGACCGGCGGAGCGACCGTCATCGTCGTACCGGTCGTGAGGAACGGGGGCAGGAAAGGTGCGCGGCCTGAGAGGTCCTGACAGGGCGGGGCGCAGATCGTTCGCGGCGGGTACATCGGCCATGGCCGGGCTCGCCGCCTTCGGCGTACTCGCGGCCGGTTGCTCGACCGGCGGGACCGGGACCAGGGACGAGGGCGCGGCCGTGGCCGCGCCGGTGACGCGGAACACCCCGGCACCGACGGCGTCCCGGGCGCCGGCCGCCAGGACCGTCGACCCGGTGTCGCTGCTCCGGCACGACCCCAGGGTGAGCGAGCGGATCAAGGCCGACCTCAAGCCGTGCGCCGAGGACGCGTACCCGGTGGACACCTCGTACGGGCGTCTCACCGGCGGCACCGTCCCCGATGTGGTGATCAACGTGATGACCTGCGGTGACGCGGTGGGCATCGGGACGTACGTGTACCGCGTGGAGGACGATCGGTACGAGAACGTCTTCACCTCCGAGCAGCCCGCGATCCACGCCGCGATCGATCGCGGCGAACTGGTCATCACCCAGGAGGTGTACGCGAAGGGCGACCCGCTGTCGTACCCCTCCGCCGAGGAAGTGGTGACCTACAGCTGGACCGGTGACACGTTCGGCGAGCGCTTCCGGGTGCGTAACGACTTCAGCCCGACGGTCGGCCACGGAGACGTCTCCGTGCCTCGGCCGACCGCGCCGAGCGAGAGGTGAGGGCAGGGATGGCCGACACCCATGTGCTCTTCGTCGAGGACGACGACGTGATCCGCGAAGCGACCCAGCTCGCGCTGGAGCGCGACGGTTTCGTGGTCACCGCCATGCCGGACGGGCTGTCCGGTCTCGACGCGTTCCGTGCGGACCGGCCGGACATCGCCCTGCTGGACGTGATGCTGCCGGGCCTGGACGGGGTCAGTCTGTGCCGGCGGATCCGCGACGAGTCGACCGTGCCCGTGATCATGCTGTCGGCGCGCGCCGACTCGATCGACGTGGTGCTCGGCCTGGAGGCGGGCGCCGACGACTACGTGACCAAGCCCTTCGACGGTGCGGTGCTGGTCGCCCGGATCCGGGCCGTACTGCGCCGTTTCGGACATGCGGGTGGGGCGGCGGGCGGCGGCGGGACGGGCGGGCCCGGGGAGCCCGGGGAGCCCGGGGTGCTGTCCTTCGGTGATCTGGAGATCGACACGGAGGGCATGGAGGTGCGCAGGGCGGGCCTGCCGGTGGCGCTGACGCCGACGGAGATGCGCCTGCTGCTGGAGTTCTCGTCCGCGCCCGGCACCGTGCTCTCCCGCGACAAGCTGCTCGAACGGGTCTGGGACTACGGCTGGGGCGGTGACACGCGGGTGGTGGACGTCCATGTCCAGCGGCTGCGCACCAAGATCGGACAGGACCGCATCGACACGGTCCGCGGCTTCGGTTACAAGCTCAAGGCATGAAACTGAAGATATGAAGAGGCTCGCTCTGCGCACCGGCGTCCGGTGGAAGATCAGCATCGCGATCGCGGTCGTGGGCGCGCTGGTCGCGATGGCGCTGAGCCTCGTCGTGCACAACGCGGCCCGCGTCTCGATGCTCGACAACGCGCGCGAGGTGCAGCTGGAGCGGCTGCTGCTCGCGGAGCGGATCTACGAGTCGACGAAGGAGCCCAAATTCGGCACGAAGGTCAATGACCCGGCGCTGCCGCACGACCTGATGCGCAAGATGAAACAGGGGCGGCGCGCGACGTACCTCCAGGAGACCGCGCACGGCGCGCCCGATGTCTGGGCGGCCGTCCCGGTGGGCAGCGACACGGTGCTCTCCTTGCACAACCCGTTCGCCGACCGCTCCACGGCGATCATGAAAGACCTGGACCGGGCCCTGATCATCGGCTCGGTCTCGGTGGTCTTCGGCGGCTGCGCGCTCGGTGTGCTGATCGGCGGACAGCTTTCCCGTCGGCTGCGCAGGGCCGCCGCGGCGGCGGGCCGGGTCGCGCAGGGCAATACGGAGGTACGGGTCGGGGAAGCGGTCGGCGGGGTCGTACGCGACGAGACGGACGACCTGGCCCGCGCGGTCGACGCGCTCACCGACGCGCTGAACGAACGGATCGAGGCCGAGCGCCGGGTCACCGCCGACATCGCCCACGAGCTGCGCACGCCGGTGACGGGGCTCCTCACGGCGGCCGAACTGCTGCCGCCGGGCCGCCCCACGGAGCTGGTGCAGGACCGGGCCCGGGCCATGCGGACGCTGGTCGAGGAGGTCCTGGAGGTGGCCAGGCTCGACAGCGCGTCGGAGCGCGCCGAACTCCAGGAGCTCTCCCTCGGCGAGTTCGTCGCGCGGCGGGTCGCCGCACTGGATCCGGAGATCACGGTCCACGTGGTGCACGAGTCCTGGGTCAACACCGACCCACGGCGGCTGGAACGCATCCTGGGCAACCTGCTGGCCAACGCCGCCAAGCACGGCGGTACCCCCATCGAGGTCACGGTCGAGGGCCGGGTGGTACGCGTACGCGACCACGGCCCCGGCTTCCCGGAGGCACTCCTGCGCGAGGGCCCCAGCCGCTTCCGTACGGGCGCGAGCGACCGGGCGGGCCACGGCCACGGTCTCGGCCTGACCATCGCCGCCGGCCAGGCCCGCGTCCTGGGGGCCAGGCTCACCTTCCGCAATGTGGCGCCGCACGGCACCGGAGGCGCGATCGCGGTCCTCTGGCTCCCGGAGCAGGCCCCGACAGCCACCGGCACCTTCCCGGTCATCCCCGGTCAGGGCCCGGGCACGCCCTGACGTCGCCGCCGATTCAGCCGGGCGGCATTCGGCCGGGCAGCAGGGGCGTGATGACGGAGGGACAGCACGACCTGCTGACACGGCCCCGGCGCGGGTGCGCCGGGGCCGTGTCAGCAGGTCGATGGTGCCGTGCCGGAGGAGGTCAGGCGGACTGGGTGACCTTGCCGTCCGTCGTCGGGAGCGCTTCGTCCACCGGCTTGGGGCCGGCGCCGCGCAGCGGGATCTCCTTGACGAAGAAGGCCGCGACAAAGCCGAGCACCGCGATCGAGGCACCCAGGGTGAACGCGGCATGCGTGCCGGACGAGACCGCTTGCTGGTAGGCCTCGCGCGCGACGGCCGGCAGCTTCGCCAGGCTCGCGGCGTCCAGCTGGGCGGACTGCAGGCTGCCGCCGGAGCCGACCCGGGCGGTCATCTCGTCCTGCACCCGGCTGGTGAACAGCGCGCCCATGATGGCCACACCGAAGGAGCTGCCGAGCGTACGGAACAGGGTGGTGGAGGAGGACGCGACGCCCATGTCCTTCATCTCGACGCTGTTCTGCGCGACGAGCATGGTGATCTGCATCAGGAAGCCCATGCCGGCGCCGAGCACCGCCATGTAGATCCCGGAGGTGAGCCGGGAGGTCTCGGTGTCCATCTGCGCGAGCAGGAAGAGACCGACGACCATCAGCCCGCCGCCCATGATCGGGAAGATCTTGTACTTGCCGCTGCTGCTGGTGACCCGGCCGGCGATCAGCGAGACGACCATCATCGACAGGAGCATCGGCAGGAGCAGCAGGCCGGAGTTGGTGGCCGAGGCGCCCTGGACGGACTGCTGGTACAGCGGGAGGAACAGCACCGCGCCGAACATCACGAAGCCGGTCAGGAAGCCGATCACGGACATCAGCGTGAAGTTGCGGTTGCGGAAGATGTGCAGCGGCAGGATCGGTTCGGCAGCCCTGGTCTGGACGAAGATGAAGGCGGCGAGCGCGGCGACGCCGAGCGCGATGAGGCCGAGGATCGTCGACGAGGTCCAGTCGTACTCCGTACCGCCCCAGGTGGTGACCAGCACGATCGCGGTGATGCCGACGGTCAGCAACCCGGCACCCAGGTAGTCGACCTTGGCCTTCGACCGGTCCTTGGCGGGCAGGTGCAGGACGGCCGTCACCATCGCGAGGGCCACCGCGCCCAGCGGGATGTTGATGTAGAAGCTCCAGCGCCAGCCGAGGTGGTCGGTGATGGTGCCGCCGACCAGCGGTCCGCCGATCATGGCGAGCGCCATGACGCCGGCCATCATGCCCTGGTACTTGCCGCGCTCGCGGGGCGGGATCAGGTCACCGATGATCGCCATGACGCCGACCATCAGACCGCCCGCGCCCAGACCCTGGACGGCGCGGAAGCCGATGAGCTGGCCCATGTCCTGGGCCATGCCGCTGAGGACGGAGCCGATCAGGAAGACCACGATCGAGCTGAGGAAAACGCCCTTACGGCCGTACAGGTCGCCGAGCTTGCCCCAGATGGGGGTGGAGGCGGCCGTCGCCAGCGTGTACGCGGTGACCACCCAGGACAGATGTGCGAGGCCGCCCAGCTCTCCGACGATCGTCGGCATCGCGGTCCCGACGATCATGTTGTCCAGCATGGCCAGCAACATCGCGATCATCAGCGCGAGCAGCACCACGCGCACACTGCGCGGCTGCGGCTCGGCCTTCTCCGGCTTCCCGGCCGGACTTGTCTTCCCCGTCGTACTCATCTTTCCCACTCCCCTGAACTCCCTGACACTTACTTGCCGCCCGGCAAGTTACTACACTGGGGAAGGTAGACCTTTAACTTACCGGGCGTCAAGTAAGTAATGTCGGGAGAGCACCATGGGCAGCACGCAGCAGTCGCGGCGGACCAACACCCGCCAGCGCATCCAGGACATTGCCCTGGAGCTCTTCGCCGAACAGGGGTATGAGAAGACGTCGCTGCGGGAGATCGCCGAACGGCTGGATGTCACCAAGGCGGCGCTCTACTACCACTTCAAGACCAAGGAAGACATCCTGATCAGCCTCTTCCAGGATCTGACCCGGCCGATCGACGAGCTCATCGCGTGGGGCGGGACCCAGCCGCACACCCTGGAGACCAAGCAGGAGATCCTGCGCCGCTACAGCGAGGCGATGACGGCCGCGACCCCGCTCTTCCGCTTCATGCAGGAGAACCAGGCGACCGTCCGCGACCTGAGCATCGGCGAGAGCTTCAAGGACCGCATGCTGGGCATGCTCGACCTGATCCAGGACCCGAACGCGTCCATGACGAACCGGGTCCGCTGCGCCAGCGCGCTCTTCACCATGCACGCCGGGGCGTTCGCCCTCCGGGACGTCGAAGGAGACCCCGAAGAGAAGCGCGAAGCCATCCTTGAGGTCTCCATCGGCCTGGTGAGCCAGGCCCACCTGGTCACGCCCTGACGCGCGGCGGACCGACGCGCGGCGGCGCCGGACCGGAACGTCACACCTTGGTGCCGAGCGCGCGCAGGAACGGCACCGGGTTGATGGCCGAGCCGTAGTTCGCGGTCTTGCGGATCTCGAAATGCAGGTGCGGGCCGGTGGAGTTGCCGGTGTCGCCGGAGAGCCCGATCAGCTCACCGGTGTTGACACGCTCCCCGATGTGCACCTTGATCTTCGAGAGGTGCGCGTACTGCGAATACGTGCCGCTCTTGTGCTTGATCACGATGGCGTTGCCGTACGCGGGACCGTCACCGGCGCCGTTGGAGCCGGCCTTCACCACCGTGCCGCCGTGCGTGGCGTGGACCGCCGTGCCGGTGGGTACGGCGAAGTCCTGGCCGGAGTGCTTGTGCTGCCACATGTTGCCGCCGAGGCCGAAGCCCGCGCTCAGCTTGTAGTGCTTGACGGGGTCGATCCAGGAGGCCGCCTTCTTGGCGTTGGCCCGGGCCTGGGCCTTGGCCTGGACCGCCGCGGCCTTCGCCTGCTGGAGCTTGGCCTCGTGGGCCTTCACCGCGACCTCGTGGGCATTCACCGCGGCCTTGCCCTGCGCGACGGCCTGCTGCTGCACGGCCGAGGCCACCGAGGTGGCGGTCGCGGTGGCGGTCACCTTGGCACTGACACTGCCACTGTCGCCGGTCGCGGCGAACGCGGACCCGGCTCCGACCGCCAGCGTCACGCCGACTCCGGCGGCGACGACGCCGGCCCGGGTACGCAGGACGGGCGGGAGGGAGATACGGGACAGGTTGCGCTGCGACATTCGGGAAACCTCCGTGCATGAGCGGACCGGCACACCAGCACCGGCTTGCCTCACCTTGGTAACCCGGACACCATCTCAGACCAAACCCCCCATCTACGACATAGCGCCGTAGGTGGTTCCCGGGCAATCCGCCCCTTGACGGGCCGCGCCACTCCGGCGGAAGCCGCCCGGAAGGTGCCGATTTGGCAGGGTTCGGCGGCAGGCGGGCGCCTGCGGCACCGGAGAACCGACCCGGTCGGCCGGTGCCCGGCCCGGCCGGGGGCCGAAGGTCCCGGCCGCGGCCGGACCGAGGACCCGGGCCCCGCCCGGCTCCGCCACTACTCCGGCTAGTAGGCGCGCGAACCCCTGTGCGGCTTGTCACGGCCGCCGGGCCGGAAGCCTGCCCGTTTCAGGACCAAGGCCCCGCCGCCCCGGATCACCGCCGGAACACCACCGGGACACCGCCGGACAGGCATGCCGAAGGGGCTGCCCCGGACCGTTTCCTACGGTCCGGGGCAGCCCCTGCGGTCACTCAGCCCAGCGGCGTGAGCGCCGGCGTCACACGTCCTTCGTCAGGTTCGGACCGGCGCCGCCGGCCGCCTGCTCGATCGGAGGAGCGTCCGGCAGAGCCGACTTCTCCTCGCCACGGAAGGTGAACTTCTTGTCCTCACCCTCGCCCTCGGTGTCCACGACCACGATGTGACCGGGGCGCAGCTCACCGAAGAGGATCTTCTCGGAGAGGATGTCCTCGACCTCGCGCTGGATCGTCCGGCGCAGCGGCCGGGCGCCCATGACCGGGTCGTAACCCTTCTTGGCGAGGAGCGACTTGGCGGACGGGCTGAGCTCAAGGCCCATGTCCCGGTCCTTCAGGCGCTCGTCCACCTTGGCGACCATGAGGTCGACGATCTGGATGATGTCTTCCTCGGTGAGCTGGTGGAAGACCACCGTGTCGTCGACACGGTTGAGGAACTCGGGCCGGAAGTGCTGCTTGAGCTCTTCGTTGACCTTGTTCTTCATCCGCTCGTAGTTGGTCTTGGTGTCGCCCTGGGCCGCGAAGCCCAGGTTGAACCCCTTGGAGATGTCCCGGGTCCCGAGGTTGGTCGTCATGATGATGACCGTGTTCTTGAAGTCCACGACCCGGCCCTGGGAGTCGGTCAGCCGACCGTCCTCCAGGATCTGGAGAAGGGAATTGAAGATATCGGGGTGGGCCTTCTCGACCTCGTCGAAGAGGACGACGGAGAACGGCTTCCTGCGGACCTTCTCGGTGAGCTGGCCGCCCTCTTCGTAACCCACGTAGCCGGGGGGAGAGCCGAAGAGACGGGAAACCGTGTGCTTCTCGCTGAACTCCGACATGTCGAGAGCGATCAGCGCGTCCTCGTCGCCGAAGAGGAATTCGGCGAGCGTCTTGGAGAGCTCGGTCTTACCGACACCGGACGGGCCGGCGAAGATGAACGAGCCACCGGGACGCTTGGGGTCCTTCAGACCGGCTCGCGTACGGCGGATCGCCTGCGAGAGCGCCTTGATGGCGTCCTTCTGGCCGATGACGCGCTTGTGGAGCTCGTCCTCCATGCGGAGCAGCCGCGAGGACTCCTCCTCGGTGAGCTTGAAGACCGGGATGCCCGTGGCGGTCGCCAGGACCTCGGCGATCAGCTCCTCGTCCACCTCGGCGACGACGTCCATGTCGCCGGCCTTCCACTCCTTCTCCCGCTTGGTCTTCGCGGCCAGCAGCTGCTTCTCCTTGTCGCGGAGAGAAGCTGCCTTCTCGAAGTCCTGGGAGTCGATGGCCGACTCCTTGTCGCGGCGGACGCCCGCGATCTTCTCGTCGAACTCGCGGAGGTCCGGCGGCGCGGTCATCCGGCGGATACGCATCCGGGAGCCGGCCTCGTCGATCAGGTCGATCGCCTTGTCCGGCAGGAAGCGGTCCGAGATGTAGCGGTCGGCGAGCGTCGCGGCGGCGACCAGCGCGGAGTCCGTGATGGACACGCGGTGGTGCGCCTCGTAGCGGTCGCGCAGGCCCTTGAGGATCTCGATCGTGTGCGGCAGCGACGGCTCCGCGACCTGGATGGGCTGGAAACGGCGCTCCAGGGCCGCGTCCTTCTCCAGGTGCTTGCGGTACTCGTCGAGTGTCGTCGCACCGATGGTCTGCAGCTCGCCACGGGCCAGCATCGGCTTGAGGATGCTGGCGGCGTCGATCGCGCCCTCGGCGGCGCCCGCACCCACCAGGGTGTGGAGCTCGTCGATGAACAGGATGATGTCGCCGCGGGTGCGGATCTCCTTGAGGACCTTCTTCAGACGCTCCTCGAAGTCACCGCGGTAGCGGGAACCGGCGACGAGCGCGCCCAGGTCGAGGGTGTAGAGGTGCTTGTCCTTGAGGGTCTCGGGCACCTCGCCCTTGACGATGGCCTGCGCCAGTCCCTCGACGACCGCCGTCTTGCCGACGCCGGGCTCGCCGATGAGGACCGGGTTGTTCTTCGTACGGCGGGACAGCACCTGCATGACCCGCTCGATCTCCTTCTCGCGCCCGATGACCGGGTCGAGTTTGGATTCGCGAGCGGCCTGGGTGAGGTTCCGGCCGAACTGGTCGAGGACCAGGGACGTGGAGGGCGTGCCCTCGGCAGGACCGCCGGCGGTGGCGGCCTCCTTGCCCTGGTAGCCGGAGAGCAGCTGGATGACCTGCTGCCGCACTCGGTTGAGATCGGCGCCCAGCTTCACGAGGACCTGGGCGGCGACGCCCTCGCCCTCGCGGATGAGGCCGAGGAGGATGTGCTCCGTGCCGATGTAGTTGTGGCCCAGCTGAAGGGCCTCGCGGAGCGACAGCTCCAGGACCTTCTTGGCACGAGGGGTGAAGGGGATGTGTCCGGACGGGGCCTGCTGGCCCTGGCCGATGATCTCCTCCACCTGCTGGCGGACCGCCTCGAGCGAAATCCCGAGGCTCTCCAGGGCCTTAGCGGCGACACCCTCACCCTCGTGGATAAGGCCCAGGAGGATGTGCTCGGTGCCGATGTAGTTGTGGTTGAGCATCCGGGCTTCTTCCTGAGCCAGGACGACAACCCGCCGCGCGCGGTCGGTGAACCTCTCGAACATCGTTAATCGCTCCTCAGAGCGGTCAGGCAGTAAAGGGGTCGGTCCCCTCCCTGTCCTTCCGCAGCTTAGTCCCGCAAGCGGGGACCGCTCATTCCAACTGCCGACACCTGTCCCAGGCCACCATGCCCCGAACGCCGGACAACTGCTCCAACTCGATGGTGCGAGATGATGTTCCCGCAGGCCAGGCAGATACCCTCACCACCAGTACGCCGATGGCGAACGTGAGACGCCCGAAACCGCGTGTCGCCCCCTCTCACGAGGAATGTCTTACCCGCGGGGACTCACACTCCATGCCGAGTGCCCCGATTCCCTCAGCTACGGGCGAACACCCTTGCGCTCCGGAGTGCGCCCGCGCGTCCGGATATGGGAACACCCCGCGACCGGTCGCGGACGCAGCGTAACTCCGCGCACGGCTCGGGAGTTGCTCGGGGCATGGCGCTCCCGTTCCCGCTGCCCCGCCGTCCGCTCGACGGCGGTCACGCGCGCTGGTACGGATACGAACTCGGCTGGGCCACGGCGGACGGGCCTCCCGTGCAGCTGCTGACCGGACTCCGCTTCGATGTGCTGGAGCTGCCCGCGGACGCGGGGGCGGCGCTGCTGCGACGGACCGGCCCGGCGGCGCCCATGACGGGGCCTGTGGCGCTCTGCGGGGAGCGGATGCGGCTACTGGTGGCCGCAGGGAGCGCGGACGAGCTGCCTGGGCTGCTCGACTGGCTGGAATGGGGCGGCATCGCCCTGGGTCTGACCGTGCTCGGGGCGGACGGGCGGATGGCCGCCCCCGCACCACCGTGGTCGCCGCACGCCGCCGCGCGGGGGGCCGCCGTATGGCTGCGGCCCCCCGAGCCTGGGCGCGAGGTGGAGCCGACGCTCCCGACGCTCGCCCTGACCGGGCGTGGCACCGGCGGCGGGGGCAGGGGTGGGGATGCCCCCGATCTCGTACGGCTCGTGGACGCGGCGGCGACGGAGTGCCACCGGGCCCGTTTGCTGCGCGGAAATGACGTCGGTTCTCATGCGCGGCCGACTCAAATGCCGACCGCTCAGCCGTTGGCCTTCTCGTAGGCTTCCCGGATCTCGGCGGGAACGCGGCCGCGGTCGTTGACGCTGTAGCCGTTCTCCTTGGCCCACTTGCGGATTTCCGCGGTGTCCTTGTTCCCACCGGCCGCGATGCGGGCCTTGCCGCGGGCGCCGGCGGCGCGGCCACCGGTACGCCGACCGCTCTTCGTGTACGCCTCAAGGACGCCACGGAGCTTGTCCGCATTGGCGGTCGTGAGGTCGATCTCGTACGTCTTGCCATCCAGAGCGAACGTGACTGTCTCGTCCGCCTCGCCACCGTCGAGGTCATCGACAAGAAGGACCTGAACCTTCTGTGCCACCGGATTTCCTTTCATCGAAAAATGCAGTACGCGGAAAGGAAACCGCTTTTCTCAGGAAAACACAAACCCTCGGCAGAGGTTCAGTGCCGTGAGAAGACGGGAAACGTGCGCGATTCGGACATAGGGCTCCGGTTGCTTCCGGCGGTCACAGGTGCAGAAGCATCCGGCTGTTGCCCAAGGTGTTCGGCTTCACCCGTTCGAGACCGAGGAACTCCGCAACGCCCTCGTCATAGGAACGCAGCAGCTCTCTGTAGACATCTCCCCCGACGGGAGTCTCGCCGATCTCCACGAAGCCGCGCTTCGAGAAGAACTCGACTTCGAAGGTGAGGCAGAATACGCGCCGCACTCCGAGCCAGCGGGCGGTCTCCAGCAGCTTGTCCAGCAGGTGATGCCCCACGCCGGCGCCTCTGACCGTGGGATCCACGGCGAGCGTGCGCACTTCGGCGAGGTCTTCCCACATCACGTGCAAGGCCCCGCAGCCGATGACCGAGGCGTCCTCGTCGCGTTCCGCGACCCAGAACTCCTGGATGTCCTCGTAAAGCGTCACCGGCGCTTTGTCGAGCAGGATGCCTTCGCTCACGTAAGGGTCGACGAGACGGCGGACAGCCGGTACATCCCTGGTCCTGGCCCGCCGGATGGTGAGGGCATTTGCTGCGGCATTGGGAAGCGGAAGCGCTGAGGGCATGACAGGGACGCTATCTCCCGGTCTCCTGGTCGCGGTCGGCGCCCTCGGGGGGCTCTTCGGGGGCCCCTTGGACCGCCTCTTCGACCGCCTCTCCGGGAGCCTCTTCCGTGGCCTCTCCGGGAGCCTCTTCCGGGTTGTCGGTGCGCACCATACGGACGGCGTCCTCCAGCGACTGGCGCTGCTCGGGCGACATCATGCCGAAGAAGGCGACCAGGGCGGCGGCGGGGTTGTCGCTCTTCGACCAGGCGTCGTTCATCAGTGCCGCCGCGTAGGCGGCGCGAGTGGAGACCGCCGTATATCGATAGGCGCGGCCGTCCACTTCCCTGCGCACCCAGCCCTTCTGATGGAGATTGTCCATTACGGTCATGACCGTCGTGTAGGCGATGGAGCGTTCCTGCTGAAGGTCTTCGAGGACTTCTCGGACGGTCACCGGACGGTTCCATTGCCAGACGCGTGTCATGACCGTGTCTTCCAGATCTCCCAATTGTCGGGGCACAGCGTCACCATAGTGGGAGAAGTCGCAATGAAAGGTTAATGACGTAACAAAAAGGACGTACGACCGAAAATCAGTCGTACGTCCAGGTCATATGTGTGCGTCAGACGCCCTGCGCGTCCGGGGTGCGGCCCTGCTGCTGGGCGGCGTCCGCGCGGGCGATCGCCGCGTCCACGGCGGCGTCCTCCTTGGCCTTGTTCGGGCCACCCTGACTCTTGACGATCGTCACCACGAGACCGATGAAGAAAGCGGCCATCACCACGGGGGGCACAAGCGCGGATACATAGTCCATACCGACCAGAGTAACTATCCGGCGGCCCGCTGTTCCGGCGGGGGCGCGGGGCGGCGGCGTGGCGGAAAGACCTCCGACGGCTTGGGGACCGGCCGTTCGGGCGTGGGCGGCCGGGACGGGGCGGGTTCGCGGGGGGTCCGGGGCTGCTGCGGCCGGTCGTCGGCGGCGCGGTGGCCGCCGGAGAGCCCGCCCGGGAGGGCGAGGAGCCGGATGCGGGGCGCCGGGGCGGTGGGGTTGGGGGGCGCGGCCATCGCGTGTCCCGCGAAGCGGGCGCGTACCGACTCCTCGGCGAGCCGCCGGCAGCGGTCGAGCAGCGCCGCCGCGACCGGATTGCCGCGCAGTGCGCGCAGGGCCGCCAGGTCGTCGGGCCGGGGGAGGTAGCCGGCCGCCAGGGCGTCCTGGAGCAGCTCCAGGTAACCGGTGAGGGAGCCGGGGAGCGCCGCGCGGTACCGGCCGAGATCGGCCACCAGGAACGCCCGCAGACGGCCCGCTTCCCGTACCGCCTCGTCCACGGAGTCGGCGAGCCGCAGGCACGCCTGGAGGTCCTCGTCGGCGAGCGGGGCGGGCTGGAGGGCAACGGCGAGGGCACGTCGGAGCACACACAGCTCGTCAGCGCCGAAGGCCATGCCGCCGCGGGATCCGTAGGGCGTGGGCATGCGGCGACACTACGCGCCAAAGGGACAAAATCGGCCTAACACCCACCCCTGGGCGCGGCCCGCCCGCCGAACGGCCCACCCGCCGCTCCGGGCCGGGTGGGCCGTTCTCGCCTGGCCGTTCTCGCCGGACCGATCTCGCCTGGCCGATCTCGCCGGGCCGGGCGCTGTGAGCGGCGGCCGCCGGGATCACATGCGGGAGACGTTCCGTTCGTACACCAGGCGCAGGCCGATCAGCGTCAGCCACGGCTCGTGTTCGTCGATCACGGAGGCTTCGCCGAGGACCATCGGGGCAAGGCCGCCGGTCGCGATCACCGTGACCTCTTCCGGGTCGTCGGCCAGTTCGCGCGCCATCCGGGTCACGACGCCGTCGACCTGGCCCGCGAAGCCGTACAGAATGCCCGCCTGCATCGCCTCGACGGTGTTCTTGCCGATCACACTGCGCGGGCGCGCGAGCTCGATCTTGCGGAGCTGGGCGCCCTTGATGCCGAGCGCCTCCACCGAGATCTCGATGCCGGGCGCGATGACACCGCCCGCGTACTCCCCGCGCGCGCTGACCGCGTCGAAGGTCGTCGCCGTACCGAAGTCGACGACGATCGCCGGGCCGCCGTACAGCTCGACCGCCGCGACGGCGTTGATGATGCGGTCGGCACCGACCTCCTTGGGGTTGTCCACGAGGATCGGTACGCCCGTCTTGATGCCCGGCTCGACGAGCACGGCGGGGACGTCGCCGTAGTAGCGGCGGGTCACCTCGCGCAGCTCGTGCAGGACGGAGGGGACCGTCGAGCAGATCGCGATGCCCGCCACACCGTCCCCCAGCTCGTCGCCGAGCAGCGGGTGCGTCCCCATCAGACCCTGCAGGAGCACCGCGAGTTCGTCGGCGGTACGGCGGGCGTCGGTGGAGACGCGCCAGTGCTCGACGATCTCCTCACCGTCGAACAGACCGAGCACGGTGTGGGTGTTGCCCACGTCGATGGTGAGCAGCATCAGGCGGTGGCCTCTCGCAGGTCCAGGCCGATGTCGAGGATCGGGGAGGAGTGGGTCAGCGCGCCGACGGCCAGGAAGTCGACGCCCGTCTCGGCGTAGGCGCGCGCGTTGCCGAGCGTCAGCCGGCCGGAGGACTCCAGGGCCGCGCGGCCCGCGACGAGGGCGACGGCCTCCGCCGTCTCGGCGGGCGTGAAGTTGTCCAGGAGGATCAGATCGGCTCCCGCGTCCAGGACCTCGCGCACCTGGTGGAGGGTGTCGGCCTCCACCTCGACCGGTACGTCGGGGAACTGCTGCCGTACGGCCTTGAACGCCTCCGCGACACCGCCGGCCGCGACCACGTGGTTGTCCTTGACGAGCGCCGCGTCGGAGAGCGACATCCGGTGGTTGGCACCGCCGCCGCAGCGCACCGCGTACTTCTCCAGGGCGCGCAGCCCCGCGGTGGTCTTACGGGTGTCGCGGACCTTGGCGCCGGTGCCTTCGAGGGCGTCGGCCCAGGCGCGCGTGGCGGTCGCGATGCCGGAGAGCCGGCACAGGAGGTTGAGCGCGCTGCGCTCGGCGGTGAGCAGGTCGCGGGTGCGGGTGGTGACGCTCAGCAGCGTCTGGCCGGCCTCGACGCGGTCACCGTCCAGGACGTGCCGTTCGACCTCGAACTCCTCCGTGCAGACCAGGGAGATGATGGCCTCGGCGATGTGCAGGCCCGCGACCGTGCCGTCCTCGCGGGCCGTGAAGTCACCGGTGGCGACGGCGTCCTCGGGGACGGTCGCGACGGTCGTGATGTCGACCCCGCCGTCGAGGTCCTCCTCGATGGCGACGTGCGCGATGTCCTCGACCTGGACGGGGTCCAGGCCCGCGTCGGCGAGGAGCTGGGCGAGGGCGGGGTCGAGACCGCACTCCAGGTCGTCGAGCTCGTAGCCGTCCTCGCCGCCGGAGCATCCGCAGCCGTCGCCGCAGCCGCCCGCGGCAGCGGCCGGGGCGCCGATCTGGATCAGCGGTACGTCCACCGGCTCGGGACGCGGATTCTCTTCGGGCGTGCTCACGGTTACGGCTCCCTGGGGGCGTCGGGGTCTGCGGGGACAGGTACGAATACGGGGTCCACGGGCGGGAAGGCGGCCGTCCCGGTACGGCGCACCACCAGCCGCCGGTCGGGCAGCAGCCGGATGACCAGATGGCGGCGCCAGTCGGTGTCGTCCCGCTCGGGCCGGTCCTCGCGCCAGTGGCAGCCGCGGGTCTCCTCGCGCTCCAGCGCGGCGGCGACCAGCACCTGCGCGACGCACAGGAGGTTCGACGTCTCCCAGGAGTCGACGCCGGGGACGGCGGGCTTGCCGGGACCCGCGTGGATCGGGGTGGCCCGGGTGTTCTGGGCGTTCCGGGTGTCCTGGGCGTCCCGGGTGTCCTGGGCGGCCTGGACGTCCCGGGTGTCCGTCCGGAGCGCGCTCAGATGGACCGCCTCCAGCGCCCGGGCGGCTTCCCCGAGGCTGCGGGCGGATCGGAGCACGCCGGCGCCCTGGGACATGATGCGCTGGATCCCGGCGCGCGCGTCGGCCGGTATGAGGGGCGGATGGAGGGTGCCGGCGGGCTCCGCCGGAAGGGCCTGCCACTCGGGAACGCCGCGCGGCGCCCACCCGGTGTCGGCGACGATGTCGGCGGCGATGCGTTCCGCGAAGACCAGGCCCTCCAGCAGGGAGTTGGAGGCCAGCCGGTTCGCGCCGTGCACCCCCGTACAGGCGACCTCACCGCACGCGTACAGCCCCGGCACGGTCGTCCGGCCGCGCAGGTCCGTACGGACCCCGCCCGACGCGTAGTGGGCTGCCGGGGCCACCGGGATCGGCTCGGTGACCGGGTCGATGCCGTGGGCGCGGCAGGCGGCCAGGATCGTGGGGAAACGGCTCGCCCACATCTCGGCGCCGAAGTGCCGGGCGTCCAGGTACATGTGCGCGGCGCCCTGCTCGCGCATCCGGCGCATGATCGCCTTGGCGACGATGTCGCGCGGCGCCAGCTCGGCCAGTTCGTGCTGGTCGAGCATGAAGCGGACCCCGTCGGCGTCGACGAGATGGGCGCCCTCGCCGCGTACCGCCTCGGAGACCAGGGGCTGCTGGCCCTCCGCCCCGGCGCCGAGGAACAGCACCGTCGGGTGGAACTGCACGAACTCCAGGTCCGAGACCTCCGCGCCCGCCCGCAGCGCCAGCGCCACACCGTCCCCGGTGGAGACGGCGGGGTTGGTCGTCGCGGAGAAGACCTGGCCCATGCCGCCGGTGGTCAGGATTACGGCGGGGGCGTGGACCGCGCCGACCCCGTCGTGCTGCCCCTCACCCATCACATGGAGGGTGACACCGGACGTGCGGCCCTGCTCGTCCGTCAGCAGGTCGAGCACCAGCGCGTTCTCGACCGTGTGGAGCGCGGCGGCGCGGACCGCTTCGACCAGGGCCCGGGAGATCTCGGCGCCGGTGGCGTCGCCTCCGGCGTGGGCGATACGGCGCCGGTGGTGGCCGCCCTCCCGGGTGAGCTGGAGCTCGCCGGTGGCGGAGGTGTCGAAGCGCGCGCCGGTCTCCATCAGCCGGCGTACGGCGGCCGGGCCCTCGGTGACCAGGGTGCGCACCGCTTCCTCGTCGCACAGGCCGGCGCCCGCGACGAGGGTGTCGGCCAGGTGCTGCTCGGGGGTGTCACCCTCGCCGAGCGCCGCGGCGATACCGCCCTGCGCCCAGCGCGTGGAGCCGTCGTCGAGGCGGGCCTTGGTGACGACGACCGTACGGAGCCCGGCGGCGGTGCAGCGCAGGGCGGCCGTCAGGCCGGCCACGCCGGAGCCGACCACGACCACGTCGGCTTCGACGGCCCAGCCGGGCGCGGGGGCGGTCAGCCGTATTCCGGTTCCGGTCACTGGGGGGCTCCGAAGGTCAGGTGGATGTTGTCGATCAGCCGGGTGGAGCCGGCTTTCGCGGCGACCGCGAGGATCGCCCGGCCGGTGTGGCCGTCCGGTACCTCGGTGAAGTCGGCGGGGTCGACGAGGGCCAGGTAATCGAGGGTCAGCGGGGGCACGGCACGCACCGCCAGGTCGAGGACGTCCCGGGCGGCGGCCCGTACGGCATCGGCTCCGCAGGGGCGGGCACCTTCGTGCTCGGCCGGGGCGGAGGTCTCCGACGGCCGGGCGGCGGCCACCGCGTGCGCGTCGGCCGCGAGCCGTGCCTCGCCCAGCGCGGCGAGCGCGGCGGCGCGGGAGCCGGCCGCCGGCAGGGACTCGGCACGGGCGCGCAGGGCGTGCTGGGCGCCGAGGCGGTCACGGGCCGCGAACAGCGCCCGGGACAGGGCGAGGGCGGTCCGCCGCTCGGCCGGGGACAGATAGCGGTTACGGCTGGAGAGCGCGAGCCCGTCGTCCTCGCGGACGGTCGGTACGCCGACGATCTCGGCCGGGAAATTCAGGTCGCGGGCCATCCGGCGGATCAGGGCCAGCTGCTGGGCGTCCTTCTCGCCGAAGAACGCGGCGTCGGGCCGGGTGAGGTGCAGCAGCTTGGCGACGACGGTGAGCATGCCGTCGAAATGGCCGGGGCGCGAGGCGCCTTCGAGCCGCTCGCCCATGGGGCCCGCCGTGATGCGGACCTGGGGCGCGCCCCCGGGGTAGACCTCGTCGGCGGACGGCGCGAACACGGCGTCCGCGCCCGCGCCCTCGGCGGTCCTCAGGTCCGCGTCGAGGGTGCGCGGATAGCGGTCGAGGTCCTCGCCCGCGCCGAACTGGAGCGGGTTGACGAAGACGGTGACGACGACGAAGCCGTCCGGTCCGACATGGGCGCGGGCGGCCCGCACCAGGGTCGCGTGTCCGTCGTGGAGCGCGCCCATGGTCATCACGACAGCGGTACGGCCCCGCGTGGGGCGCCGGTCGAGCAGGCGGTCGAGGTCCGCGCGCGTGGGAGCGAGTTCGAAGCTCATCGGGTGCCCCCCGTGCTCTCTCCGGGGCCTTCCCCGGAACCGCCCCCGAAACCCGGACCCTCGCCGTGCGCCGCGAGGACACCGAGCAGGTCCTCCGCCAGCTCCGGCTTGAGCAGGCCGTGCGCCAGCGCCCGGTCGGCGGTGGTCCGGGCCATCGCGAGGTATCCGGCGACGGTGGCGGGCGCGTGCTTGCGCAACTCCGCGACGTGCGCGGCGACCGTGCCCGCGTCGCCGCGCGCGACCGGTCCCGTGAGGGCCGCGTCGCCGGAGCGCAGCGCGTTGTCCAGGGCGGCGCCGAGCAGCGGGCCGAGCATCCGGTCGGGGGCGGTGACCCCGGCCGTACGCAGCAGCTCCATCGACTGGGCGACCAGCGTGACCAGGTGGTTCGCGCCCAGCGCCAGGGCCGCGTGGTAGAGCGGACGGGACTCCTCCGCGATCCACTCGGGCTCGCCGCCCATCTCGATGACCAGCGCCTCGGCCGCCAGGCGCAGCTCCTCGGGAGCGGTGACCCCGAACGAGCAGCCGGCCAGCCGCTGGACGTCCACCGAGCTGCCGGTGAAGGTCATGGCGGGGTGCAGGGCGAGCGGCAGGGCGCCGGCGCGCAGAGCGGGATCCAGGACCCGGGCGCCGTACCGGCCCGAGGTGTGGACGAGCAGCTGCCCGGGTCGTACGGCACCGGTCTCGGCGAGCCCCTCGACCAGTCCCGGCAAGGCGTCGTCGGGCACCGTCAGCAGCACCAGTTCGGCCCGCGCGAAGACCTCGGCGGGGGTGACCAGCGGGACGTCGGGGAGCAGGGCCGCCGCTCGGCGTACGGACGCGTCGGAGACCCCGGAGACGGCGACGGGACGGTGGCCGGCGAGCCGCAGGGCGGCGGCGAGGGCGGGGCCCACCCGGCCCGCGCCGACGACACCGACGGTGAGCCGGGCGGGCCGGTCCCGTGGGTCGAGGGGGTCCTGTGCTGCTGATGGGTTCACGCGGCGGCGCCTTCCGTTCCAGTCCGCGGGGGGTACCGGACGATTTCTGGTCATGCTACGCCAGCGTTTCGCACCGCTCCGTGGCTGTGTAAAAGCCTGTGTAAAGCCCGGTCCGGAATAACCGGTCCGGAATGAGCGGCGGTCCCCGCGGACCGGGCTCGGGGCCGGGGTCAGGGCCGTACGGAGCGGGGATCAGGGGCGTACGGAGCGGGATCGCGGGGCGTAGGGAGCCGGGTCGGCCTCTCCCGCCGGGAGGCCGTGCCGTGCGGCAGCCGTCGAGCCTGTGCGCTGGATGCCGTCCCCGCCTTCAAGCCTGCGCCCGGTCGGCTTCCCGGGCCTCCCGGCCGGACGGGCCCCGGGGAGCCGGTGGCCGGGGACGGGCGCCCGCACCGGCACCGGCGGCCCGGTTGTCAGTGCCGGCGGGCAGCATGGACCCATGAGCGTGTTCATCGACATCACCGGTCTGCCCCACGAGCGGATCACCTTCGGCCCGTCCCCGCTGGCCGAGCTGGGTGCCGCGCTGCACACACTCTCCGAGCCGGCCCATCACGCCCGGCTGCACGGCTGGATCACGACCACTTCCGCCGCGCTCGAACCCGAGCTGGCCGACCGGCTGCACGAGGCGGACTTCCTCTGGCGGTCCACCCGCTCCGACCTTCTGCTGCCCGCGAGGCCACGGGAGACGCTCGCGGAAGAGCTGGACGATCTCGACCTGCTGGACGACGAGAGCTATGTGGCGGCGGCGCTGGAGATCTCCTCGGCCGATCAGTACAGCGGCTTCCCGTCCCCTCTGGTCGACGAGGGCGTGCGGCGGCGCGTGCTGGAGCTGGCGGCGGCGCGCGGACCCCACCAGGCCGCGTTCATCCAGCGCATGCTCACCGACCCACCGGCCGTCAGGGCCTGGATACGGCGGCTCTTCGAGGACTGCGAGGAGGCGTTCTTCGCGGACACCTGGCGGCGCATCCGGGTCCAGCTGGCCGCCGACGCCCGCCACAAGACGGAGCTGCTGCGCCACGAGGGCCTCGCGGCGGCCCTCGCCGCCGTCTCCCCGGCCACCACGCTGGAGGCGGACGGGCTCCGTACCCGGGTCGTGGTGGACAAGCTGTGCCACGGCGTCACGACCGCCCGGGACACCGGCCTGACGTTCCTGCCGACGACCTTCGGCAGACCGCATCTGTTCGCCCTGCACGCGCCCGGCCGGCAGCCCGTCGTGCAGTACCCGGTGTCGACCCGTGAGCTGACCGGCGCGGCCCCCGTCGAGACGGTCAAGCTGCGTCTTGAGGCGATCGCCCACCCCCTGCGGATGCGGCTGTGCCGAAGCCTCGCCCGTGGCGCGTACACGACGGGCGAGCTGGCCGACGCGTGCGGCATCACCGCGCCCGAGGTCTCCCGGCACCTGGCGGTCATGAAGAAGGCGGGGCTGCTGACGACCCAGCGCCGGGGCCGCTATGTGCTGCACCAGCTGGATCTGGCCGTGGTGGCCCGGCTCGGGAGCGACTTCCTGGAGGGGATGCTGCGCTGACGAGGGAGTGCCGCGCCGAGGAGGGGGTACGGCGCTGACCTGGCCGGGCCAGCGCCGCGTTGAGGAGGGGTTTCGGCGCTGACCTGGCCGGGTGCCCGGCCGGGATGCCGCGCCTCAGCCCCTGCCGCCGGCCCGCACCAGCCCCGACTCGTAGGCGAGGACGACCACCTGCACCCGGTCGCGCAGGCCGAGCTTGGTGAGGATCCGGCCGACATGGGTCTTCACGGTCGCCTCGGAGAGCACCAGCCGCCCCGCTATCTCACCGTTCGACAGACCCTGCGCGACGAGCAGCATCACCTCGCTCTCCCGGCTGGTCAGCCGGTCCAGCTCCTGGTGCTGCCGCCGGCCGCCGCTCGGCAGCAGGGGCGCGAAGCGGTCGAGCAGTCGCCGGGTGGTGGACGGCGCGACGACCGCGTCACCGCTGTGCACCGAGCGGATCGCGCTCAGCAGCTCGCTCGGCGGCACGTCCTTGAGCATGAAGCCGCTGGCGCCCGCCTTGAGCCCGGAGAAGGCGTATTCGTCCAGGTCGAAGGTGGTCAGGATGAGCACCTTCGGGGCGCCGGGCTCGGCGCAGATACGGCGGGTCGCCTCGACGCCGTCCAGCCGGGGCATACGTACGTCCATCAGCACGACGTCGACGGGGGTCGTGCGGAGGTTGGCGATCGCCTCGGCGCCGTCCCCGGCTTCCGCGACGACCTCCATGTCCGGCTGCGCGGCCAGCACCATGCGGAAACCGGTGCGCAGGAGCATCTGGTCGTCGACGAGCATCACGCGGATCGACATCTGGGGGTCCTTGTCCATCGGATCGGAGGTGGCGGCGGGTCTCGGTGACAGCGGGTCTCGTATGACGGGGTCTCGGTGACGGCGGGTCTCGGTGACGGCGGCGGCTCGGTGACGGCGGCGGCTCGGCGGCGTAAGGGGCTCGGTCAGTGCGCCGGTTTCAGCGGGAGCAGGGCGCTGATCCGGAAGCCGCCGCCCGGGCGCGGCCCGGCGTCCAGTGTGCCCCCGACCATGCCCACCCGTTCCCGCATCCCGATGAGCCCGTGACCGCGCCCGTCGGCGCCGCCGTCCACGTACATCTCGTGGGCCGCGCCCCGGCCGTCGTCCTCGACGAGCAGCCCGAGACCGTCGTCGAAGTAGACCAGCCGCACGCTCGCGCCGACGTCCGGGCCGCCGTGCTTGCGGCTGTTGGTGAGAGCTTCCTGCACGATCCGGTACGCGGTCAGCTCCACCCCGCTGGGCAGTGACCGCGCGGTGCCCTCGACCTTGAAGTCCACGGTGATGCCCGCGCGCCGTACCTGCTCGACCAGGTCTTCTATCTGCTGGACATCGGGCTGCGGTACGTATTCGCCGCTCTCCTGGGCGTCGCCGGTCCGCAGTACCCCCAGCAGCCGGCGCATCTCGGCGAGCGCCTGGCGGCCGGTGCTGGAAATGGTCTCCAGCGCCTGCTTGGCCTGGTCGGGGGCGGCGTCCAGCACGTAAGCGGCGCCGTCCGCCTGGACCACCATCACCGAGACGTTGTGCGCGACGACATCGTGCAGCTCACGGGCGATCCTGGCCCGCTCGGCGGCGACGGCCACCTTGGCCTGCGCCTCGCGTTCCTTCTCCAGCCGGGTGGCGCGTTCCTCCAGCTGGTCGAAGTAGGCGCGGCGGGTGCGCATGGAGTCGCCCAGCACCCAGGCGAGAACGAACGGCACGCTCATCACGACGGTGAAGAAGACCCGTCCCGCGACACTGCCGTCCTGTATCGGCCAGCGCAGCTGCGACGCCGGCGCCGCGGTGAGTCCGCCGATCAGCGCGAAGAGGCTGGCCCAGCGCGGGCCACCCTGCGCGGCCACCGTGTAGATGACGACGAGCAACGCGAAGTCGGCCGGATTGGCGCGGACGTTCAGCGCGGTCTGGGCGACGCCCAGTCCCGCCACCAGCAGCAGCATCTGTTCGGGAGCCCGGCGTCGCAGCGCCACGGTCACGCTCAGCAGCAGCACCACCGCGATGGCCAGCAGCCGGGGGCCGACACCCGTGTTCGCCACGACCGCCCAGAGCAGCGAGAACCCGAAGAGCAGGACAGCCCAGAAGCTGTCGACGCCCGTCGGGTGTCGGCGGAGAAAGTCGTAGAAGCGCTGCACGTCACCCAGCGTAGGGAGGCGGGGAAGGCGGGGGAGTCACCCGGGGGGCCGATCCGGTCGGCCGGAGCCTACTCCCCAAGGTGGACACTTGACGCCGTGACGGATGAGACGTGTCGGTGGGCGGGGCCGCGGGGCGAGGAAGACGGTTCGCGGGGGGCCGGGCCGCCGGATCCGGCGGCCCGGCCGCGCCGGTGGCGTACGGCCTCGGAGGAGGCGCTGTACGGCCCCGAAGGCTTCTACCTGCGACCGGAGGGACCCGCCGGGCACTTCCGCACCTCGGTGCACGCCTCCCCGCTCTTCGCCGCCGCCGTCGCCCGGCTGCTGACCGCCGCCGCCCGCGCGCTGGGCACCGACGAGGTCGCGCTCGTCGACATCGGCGCGGGCCGCGGTGAACTGCTGACCGGGGTCCTGGCCGCCGTCCCCGGCGGGCTCGCGGTGCGGCCGTACGCCGTCGAGCGCGCGCCGCGCCCCGCCGGTCTGGACCCGCGCGTCGAGTGGTGCGCGGAGCCGCCCGCCGGCGTCCGCGGGCTGATCTTCGCGAACGAGTGGCTGGACAACGTCCCCGTCGACATCGCCGAGACCGACGAGGACGGCGTCGTCCGGTACGTCCTCGTCCGGCCGGACGGCTCCGAGGAGCTGGGCGAGCCGGTGGCGGGCGAGGACGCGCACTGGCTGGAGCGCTGGTGGCCGGCTGCCGGGCCCGGCAGCCGGGCCGAGATCGGCCGGCCCCGGGACGAGGCGTGGGCGGCGGCCGTCGCCTCGCTGGAGCGGGGGTACGCGGTCGCGGCCGACTACGCGCACGTACGGGAGGCCCGGCCGCCCTTCGGTACGCTGACCGGCTTCCGGGCGGGCCGGGAGGTGCCCCCCGTCCCGGACGGGAGCTGCGATCTCACCGCCCATGTGGCACTGGACGCCTGCGCGCTGCCCGGCGCGGAGCTCACCTCCCAGCGTGAGGCGCTGCACCGGCTCGGGGTGAGCGGCCGCCGCCCGGCGCTGTCCCTCGCCGCGACCGACCCGGCCGGGTACGTGCGGGCGCTCGCGGGCGCCGGGGAGGCGGCGGAACTCACGGCGCGGGGCGGCCTCGGCGACTTCGGCTGGCTGACCCAGCCCGTCGGCACCACGCTGCCCGCCTTGCACAGCGCTCTGAGAGACTGTCGCCCATGACGGAGACCACCCGGACGACGGTCGGCATCGGCGGCGCGGCGGAAAGCACCGACATGGTGCTCAACATCGGGCCCCAGCACCCTTCCACACACGGTGTGCTCCGCCTCCGTCTCGTCCTCGACGGAGAGGTGATCCGGCACGCCGAGCCGGTCATCGGCTACATGCACCGGGGCGCGGAGAAGCTCTTCGAGGCGCGCGACTACCGGCAGATCGTGATGCTCGCGAACCGCCACGACTGGTTGTCGGCGTTCTCCAACGAGCTGGGCGTGGTGATGGCCGTCGAGCGGATGCTCGGCATGGAGGTGCCGGAGCGAGCCGTCTGGACCAGGACACTGCTCGCCGAGCTGAACCGGGTGCTCAACCACCTGATGTTCCTCGGCTCGTACCCCCTCGAACTCGGCGGGATCACCCCGGTGTTCCACGCGTTCCGGGAGCGCGAGGAGCTGCAGACCGTGATGGAGGAGGTCTCCGGCGGCCGGATGCACTACATGTTCAACCGCGTCGGCGGCCTCAAGGAGGACCTGCCGGCCGGCTGGCTCGGCCGGGCCAGGGACGCGGTGGCCGACGTCCGGTCCCGGATGGACGTGTACGACCGGCTGGTCCTCGGCAACGAGATCTTCCGGGCCCGCACGCGCGGTGTCGGGGTGCTGTCGCGCGAGGCGGTCCACGCCTACGGGGTGTCCGGCCCCATCGCGCGCGCCTCGGGCGTCGACTTCGACCTGCGCCGCGACGAGCCGTATCTGGCGTACGGCGAGCTCCAGGACACGCTCAAGGTGATCACCCGCGAGGACGGCGACTGCCTGGCGCGCTTCGAATGCCTGCTGGACCAGACGCACAACGCGCTGGCCCTGGCGGACGCCTGCCTGGACCGGATCGCGGAGCTGGCGCCCGGACCGATCAACCAGCGGCTGCCGAAGGTGCTGAAGGCCCCGGAGGGTCACACGTACGCCTGGACCGAGAACCCGCTCGGCATCAACGGCTACTACCTGGTGTCGAAGGGCGAGAAGACGCCGTACCGGCTGAAGCTCCGCTCCGCCTCGTTCAACAACATCCAGGCGCTGACGGAACTGCTGCCCGGGACGCAGGTCGCCGACATGGTGGCGATCCTGGGATCGCTGTTCTTCGTCGTCGGCGACATCGACAAGTAGTCGCCACGCTCGCGCGGTCGCCACGCTCGCCACGCTCGCGCGGTCGGCAGGGGCCGCGGGGGTCAGCGGGAGTCAGCGGGAGTCAGGAACTGACCGCGTCGCGCAGCCGGACCAGGTCGAGCTGCTCGGTCTCGTCGTGCGCGGTCAGATCGATGACCTGACCGGCCACCCGGTCCTCGGGCCGCCGCTCGGCGAGGGCCTCCTCGCCCACCACGTCGGCGAGGTCCTCACGCGCCACCCGCGCCAACTGGGCCGTCGGCGCGGGCACCTCCACCACCTCGGCCGTCCGGAGCCCGCTCTGGGCGGCCTGGGCGGCCTGCGCGGCCTGCGCGCCGAAGAAGTCGAACCTTCCCTCGGGCCGTCGCACCGGGCGGCGCAGCGGCTCGTACGGAACGATCGCGGACGCGGCGGCGACCCGGGGCACCGGGAGAGCGGGGGGCGCGGGAAGGGCGGGGAGGGCGGGGAGGGCGGACGACGGGCGGCTGTGCTGCTCTCCCCCGACGGCCGCCGCGTGCTTCCCCTGCGGCTCCTCAGCCTCCCGGGCCCGCTCGGCCAGATCACGCTCGCGTGCGGCCTCGACGGTCCGCTTGACCTGCTGGGCCGCGCCGTTGCGCGGCAGGTCGTCCAGGGCCCGCGCGGCACTGACGTACGCCGACGCCGGGAGCGTACCGCCCGCCACGGGCAGGGCTGCGGGGGTGGCGGACGCCTCCAGGGCGAGCTGTCGCCGTCCCTCCAGCGCGCTGGCCCGCTCGGTCTCCGCCGTGGCGTACCGCCGCAGCAGCGCGGCGTGTTCGCCCCGGAGTCCGGCGAGTTCGACCCGCTTGGCGCGCAGCTTCGTGTCGAGCTTGAGGCGCAGCTCGCGCGACTCCTCCGCCTCCGCCTCCAGTTCGGCCACGCGCTCCTCGGTCTTCCACCGGTCGCTCTCCCGCGCGCGGGTCAGCTCGGCGACGCGGCGGCCGGCGCTCCGGTCCCAGCCCCGCATGAGGACGGCACCGCTGACGGCCGCCACGGCCGTCGCCGCGACCAGCGAGCGGAGTACCACGGGATCGGCGAACAGCCAGGCGCCCGTGGCGCAGACAAGCGCGGCCCCGGCGACCGAGGCCGGCGTCAGAAGCTTGTGGAGGGGTGGGGAATGGCGGTGGCGTCCACGTGGCATGGCCTGAAATTTACCGTGCGTGGAGGCCGAACGGGGGATCGGTCCGACAATCTTTCCCGGCCCGTTGCCGACTCCCCTCCCCTTCCACTTCTGTTTCCTCTACAGAACTCCGTTTTGCCTGACGCGATTTACGCCGCGCCGGCCGATCCGGGGCTACTTCTTGACCAGACCTTTGGACTCCAGGTACTCCTTCGCGACGTCCGCCGGCTTGGCGCGCTCGGCGTCGACCTTGAGGTTCAGCTTGGCGAGATCGTCGGTCGTCAGCGCGGCGGTCAGCTTGTTGAGGATGTCGGCTATCTCCGGCGAACCGGCGTCCTTGGCATTGACCACCGGCACCACGTTGTCGGCGTTCTGGAGCTTCTTGTCGTCCTCCAGCACCACGAGTCCGAAGCTGTCCAGCGTGCCGTCGGTGGTGGTGGAGAGGACCACCTGGTCCACACCGTCCTTGACGGCCTGCTTGGCCTGCGGGGTACCGACACCCTTGGGGTCGATTCCCGTGACGTCGATGCCGTAGACCTTCTTCAGACCGGGCGCGCAGAACGGCCGGACCTCGCACTCGTCGCCGGCCGCGATCTTCACCTTGATCTTCGACTTACCAAGATCGGAAAGCGTCGTGATCTTGTTCTTCTCGGCGAATTCCTTGGTGACGGCGAAGGCATTCTGGTCGACGGCCTCGCCGACGGACAGCACCTTCAGCCCGCGCGGCTCCGCGAGCTTCTTCAGCTCGGCGACGGTCGCCGCCGCGTCACTGGAGGCGAGCGGCTTCGGGTTGGCGCCGTTCACCTTGGCGTTGAGGAATTCCGTGATCGTCGCCGCGTATTCCGGTACGACGTCGATCTCGCCCTTCTCCAGGGAGGGTTCGTACAGCTCACGGTTGTTCACCGTGGTGATGGACGTCGCGTAGCCGGCGTCGCCGAGCACCTGCGCGTACAGCTCCGCCAGCACCTTGGACTCCGTGAAGGCCGCCGCACCGATGACGAGCGGGATCTTCTTCCCGGAGCCGGCGCCCGAGCCGGAGCCGGACGCGGGGGCCGCGCCGCCCTTGTCCTTCTCCAGGCTGTCACCGCCGCACGCGGCGAGTGACACGGCCAGAACCGTTGCTCCGATTACCGCACCCGCGATGCGTGAGGTCTTGCTCATGAGGTTCACCATCTCCAAGAGGCCAGAAGGCCGGTCGTCACACGGTCTTGCGGACGGGTGTCCGGTCGCCGGGCGAGTGATCGTCCCCGGACGCGCTGGACGCGCCGGAGGAAGCTGAGGCGGCGGAAGCCGGGGCGGCCGGAGCCGGGGCGCGGGAGGCCCGGGCTCCGAAGGCCGGTGCGGTGGTGCGGGACGGGTCGACGACCCGGTCCAGGACCACCAGGGCACCTTCGACGAGGAGCGCGAGCAGCGCGACGAGGAGCGCGCCCGCGACCACCTGCGCGGTGTTGTAGGTGTTGAAGCCGAGGGTGATGATCCGGCCGAGACCGCCCTGGCCCACCATGGCCGCGATGGTGGCGGTGGCCACCACCTGCACGGCGGCGGACCTGAGGCCGGTCATGATCAGCGGGTACGCGAGGGGCAGTTCCACCCGTACGAAGAGCTGGCGCCCGGACATGCCCATCCCCCGGGCCGCCTCGACCACCGAGCGGTCGACCTCCCGCATGCCGACGTAGGCATTGGTCAGCAGGGGCGGGACGGCGAAGAGGACGAGCGCGATGATCGTCGGCACATAGCCCGCGTTGCGCAGCGGCGAGACCATGAAGAGGGCGAGCACGGCGAAGACGGGGATCGCCCGGCCCACGTTGGAGATATTGATCGCGAGCGCGCCGCCCTTGCCGATGTGGCCGAGAAAGAGGGCGAGGGGCAGAGCTATCGCGCAGGCGAGGGCGAGCGCGACGCCGCTGACGTACACATGCTCCATGAGCCGGTGCCGGACTCCGCTGTCACCGGACCAGTTGGCACCGGTCGCCAGCCAGGCCCAGGCCTCTCCCAGAACACCCATGGTCAGCCCACCGCCTTCGTCGCGCGCGGCGTACGTATTCGGGTCCAGGGGGTCAGCATCCGCTGCGCCCCGAGCAGCAGCAGATCCGCGGCGACGGCGAGCAGCACGCACAGCACGGACGCCGTCAGCACCTGGGCCTTGAAGAAGCTCGGCAGCGCGTCCGCGATGAGATTGCCGAGCCCGCCCCTGCCGATGATCGAACCGACCGTCGTCAGGGCGATCGTCGAGACCGTCGCGATCCGCAGGCCCGCCATCAGCGCGGGCAGTGCCAGCGGCAGCTCGACCTCCCAGAGCAGCCGCCCGGGTCCGTAACCCATTCCACGGGCCGCCTCCCGCGCCTCTTCCGGGACCGATGCGAGTCCCGCCATGATGTTCCGCACAAGAATGGTCAGGGAATAGAGCACCAGGCCGGTGATCACGAGACCGGCCGACAGCCCGAACAACGGCAGCAGCAGCGAGAACATGGCCAGCGAGGGGATCGTGTAGAGCAGGGTCGTCAGCCCCAGTACGGGTCCGGCGGATCGGGGCCTGCTCCGTGCCAGCAGCGCGAGCGGAAAAGCCACCAGCAGCCCGACAGCGACCGAGATCACCGTGATCCAGACGTGCTGGACCGTGGCGTCGATCAACTCCTGGCTACGGGAGCGGAGATATTCGCCACAGATCCAGTCGTTCGCCGCCAGACATCCCTGCGTGTTCATCCACCCCCACCTCCCCCGTCATCGCTCACGTATGTTTTTCACCTGTCACAGGACCCTAACTCGAACCAGTGACATTCTCGGAAGTCCGCCACATTCCAGCAACATGGCCTTCACAACACACGGCTCACAATGGGGAACCATGATCCGATTCGAGCACGTCACCAAGCGGTACCCGGACGGCACGACCGCTGTCGACGACCTCTCCTTCGAGGTCTCCCAGGGCGAACTGGTCACGCTCGTCGGACCCTCAGGCTGCGGCAAGACCACCACCATGAAAATGGTCAACCGTCTCATCGAGCCCACCGAGGGAAGGATCTTCCTCGACGGGGACGACATATCCGCCATCGACCCGGTCGAACTCCGGCGCCGCATCGGCTACGTCATCCAGCAGGTCGGCCTCTTTCCGCACAAAACGGTCCTGGAGAACACCGCGACCGTCCCGCATCTCCTCGGCTGGAAACGCGCCAAGGGCCGGGCACGCGCCGCCGAGCTCCTCGACCTGGTCGGCCTCGACCCGTCCGTCTACGGCGACCGCTATCCCGAGCAGCTCTCCGGCGGGCAGCGCCAGCGCGTCGGAGTGGCCCGCGCACTCGCCGCCGACCCGCCCGTGCTGCTGATGGACGAACCGTTCGGCGCGGTCGACCCCGTCGTACGCGACCATCTGCAGAGCGAGTTCCTCAAGCTGCAGGCGGCGGTCCGCAAGACCGTGCTCTTCGTCACGCACGACATCGAGGAGGCCGTCCGCCTCGGTGACCGTATCGCCGTCTACGGGCAGGGCAGGATCGAGCAGTTCGACCCCCCGGCCGCCGTGCTCGGCACCCCCGCCACCCCGTACGTCGCCGACTTCGTGGGCGCCGACCGCGGCCTCAAGCGGCTCTCGGTCACCCCCATCGAGGAGGGCGACCTGGAGCAGCCGCCCGTCGTGCACCTCGACGACCCGCTGCGGCGGACCGCGGCGAAGCTCGCCGCCGACGGGGCACGCTGGGCCGTCGTCCTGGACTCGGCGGACAAGCTGCACGGCTGGATCTCCTGCGAGCAGACCGGCGCGGAGGGGACCGTACGGGAGCACGCCCGGCGGATGGAGGCCTGGCTGCCCGTCGGCGCCTCCCTCAAGCAGGCGTTCGCCACGATGCTCCAGCACGACGCGGGCTGGATCGCGGTCATCGACCAGGAGGAGACCGGGCGGTTCCTCGGCGTCCTCACCCCGGCCCGGCTGCACGAGGCGCTGCGCCGCTCCATCGACGCGGACGCGCACGCCATTCCCCGTACCGAGGTCGAGCTGGACACCATCGGCTGACCGGGCGCCGGCGGCCCGGCGGGAAAGCGACGGGGGAGGGGCGGCGGCCGGACGGTCAGTCGGAGCTGAGCCGGCCGCTCAGCCACTCCAGGGTGGGCGGGATCTCCCGGCGCCAGGTGGTGAAGTTGTGCCCGCCGCTGTCGAGGATGATCGACGAGACCCGCGCGGGCGCCTTCACCGCCGCCATGAACTTCCGCGTCTCCTTCAGATTCCCCTCGCCCCGCTCGGAGCTGGTGACGAGGAACGACGACGCGCGCCGGGGCAGATGGTCCAGGCTCCAGAGGAGATCGGCCCGGTCGCGCAGCCGCTGGTCGCCGTGGAAGAGATCGCCGGTCGTCGGGTCCTCGGCGGCCTTGTAGTACGCGGAGAGCCCGGCGCCCGCCGCGAACTGCTCCGGGTGGTGCAGGGCGATCTTCAGCGCGCAGTAGCCGCCGGTGGAGTTGCCGACGAAGCCCCAGTTCCGGGCCGCGGTCCCGACCCGGTAGGTCTGGGAGACCGCCCTGGGGAGGTCCTTGGCGAAGAACGTCTCGGTCTGCGGGCCGCCCGGGATGTCCACGCACTCCGTGTCACGGGGCGGCGCCACGGTGGGCCGCAGCATCACCAGGACCATCGGCCGCATCCTGCCTTCCTTGGCCAGCCGCCAGGCCGTCTCCGGATAGTGCAGCGCCTGGATCAGGTTCTCCGCCATGCCCGGGTAGCCGGTGAGCACCACGGCCGCCGGGAACGTCGTGTGCGCGTACCGCGGCCGGAAGTACTCGGGCGGCAGGTAGACGTAGGCGGAGCTGTCGATTCCCGAGGCCACGCCGCCGACGACGATCTTCTGGATCTGGCCGGCCGTCAGAGGACTCGCGGCACCCGGCACGGGCGGCCGCCGCCGGTCGACGACCGTGATGTGACGGCCGCCGGCCGCCTGGTCGACGACCGCGCCCAGCTCCTGCCGGCGGCCGACGAGATCCGCCCAGGAGCCGTAGAAGAGGAACGAGTTGTTCGCGGCGAGGCCGATCGCGACGAAGACCGCCACCTGCGTCGCGAGGAGCAGGACGACCCTGCCCGCGACGGCGCGCGGCGTGCGCCGCGACAGCCGCGGCCACAGCCGGATGGTGGCACCGAACAGCAGCACGGCCAGCAGGACAGCCAGAGCGAGGAGGGTGCGGCTGGTAAGACCCATATCGACCGAGCTTTCTCGCGGGAGATTTTCCTTGACGCGGGTGAACCCGTCTCCCGCAAGCCCCGTCCTAGAGGTCACAAATGTCCGGTGCCGCCTGAAAGGGCGACGCGGGCACCATGCTCTCTCACAGAGCCACGGGAAGCCGGGAAGCGATGTCTGTCACGCTAGATGGGGATAAATCAGGTTCGGTTCCGGATCGGGATCATCCCGGCCGGGTGGTGACAGGGCGTCTGTCCGGCCGCCCGCGCCCGGAGTCCGTCCCCGCGCTGGTCGGCGCCGCCTGTACGTTCATCGGCCTGCTCGACATCGCCGCCGGTGTCTTCCCGCGCTTCCGGCACAGCCGCATGCACAGCGTCGCCGAAGTACTGCCCGGCGCGCTCGGCCCGTTCGCCGCGGCTCTGTCCCTGAGCGTCGGCGTCCTCCTGCTGTTGCTCGCCCACGGTCTCAAGCGGCGCAAGCGCCGCGCCTGGCGGGCCGCCGTCCTCCTGCTGCCGGCCGGCGCGGCGGCGCAGCTCTACCGGCACTCCGTCGTCGGAGCCGTACTCTCACTGGCGCTGTTCGCTCTCCTGCTGCGCCACCGGGGGCAGTTCGCGGCCCTGCCCGACCCACGCAGCCGCTGGAGGGCGCTGGCGAACTTCGTGGTGATGGGCGCGGGATCCATCGGGCTCGGTCTGGTCATCGTCAGTGCCCATCCGCACCGGACCCTCGGCAGCCCCGGCCTGAGCGAGCGTCTGGAGCATGTGCTGTACGGCCTCTTCGGCTTCGAGGGCCCGGTCGACTACAGCGGCATCGTCGGTGGCACGGTCGGTTACTCCCTCGGCGCGCTCGGCCTGCTCACGGCTCTGACCACGATCTATCTGGCCCTCCGTCCCGAACACCCGGCCGCGCTCCTCACCGAGGACGACGAGCGGCGGCTGCGCGTCCTGCTCACGGCGCACGGCGGCCGGGACTCGCTCGGCCACTTCGCGCTCCGCCGAGACAAGGGCGTCGTCTTCTCCCCCAGCGGCAAGGCGGCCGTCTGCTACCGCGTCGTCTCCGGGGTGATGCTCGCCAGCGGCGACCCCATCGGCGACGTGGAGGCCTGGCCGGGCGCCATCGAACGCTTCATGGACGAGGCGACGGCCCACTCCTGGACGCCGGCCGTGATGGGCTGCAGCGAGACCGGCGGCGAGGTCTGGACCCGTGAGACGGGACTCGACGCGCTGGAGCTGGGTGACGAAGCGGTGGTGGACGTGCCGGATTTCTCCTTGCGCGGACGCGCCATGCGGAACGTACGCCAGATGGTCACGCGCATCGAGCGGGCCGGCTACGAGACGCGGGTCCGGCGGGTCCGTGACCTCTCCGAAGCAGAGCTGGAGCGGATCCGCCGGGCCGCCGCCGACTGGCGGGGCACCGACACGGAACGGGGCTTCTCCATGGCGCTCGGCCGGATCGGCGACCCCGCCGACGGCGACGCGGTGATCGCCACCGCCCACCGGCCCGGCGAGGACACGCCGGGACCGTACGGCGACCTGAAGGCCGTCCTCCACTTCGTCCCCTGGGGTACGGACGGCATGTCGCTGGACCTGATGCGCCGCGACCGGTCCGCCGATCCCGGCATGAACGAACTGCTGATCGTCGCCGCCCTGCGGGCCGCCCCCGGGATGGGCGTGGCGCGGGTCTCCCTCAACTTCGCGATGTTCCGCTCGGCGCTCGCCCGTGGCGAACGCCTGGGCGCCGGCCCCGTACTGCGCGGCTGGCGAGGGGTGCTCGTCTTCCTCTCGCGCTGGTTCCAGATCGAGTCGCTGTACCGCTTCAACGCCAAGTTCCGGCCGCGCTGGGAGCCGCGCTACGTGGTCTTCCGCTCCAGCCGCGAACTGCCCCGGATCGGCCTCGCCGCGATGCGGGCGGAGGGCTTCGTGACGCTCGCGCTGCCCCGCCCCCTGCGCCGCCTCACTCCCGGCGACCGCCCCCGGCCCTGCACGCACGCCGTCCAGGCCCCGGCCGGCCACGAGGCGCGCGCGGCCGGACAGGGCCCGGGCCCCCTCCGAAGGCTTCGCCGGTCCGCACGCGCGACACCCCATAGGGTGGACATATGAGTACGTTGCGCGGACGCGGCACCGTCCAGGGCCTGCCCGAGTGGGACCGCTGTGCGGTCATGGGGGTCATCAACGTGACGCCCGATTCCTTCTCCGACGGCGGCCGCTGGTTCGACACGACCGCCGCGGTCAAACGTGGCCTCGATCTCGCCTCCGAGGGCGCTGACCTGGTGGATGTCGGCGGCGAGTCGACCCGGCCCGGAGCCTCCCGGGTCGACGAGGAAGAAGAGCTGAGGCGGGTCGTCCCCGTCGTACGCGGCCTGGCGGCCGAAGGCGTCATCGTCTCCGTCGACACCATGCGCGCCGCCGTCGCCGAGCAGGCCGTCGCGGCCGGCGCCGTCCTGGTCAACGACGTCAGCGGCGGTCTCGCCGACCCGGCCATGGTGCCCGCCGTCGCCGCCGCCCGGGTGCCCTTCGTGGTCATGCACTGGCGCGGCTTCAGCCAGGACATGAACAGCCGCGCGGTCTACACCGACGTCGTCACCGAGGTCGTCGCGGAGCTGCGGGAGCGGATGGACGCGGTGATCGCGGGCGGCATCGCCCCGGAACACCTGGTCGTCGACCCCGGCCTCGGCTTCGCCAAGCAGGCCGGGCACGACCTCGCGCTCCTCGCGCACCAGGCCGAGCTGCGTGCCCTGGGCCGCCCACTGCTGGTCGCCGCCTCGCGCAAACGATTCCTCGGCCATGTCCTCGCGGGCGAGGGTTCCCCGCCGCCCGCCCGCGAACGGGACGCGGCCACCGCCGCGATCTCCGCGATCGCCGCCCACCAGGGCGCCTGGGCCGTCCGGGTGCACGAGGTACGGGCCACGGCGGACGCCGTACGCGTCGCGCGCGCGGTCGAGGGCGCGGCGGAGTACACCCCCGGGGGCGCGGCGCACCACACGGCGGAAGGCACGGCCCAGTGAGCGCCCGGACGGAACGCGAGCGGGTCGAACTGGCCAACACCACCTTCTACGAGGCCATGGAGAGCGGCGACTTCGACATCCTGTCCGGGCTCTGGCTGGACGGCGACGGTGACGGCGACGGGGTCTCCTGCGTCCATCCGGGCTGGCCCGTGCTCAGCGGTCGCGGCGAGGTGCTCCGCTCGTACGCCCTGATCATGGCGAACACGGAGTACATCCAGTTCTTCCTCACGGATGTGGTGGTCTCGGTCGCCGCCGACACCGCCGTGGTGACCTGCACCGAGAACATTCTCAGCGGCGGCCCCGCCGAGGAGGCCGGTGAGCTGGGACCGCTCGTCGGGCAGCTGGTCGTCGCCACCAATGTGTTCCGGCGCACGTCCGACGGCTGGAAGCTGTGGTCGCACCACGGCTCCCCCGTCCTGACGGAGACCGACGAGGAAGCGGACGACGAGACACCCGCCTGAGCGGGTCACCGCCCACGGGGATTGGTTCGTGGCTCCATGGGTATGGGCGGCTACCAGTCGCACACCGCGTCCCGGCCCCCACGGGCGGGCTCTGTCGGTGCCCGCGGGTAGATTCGAAGAAGGGCACCGCGCCGCCCGCACGCGGCCGGATGACCCGACGACCAACGACAGCAGGAGTGATTCGCGTGGATCGTGTCGCGCTGCGCGGCCTCAAGGCCCGTGGGCACCATGGCGTCTTCCCCCGGGAGCGCGAGGAAGGGCAGACCTTCATCGTGGATCTGGTCCTCGGCCTGGACACCCGCCCGGCGGCCGTAGACGACGACCTGGCGAAGACGGTGCACTACGGAATCGTGGCCGAGGAGGTCGTCGAGGTCGTCCAGGGCGAGCCGGTCAATCTGATCGAGACCCTCGCGGAACGCATCGCCCAGCAGTGCCTGAAGCACGACGGCGTCCAGGAGGTCGAGGTGATCGTCCACAAGCCCGACGCCCCGATCACCGTGCCTTTCGACGATGTCACCATCACCATCACGCGGAGCCGAGTATGAGTGTGTTCTCCACCGACGGGCAGAGCGACCCGACCGTTCAGCCGGTGCCCGCCTCCGTGGTCGCGCAGGTGGACGCGGCGGACGTCACGCTCTCCAATCCGCAGCGGGCCGTGGTCTCCCTCGGCTCCAATCTCGGCAACCGGCTGGAGACCCTCCAGGGCGCCGTCGATGCCCTGGAGGACACCCCCGGTCTGCGGGTGAAGGCGGTCTCCCCGGTCTACGAGACGGAGCCGTGGGGCGTCGAGCCCGGCTCCCAGCCGTCGTACTTCAACGCGGTCGTGGTCATCAGGACGACGCTGCCGCCGTCCTCGCTGCTGGAGCGCGGCCAGGCCATCGAGGAGGCCTTCGAGCGGGTCCGCGAGGAGCGCTGGGGAGCGCGCACCATCGACGTGGACATCCTGGCGTACGCGGATGTCGTCTCCGAGGACCCGCTGCTCACCCTCCCCCACCCCCGGGCCCACCAGCGCGCCTTCGTGCTCGCCCCGTGGCACGACGTGGAGCCGGAGGCCCAGGTGCCGGGCCACGGCCCGGTGGCCGAGCTGCTGGCGGACGTCGGCCGGACCGGCGTGCGGTCCCGGGCCGACCTGGAACTGCGGCTGCCCGAATAGTCGTTAGGCTCAGCGAGTCCACAGGGGACCGGCCGCCAGGACGCGGACCGGAAGAGCGAGGCGAAGGGCGGCTTTCTCGGTGAAGCAGTTGCGGATCGGCTTCCTGGCCGGCCTGTTCGTCGTGGCCGGTGTGCTGTCGTGGGCCGGTGCCAGGATCTGGAGTTCGGTGGGCACCCTGCCGGCCGTCCCGCTGCCCGCGCCCATCGTCCTCGCGGTGATCGCCGTCGTCCTCACCGCGACGGCCCTCTCGCTCCGCGCCCAGCTGCGGGCCCAGCGGGAGCGCCGCCCGGAGGCGAAGGGCGTCGATCCGCTGATGGCGGCCCGCGCGGTGGTCTTCGGCCAGGCCAGCGCCCTGGTCGCCGCGCTGATCTCCGGTCTGTACGGCGGGGTGGGCATCGTGCTGCTCAGCTCCCTGGACGTCCCGGCCCGCCGGGACCAGGCCATCTACGCGGGCTTCGCCGTCCTGGCGGGCTTCGCCGTGATCGCCGCGGCCTTCTTCCTGGAGCGGGTCTGCAAGCTCCCCGAAGGGCCGGACGACGACCGGCCGGGACCGGCGGGCCCCGTCAGCGGCCGATGAGCCCCGTCAGCGGCCGATGATCAGGCTCATCGCCTCGGCGCGGGTCGCGGGATCGCGGAGCTGACCCCGGACCGCCGAAGTGATCGTCTTGGCACCGGGCTTGCGCACCCCGCGCATCGTCATGCACATGTGCTCGCACTCGACGACCACGATCACCCCGCGCGGCTCCAGGATCTCCATCAGTGAGTCGGCGATCTGGGTGGTCAGCCGCTCCTGGACCTGCGGCCGGCGGGCGTAGACGTCCACGAGCCGGGCGAGCTTCGACAGGCCGGTGATCTTGCCGTCCACGGACGGGATGTAGCCGACATGGGCGACGCCGACGAACGGCACCAGGTGGTGTTCGCAGGAGCTCATCACTTCGATGTCCTTCACCAGGACCATCTCGTCGTGGCCGAGGTCGAACGTCGTCGTCAGGACGTCCTCGGGGCTCTGCCACAGCCCGGCGAATATCTCCCGGTACGCCCGCGCCACCCGGCCGGGGGTCGCCCGCAGACCTTCGCGGTCCGGGTCCTCCCCGACCGCGATCAGCAGTTCACGCACGGCATTCTCGGCCCGCTTCTCGTCGAACTCGCGGATCGGGTTCTTCCCGTCCAGCGCCACCGGGTCGGTCATGTTGTGCCTCGTTCCTGTGCCGTCCTGTGTGCGGGCATACGAATGCCGCGCACCCACAGGCTAAAACCTGGGGGGCGCGGCATCCATTCCGGGCCGGGCAGGCGCCGGGATCAGCTGTCGGAACGGTCCTCGGGGATCTGCTCGGTAGGCGTGTCCCCGTTCGTCCCGGCGGGCAGGCCGCCGTTCTGAGCGGCCGTGCCGTTGGTGGTCAGCGCCAGCTCCTTGGGAGAGAGCACCGGCGGCCGCGTCGAGGGCGTACGACGCGAGGAGCCGGTCCACGCCGGGCGGGAGGGACGCTTCACGATGGTCGAGAAGATCTCGGCGATCTGCTCCTTGTTCAGCGTCTCCTTCTCCAGGAGCGCGAGGACCAGGTTGTCGAGAACGTCGCGGTTCTCGACGAGGATCTCCCAGGCCTCGTTGTGCGCGGTCTCGATGAGCTTCTTGACCTCTTCGTCGACCAGCGCCGCGACCTCTTCCGAGTAGTCGCGCTGATGCCCCATCTCGCGGCCGAGGAACGGTTCGGAGTTGTCGCCACCGAACTTGATCGCGCCGAGCCGCTCCGTCATGCCGTACTGCGTGACCATGGCGCGGGCCGTGGCCGTGGCCTTCTCGATGTCGTTGGCCGCACCCGTGGTCGGGTCGTGGAAGACGAGTTCCTCGGCCGCGCGCCCGCCCAGCATGTACGCCAGCTGGTCGAGCATCTCGTTGCGCGTGGTCGAGTACTTGTCCTCGTCGGGCAGGACCATGGTGTAACCGAGGGCCCGGCCGCGCGACAGGATCGTGATCTTGTGGACCGGGTCGGAGTTCGGAGACGCCGCGGCGACCAGGGCGTGTCCGCCCTCGTGGTACGCGGTGATCTTCTTTTCCTTCTCGGACATGATCCGGGTCCGCTTCTGCGGGCCCGCCACGACGCGGTCGATCGCCTCGTCCAGCGCGTGGTTGTCGACGAGCTTCTTGTCGCCGCGCGCCGTCAGGAGCGCGGCTTCGTTCAGCACGTTCGCCAGGTCCGCACCGGTGAAGCCGGGCGTACGACGGGCCACCGCGCCCAGGTCGACATCCGGGGCGACCGGCTTGCCCTTCTGGTGGACCTTGAGGATCTCCAGCCGGCCCTGCATGTCCGGGCGGTCGACGGCGATCTGCCGGTCGAAGCGTCCCGGGCGCAGCAGCGCCGGGTCGAGGATGTCCGGCCGGTTCGTGGCGGCGATCAGGATGACGCCGCCCTTCACGTCGAAGCCGTCCATCTCGACGAGCAGCTGGTTCAGCGTCTGCTCGCGCTCGTCGTGGCCACCGCCGAGACCCGCACCGCGGTGCCGGCCGACGGCGTCGATCTCGTCGACGAAGACGATCGCCGGGGCGTTCGCCTTGGCCTGCTCGAAGAGGTCACGTACGCGGGAGGCGCCGACACCGACGAACATCTCGACGAAGTCGGAACCGGAGATCGAGTAGAAGGGCACCCCGGCCTCACCCGCGACAGCGCGGGCGAGCAGCGTCTTACCCGTACCGGGCGGGCCGTACAGCAGCACACCCTTCGGGATCTTGGCGCCGACGGCCTGGAACTTCGCCGGCTCCTGGAGGAACTCCTTGATCTCGTGGAGCTCCTCGACCGCCTCGTCGGACCCGGCCACATCGGCGAAGGTCGTCTTGGGGGTGTCCTTGGTGATGAGCTTGGCCTTGGACTTCCCGAACTGCATGACCCGGGAGCCGCCGCCCTGCATCTGATTCATCAGGAACAGGAAGATGACGACGATCACGACGAAGGGCAGCAGCGAGAACAGCACCGAGAGGAACGGGCTCTGCTTGGACGGCGAGACCGTGTAGCCCTTCTTGATGTCGCCGTTGTCGAACTTCGTCTGCAGCGTCTTGGCCAGGGAAACGCCTTGGTTCCCGATGTAGCTGGCCTGGAGCTTGTCGCTGCCCTCGATCTTCTGGCCGGACTTGAGCTGGACCTTGATGATCTGGTCGTCGCCGGTGGTGAGTTTGGCCTCTTCGACCTGGTTCTTGCTGATCGCCTGGACGACCTTGCCGGTGTCCACCGTCTTGTAGCCGCCAGAAGAACCGACGACCTGGATCAGCACGACCACGGCGAGGACAGCCAGCACGATCCACATGACCGGCCCACGGAAGTATCGCTTCACGTCCATCCATACGGAGCGAATTCGCCCCGTCCCTCCTGCCCGTAGGTAAATGCTGCTGCGAGAAAAGACTGTTCTTCGGACGGTACCCCAGCATCATGACCCGCGACCTCACGGGAGGACCGGTAAACCCGTCTTCCCATGCTCCAACGCCGCGAGGCGGTCCGGGGTTCCCCGCAGCGGCGAAGCCTTTCGTGAGCTTCGCCGCTCCTCGTCGCTCTCAGCCGCCGTAGACGTGCGGCGCCAGCGTGCCGACGAAAGGCATGTTGCGGTACTTCTCCGCGTAATCCAGGCCGTATCCGACGACGAACTCATTCGGAATGTCGAAGCCGATCCACTTCACGTCGATCGCGACCTTTGCGGCATCCGGCTTACGGAGCAGGGTGACGACCTCCAGCGAGGCCGGCTCCCGGGATCCGAGGTTGGAAAGCAGCCACGAGAGCGTCAGCCCCGAGTCGATGATGTCCTCGACGATCAGGACGTGCTTGCCCTTGATGTCGGTGTCCAGGTCCTTGAGGATCCGGACCACACCGGAGGACTGGGTGCCCGCCCCGTAGGAGGAGACGGCCATCCAGTCCATCGTCACGGGGGTGGACAGGGCGCGCGCCAGGTCCGCCATGACCATCACGGCGCCCTTGAGCACACCCACGAGGAGCAGGTCCTTGCCTGCGTACTCCGCGTCGATCTTCGCGGCCAGCTCGGCCAGCTTCGCGTCGATCTCTTGCTTGGTGATGAGCACCGACTGGAGGTCGGTGCCCATGTCCTTGTCGTCCACCCGCATCACTTTCGTTGTCGGCCAGGGTCCGGGATCGGTGGCCCGGGAGACACAGCCGTATCGCCTCAGCGTTTCAGCCCTGCCGGACCACCAGTCTGCCACCCTGCCTCCGGACCTCCACCCGGCCGGGCAGGTTGATGCCCCCCTGGCCGCGCCAGCCCGTGATCAGGCGGTCCACCTCCTCGACGTGCCGGGCGAACAGCGAACCGGCCGGGGCGCCCGCCGCGATGACCGCCTGGCGCAGCACCCGGCGGCGGACGGCGGGCGGCAGCGCGTACAACTTGGCGCATTCCAGCTGCCCCGAGTCGTCCCGTACGGACCGCGCCGCGTCGGCGGCCCAGGCGTCCAGGGCGTCGGCGTCGTCACGGGAGAGCTGGGCCGTACGGGCCAGGGCCTCGACCACGCCTTTGCCGAGGGCCTTCTCCAGAGCGGGAAGGCCCTCGTGGCGCAGCCGTGAGCGGGTGTACGCGGGATCCGTGTTGTGCGGGTCGTCCCAGACCGGGATCGCCTGCACGAGGCAGGCCTTGCGGGCGGTCTGCCGGTCGAGTTGGAGGAAGGGGCGGCGGTAGCGGCCGGCCGCCCCCGAGACGGCCGCCATTCCGGACAGGGAGCGGGTGCCCGAGCCGCGGGCGAGGCCCAGCAGCACGGTCTCGGCCTGGTCGTCGCGGGTGTGGCCGAGCAGGACGGCGGCGGCGCGATGTCGTTCCGCGACGGCGTCGAGGGCCGCGTAGCGGGCGTCCCGGGCGGCGGCTTCGGGCCCGCCCGCGCGGCCCACGTTCACGGCGACGGCTTCGACGGGGTCGAGCCGCATGGCGCCGAGCCGGGCGACGACTTCGGCGGCGCGGAGGTCGGAGCCGGTCTGCAGGCCGTGGTCGACGGTGATGGCGCCGGCCCGGACGGAGAGTTTGGGAGCCTCGAAGGCGAGGGCGGAGGCGAGTGCCATGGAGTCGGCGCCGCCGGAGCAGGCGACGAGCACGAGCGGCGGTTCGCCGGTGGTGGTGGGAGAGATGTCGGAGCCGTCGGTGAGGACGTCGTGAAGTACGCGGCGGACCGCCAGGCGTATCGCCGCGACCGCAGGATGGGGACCCATGTCCGGTGCCCTTCGTGATGTTTTTCGGGGGTGCCACGGTCGGTGTCAGGCCGGCGACCGTCACGCAGAGTGCGTCGATGGTGACAGATCCGAGCCATTACCCGAGCATTGCACGCCTATCCCTCCCCCACGGTCCCTCGGATGGGTGATAACTGAGGCGTTCTTCTGCCCTGAGCCGGATTCGGCTCAGGAATCTGCCTTACGGTGCACCCGCGCCACCCAGTCGGCGGGCCGCGCGATCTCCGCCTTCGTGGGAAGGGTGTTGGGCGAGGTCCAGACCCGGTTGAAGCCCTCCATGCCGACCTCGTCGACCACGGCCCGTACGAAACGCTCCCCGTCCCGGTACTGGCGCAGCTTGGCGTCGAGCCCGAGCAGCTTGCGCAGCGCCTGGTCGAGCCGGCTGGCGCCGCGCGCCCTGCGCTGCTGGAACTTCTCGCGGATCTCCGCGACGGAGGGCACGACCTGCGGTCCGACACCGTCCATCACGAAGTCGGCGTGGCCTTCGAGGAGGGACATCACGGCGGTGAGCCGGCCCAGGACCTCGCGCTGGCCGGGCGTCTGGACGAGTTCGACGATGCTCCTGCCGTCCTCGTTCTCCTCGCCCTCGGGGCGGCCCCCGCTGAGCGACTGCGCGGCCTCGCGGAGCCGTTCGACGACGGTCATCGGGTCGACGTCGGTCTGGTCGAGGAAGGACTGGATCTCCCCCTGGAGGTGGTCCCGCAGCCAGGGCACGCCGGTGAACTGGGTGCGGTGGGTCTCCTCGTGGAGGGTGACCCAGAGCCTGAAGTCGTGCGGGTCGACGTCCAGTTCGCGTTCGACGTGCACGATGTTGGGGGCGACGAGCAGCAGCCGGCCGCCGGCCGCGGCCGCCGGGAGGTCGCGGCTCGCGGGAGCGAACGTCTCGTACTGGCCGAGGACCCGGGACGCCATGAACGACAGCAGCATGCCCAGCTCCACGCCGGTCACCTTGCCGCCGACCGCGCCGAGCACGGCCCCGCCGGGACCGGTCGAGCGGCGTTCACTCATCTTCGTGAAGAGGGGCTTGAGCAGTTCGCGGAATCCCGCGACGTTCGCCTTCACCCAGCCGGCCCGGTCGACGACCAGGACGGGGGTGTCGGGTGGCTCGTGTCCTTCGGGGATCATCCGGGTGTACGCGCGGACGTGCTCCTCGGACGCCTTCGCATGCCGCCGCAGCTCGGCGACGATCTCGCGGGCCTCGTCCCGGGTCACTTCGGGCCCCGGCCGTACGAGTCGGGTCGCGGTCGCCACCGCGAGATTCCAGTCGACCATCTCGGCACCACCGATGCTCGTCATGCGTCAACCGTACGTGCTCGGCCCGGGGTGCGGTGAGGCGTCGGCGGCCCGGTTCTTTCCCCGTACCGCCCCTTGGGGGACGGCAGTCGGCCGGAGGAGGGCGGCCGGCCGCCCTGCTCAGGCCGGGGACCCGGCCGGGACAGCGGCCCGGGGCGCGGTTGGGCCGGTCAGGGGACGAGGGCGGCGGAAAGCCGGTCCAGGGCCGCCTGGGCGGGGTCGGCGGCGGGGGTGGAGCCCGCCAGGAAGGCGAAGGCCAGCAGCCGGCCCTCGGCGTCGACGACGGTGCCGGCCAGGGCGTTGACGCCGGTGAGCGTGCCGGTCTTGGCGCGGATCAGTCCGGCGGCGGGCGCGGCGTCCGTGTACCGGCCGCGCAGGGTGCCGCTGAACCCGGCGACGGGCAGGCCGGTGAGGACGGACCGCAGCTCCGGGCGGGCCGGGTCCGCGGCGCGGGCGAGCAGGGAGGCGAGCAGGGACGCGCTGACCCTGTCCTGCCGGTTCAGGCCGCTGCCGTCGGCGAACCGGGCTCCGGTGAGCGGCAGTTCGAGCTTTCCCAGCTGGTCTTGGACGGCCTGTCCGGCGCCCGCGAAGCTCGCCGGCCGGCCCGCCGCGATCGCGGTCTGCCGGGCCAGCGACTCCGCGATGTCGTTGTCGCTCTCGGTCAGGGCCCGCTCCACCAGCCCGGAGAGCGGTACGGAGTAGGTCGCGGCGAGGGTCTTCCCGTCCTGGGCGGCCTTGCCGGGGGCGCCCGCGACGGACGCCTTGACGCCCCGGTCGCGCAGCAGCCCGGCGAACGCGTCGGCGGCGTCACCGGCGGGGTCGTCGGTGCGCGGCGCGGGCCCGCTGGTGGACGCGTCGAGGCGGCCCTGCCCGGCCATCAGCGCGACGACGGGGGCGATGTTGTCGTTGGGGCCGATGGGGTGGTCGCGGGGACCCGTGTAGAGGGAGACGTCGTAGCCGAGCGCGACCGAGGTGACACCGCGCTCGCGCAGGGCGCGGACGGTGTCGTCGGCCAGCGCGCGCAGCCGCGCCCCGTCGAGGGTGGCGTCCCCGCCGCCGACCAGGGTGAGCCGGCGGGCGTCGGGGGCGGCCACGACCGTCGTGGCGATGCGGTGGTCGGGGCCGAGCGCGGAGAGCGCGGCGACCATCGTCGCGATCTTGACGGTGGAGGCCGGGGTCATGGGGCGGTCCGCGCTCTGCCCGTACAGCCGCTCGCCCGTCGCGACGTCGATGACGGCTCCGGTACGCGTCTTCCCGAGCGCGGGGTCCTTCAGCAGCGGTCCGAGCGTCCCCCTGAGGTCCTCGGGCGCCTTGCCGGAGGCGCTGAGCGCGGTGAGTACGCCGGGGGCGCTGGGGGCGGGCGCGGGGGGCGCGGCCGGTCCGGCGCCGCCCGCCCCGTGATGTGCGCCACTCGTACGGCTGCGGGCGGCGGCCCACTCCCGCTCGGCCGTCCGCTGGCCGGAGTCCCAGGGCCCCGCCGCCGCCACCACACCGGCGGCGAGCACCAGGCCGAGCACCACGGAACCGGCCGTGACCTGCAACGCTTTCGGTTCAAGCACGGCTGACCAGCCCCTTTCGCGATCACACAGCTGCGTGGGGGACACTTAACCACTGCGCCTTGCCACGAGCATGGCACCCCGGCCAGTGGCGGCCCGTCAGGCCGGGGTCCGGGGGTCTCCTCCGCGAAGTCGCAGCATCACCGGACATTTGTGTTGATCATGGAGGAGCCTCCCGTGGAGTTCGACGTCACCATCGAGATCCCTAAGGGTTCGCGAAACAAGTACGAGGTCGACCACGAGACCGGTCGGATCCGCCTTGACCGTCGTCTCTTCACCTCGACCAGCTACCCGGCCGACTACGGCTTCGTCGAGAACACCCTCGCCGACGACGGCGACCCGCTCGACGCGCTGGTCATCCTGGACGAGCCGACCTTCCCCGGCTGCCTCATCCGGTGCCGCGCCATCGGCATGTTCCGGATGACCGACGAGGCCGGCGGCGACGACAAGCTGCTGTGCGTCCCGGCCTCCGACCCCCGGGTGGAGCACCTGCAGGACATCCAGCACGTCTCCGAGTTCGACCGCCTGGAGATCCAGCACTTCTTCGAGGTCTACAAGGACCTGGAGCCGGGCAAGTCCGTCGAGGGCGCCGACTGGGTGGGCCGCGCCGAGGCCGAGGCCGAGATCGAGGCTTCGTACAAGCGGCTGGCCGACCAGGGCGACAAGCACTGACCGGGCACCTCACCGTGTGACCGGCGCGAAGCCGGACCGACGGGCGGCGCACCCTTCGGGGTGCGCCGCCCGTCGGCGTGTGACCACCCATGTACGTGCCCATACTGGGCAGACGCGGGCCGGGACGACCAGAACGACAGGGCGGGCACGACAGGGAGCGAGGGCGTGGACAGTGGTGGCCGAGCCGGACGGTCCTGAGGACCGCAAGCCGCAGTCGGACGAGGCGCGCAGCGCTTTCACCCCGCCGGCCGGGGTGGGGCGGCCGCCGGCTCCCGAGGACGACCAGCCCACGTCGGAGTTCGCGCTTCCGGAGGGCCTGAGCACAGAAGCGCCGGCCGAGCCCGGGGGATCCGCCTTCGACACCCCTCCCGGTACCTCGGGCGGCGCCCCCGGCAGCGGTCCGAGCACCTACAGCGCCCGGCACTCGCCGCCCGCGTTCACCCCCGCGTACGGCGTCCCCATGGTCACCCTGGCCAAGGAGGCGCCCTGGCAGGACCAGATGCGCACCCTGCTGCGGATGCCGGTCGGCGACCGGCCCGTACCGGAGACGGTGCAGCGGCACGACGACAGCGGGCCCGCGGTGCCGCGCGTGCTGGACCTGACGCTGCGTATCGGTGAGCTGCTGCTGGCGGGCGGTGAGGGCGCCGAGGACGTCGAGGCCGCGATGTTCGCGGTCTGCCGCGCGTACGGCCTCGACCGCTGCGAGCCGAACGTCACCTTCACCCTGCTGTCGATCTCCCATCAGCCGTCGCTGGTGGAGGACCCGGTGACGGCCAGTCGGACGGTGCGGCGGCGGGGCACCGACTACACGCGGCTGGCCGCCGTCTACACGCTCATCGGCGACATCACCACCCCGGACACGGACGTCACGCTGGAGGAGGCGTACCGGCGGCTCGCGGAGATCCGGCGCAACCGGCACCCCTACCCGGGCTGGGCGCTGACCGTGGCGAGCGGGGTGCTGGCCGGCGCCGCCTCCGTGCTGGTCGGCGGCGGTTTCGTGGTCTTCGTGGCGGCGGCGCTGGGCGCGATGCTCGGGGACCGGCTGGCGTGGCTGCTCGCGGGGCGCGGGCTGCCGGAGTTCTACCAGTTCGTGGTGGCGGCGATGCCGCCCGCCGCGGTCGGGGTGGCGCTGACGGTGCTGGGCTCGGCCGCGCACTGGGAGATCCGGCCCTCGGCCGTCATCACCGGTGGGCTCTTCGCGCTGCTGCCGGGGCGGGCGCTGGTCGCGGGGGTGCAGGACGGGCTGACGGGCTACTACATCACCGCGTCGGCGCGGCTGCTCGAAGTCATGTACTTCTTCATCGCGATCGTCATCGGCGTGCTGTTGGTGCTCTATCTCGGGGTGCAGCTGGACGCCCAGCTGAACCCGGACGCGGCGCTGCACACCGCCGAACGTCCGGTGGTGCAGATCCTCGCGTCGGTGGTGCTGAGCCTGGCCTTCGCGATCCTGCTCCAGCAGGAACGTTCGACCGTGCTGATGGTGGCCCTGAACGGCGGCGTCGCGTGGGTCGTCTACGCGGCGATGCACGACACGGCGGGGATCTCGCCGGTGGCGGCGACGGCGGTCGCGGCCGGTCTGGTGGGCCTGTTCGGGCAGCTCTTCTCGCGCTACCAGTTCGCCTCGGCGCTGCCGTACGTCACCGCCGCGATCGGCCCGCTGCTGCCCGGTTCCGCGACGTACTTCGGGCTGCTGGGCATCGCGCAGAACCATCTGGACCGGGGCTTCGCGTCGCTGTCCAAGGCGGCGGCGCTGGCGCTGGCGATCGCGATCGGGGTGAACCTCGGTGGCGAGATCTCACGGCTGTTCCTCAGGGTGCCGGGAGCGGGCCGGGCGTCGGGCCGCCGCGCGGCCAAGCGGACGCGCGGCTTCTGACACCGGACGGAGCCCGGGACGGGCCGCGTCAGCGCCTGGCGTGCCGTCCGCGCTGGGATCCCCCCGGGGTGCCCGGTCCGCCGGGCCCCTCCGGCGCCGCCGTGCCGGTGCCGCCGCCGTCCGTCCCGGCGGACTTCTTCGACTTCGAGCGTGCCCGCAGGTATTCGATCGCGATCGGCACCACCGAGAGCAGCACGATCAGGATGAGCATCGTCTCGACGTTGTCGCGCACGAACTGGATCTTGCCGAGCGCCGCCCCCAGCAGCGTGACGCCCGCCCCCCAGAGCGTGCCGCCGACGATGTTGTAGGTGATGAACGAGCGGTAGTTCATCCGGCTCACACCGGCGATGATCGGCGTGAACGTACGGACGACGGGCACGAAGCGGGCCAGGACGAGCGACTTGGGGCCGTACTTCTCGAAGAACTCGTGCGCCTTCTCGACGTTCTCCTGCTTGAAGAGTTTGGAGTCCGGGCGCTTGAACAGCGAGGGGCCGACCTTGCGGCCGAAGAGGTAGCCGACCTGGTCACCGATGATCGCGGCGAGGGCCACCAGGACGCAGACGAGCCACAGCGGCTGGTCCAGACTGCCGGCCGTCACCAGCAGGCCGGTGGTGAAGAGCAGCGAGTCGCCCGGCAGGAAGAACCCGATGAGCAGGCCGGATTCGGCGAAGACGATGGCCAGGACGCCGATGAGCCCGAAGGTGCTGATCAGATAGTCCGGGTCCAGCCAGCTGGGTCCGAGCGCAAGGGTGGTCACGGGTTCCGGACTCCTGTGTCATCAGTCGGTCGATCGTCGATTCTCGGCATGGTCGGCCGCTCACAAACTATCAACGCCTGTCCGTCGCCCCGGGTTCCACCCGGTCGTTCGACATGCACTCCGGTCATACCGGCATAAAGCTGGGCCTGACAAGCCTCCGGGCACTCCTGAGGAAGGCGGACCCACATGGGCATCGACGATTACAGCGGTGGACAGGGCCCCGGGGCCGACGTCCTGGTCGTCACCACGAACGACGTCCCCGGCCATCAGGTGCGGAAGGTGATCGGCGAGGTCTTCGGCCTCACCGTGCGCTCCCGGCACCTGGGGAGCCAGGTGGGCGCCGGATTCAAGTCGATGGTCGGCGGCGAGCTCAGGGGGCTCACGAAGACGCTCGTGGAGACCCGCAACCAGGCGATGGAACGCCTGGTCGAGCAGGCTCACTCGCGGGGGGCCAACGCCGTGCTGGCGATGCGTTTCGACGTGACCGAGGCGGCGGGCGTGGGGGCGGAGGTCTGCGCGTACGGCACGGCCGTCGTGATCGTCGAGGAGTAGGACGGGACGCCTGGGTCCCGTCCGGGCGACCGCCGCGGACAGCGGCCCGGCTCATGGCTTTCATACGGCCACTTCGCGGCTTTTGTGCGGATACGGTGAGCGCGTGGCCAACGACGCTCCGTCCGCTGCTCAGTCCACCGCCCCACCCGTGTCCGCGCGCACCCTGCTGCCCCTGGTCCTCCCCTCGCTGGCGGTCGGCGTCATGGCCGCTCTGGTCCTGCTCGGGGTGAGCGAGGTCGCGGGCCAGCTCAAGGACGTGCTCTGGGGCACCCTGCCCGACGCCCTCGGCGTCGGCCCGTACTCGTCCCTCTGGATGATCGTGATGCTCACGGCCACCGGGCTGGCGGTCGGGATCGTCGCCCGCCAGGTGCACGGCCATGCCGGGCCCGACCCGGCCACCACCGGGCTGGTCGACAAGCCACTGCCCGTCGGGGTGGTGCCGGGGCTGCTGGTGGTCACCGGCCTCGCCCTGGCGGGAGGGGTGAGCCTCGGTCCGGAGAACCCGATCACCGCGTCCAACATCGCGCTGACCTACTGGCTGGGCCGGAAAGCGGCGCCGAAGGCCCCGGCCGCGATCTGGCTCCCGCTCGCCGCCGCGGGCACGATCGGGGCGCTCTTCGGCACGCCGGTGGCGGCCGCGCTGATCCTCACCGAGACGTTCGCCGCCAGGCCGGCCCCCGGGTCGCTCTGGGACAAGCTGTTCGGCCCGCTGGTCGCGGCCGGGGCGGGCGGGCTGACGACCGTACTGATCGACCACCCGACCTTCGACCTCGACCTGCCGCCGTATCCGGGCACCCACGGGAGCGAGCTTCTGGCGGCCCTGATCATCGCCCCGCTGGCGACGGCACTGGGCATGGCGGCGGTGTACGCGTTCCCGTACGTCCACGCGCTCTTCCGGCGCCTCGGACACCCCGTCCTGGCGCTGACGGCGGGCGGGCTGGCACTCGGCCTGCTCGGGGCGCTCGGCGGCAAGCTGACGCTCTTCAAGGGCCTGGACGAGGTGAAGACCCTGGCGGCGCATCCGGACGGCTGGTCGGCAGGGTCGTTCGCGCTGATGACGGTGGTGAAACTGGCCGCGATGACGGTCGCCGCGGCCTGCGGATTCCGGGGCGGCCGGATCTTCCCGGCCGTCTTCGTGGGGGTCGCGCTCGGGCTGTGCGCCCACGCGCTCGTCCCGGCCGTCCCGCCCGCCCTGGGCGTGGTCTGCGGAGTGCTGGGCGTGCTGCTCGCGGTCACCCGGCAGGGCTGGCTCAGCCTGTTCACCGCGGCCGTCATGGTCTCCGACCCGAACATCCTCCCGCTGCTCTGCGTGGCCATCGTCCCCGCCTGGCTGCTGGTCACCGGCCGCCCCCAGATGCAGCTCCGCGAGGACGGCACGTCGCTGCGGTGACTGGCACGGCCGCCCCCGTCACCGGCGCCGGCCACCGCACGTTCCGGCGAGCCGATCACGCGATTTGTCCGTATTGTCAACGCCGGAAGGCGCGCTGCCCCCGCACCAGCACCCGCACCCGGCCGAGCACCGAGGTAGTCACATGCCCACGTCCGTGAACGTCGCCGTCATCTACTACTCCTCCACCGGGACCATCGCCAGGATGGCCAAGGCCATCGCCGACGACGCGGAACGGGCCGGCGCGGCCGTCCGGCTCCGCAAGACGGCGGAACTCGCCCCGCGAGCGGTGATCGACGCCACCCCCGCCTGGGCCGCCAACGCCGAGGCGACCTCCCACGTCCCGGAGGTCTCGCCCGACGACATGATCTGGGCGGACGCCGTGATCTTCGGCTCCCCCACCCGGTACGGCAACATCTCGTCCCAGCTCAAGCAGTTCATCGACACCCTGGGCGGGCTGTGGCAGCAGGGCGCGCTCGCCGACAAGGTGTACAGCGGCTTCACCGCCTCGGCCACCACGCACGGCGGCCAGGAATCCACCCTGCTGGCGCTCTACAACACGATTCACCACTTCGGCGGCATCCTCGTCGCCCCCGGCTACACCCACGAGTCGAAGTTCGTCGACGGCAATCCGTACGGCACCTCGCACGTCGGCGGCATGGGCGACATCCCGGTGGACGAGAAGACCCTCCAGGCCGCCAAGGTCCAGGCCGAGCGGGTCGTGAAGTTCACCCGCGCCATCAAGGCCGGCCTGGCCGCCGAGAGCTGACCCGTACCGAAGAGCGGCGGACAAGCGGCGGACAAGCAGCCGACGAGCACCGGACCACCACCGGACCAGCAGCCGACGAGCACCGACGGAAGACGGGGAAAGCCGATGCCACTCCACCGAGGCGGATACCGCCCAGCCAGCCGCACAGGGGCCGGACCGGCGGGCGAGCCGCCCGACGCGAAGGAGCTCGCCGAGCTGCGCAGGCTGTCGATCAACCCCTTCTACGCGGCGGCCGATCCGACCGGCGACATGACCTCGGCCCCGCCCACGCACCGGCTTCCCGACGGCCCGATCCCGCCCGAGACCGCGTATCAGCTGGTCCACGACGAGCTGATGCTCGACGGCAACTCCCGGCTCAACCTCGCCACCTTCGTCACCACCTGGATGGAACCGCAGGCCTCGGTGCTGATGGAGGAGTGCCGGGACAAGAACATGATCGACAAGGACGAGTACCCGCGCACCGCCGAACTGGAGCGGCGGTGCGTGGCGATGCTCGCCGATCTCTGGAACGCCCCCGACCCGGCGACGGCCGTCGGCTGCTCGACCACCGGTTCCAGCGAGGCCTGCATGCTCGCCGGGATGGCGCTCAAGCGCCGCTGGACCGCCCGCAACACGGCGCGCTATCCGGCGACCGCGCGACCGAATCTCGTCATGGGCGTCAACGTCCAGGTCTGCTGGGAGAAGTTCTGCAATTTCTGGGAGGTCGAGGCGCGGCTGGTGCCCATGGACGGGGACCGGTTCCACATCGACCCGGGGGCCGCCGCCGACCTCTGCGACGAGAACACCATCGGCGTGGTGGCCGTGCTGGGGTCCACCTTCGACGGCAGTTACGAACCGGTCGCCGAGCTGTGCGAGGCGCTGGACGCACTCCAGGAACGTACGGGCCTCGACATCCCCGTCCATGTCGACGGGGCGTCCGGCGCCATGATCGCGCCCTTCCTCGACGAGGATCTGGTCTGGGACTTCCGGCTGCCGCGCGTCTCCTCCATCAACACCTCCGGGCACAAGTACGGGCTGGTCTACCCGGGCGTCGGCTGGGCGCTGTGGCGTTCGTCCGCCGAACTCCCGAAGGAGCTGGTCTTCCGGGTGAACTACCTGGGCGGTGACATGCCCACCTTCGCGCTGAACTTCTCCCGGCCGGGCGCGCAGGTCGTCGCGCAGTACTACACGTTTCTGCGGCTGGGCCGGGACGGCTTCCGGGCAGTGCAGCAAACGGCGCGGGACATCGCCATGAAGCTGTCCGCGGAGATCGAGTCCATGGGCGATTTCCGGCTGCTCACGCGGGGCGACGAACTGCCCGTGTTCGCCTTCACCACCGCTCCGCACGTACGGAACTTCGATGTGTTCGACGTCTCGCGCCGGCTGCGCGAACGCGGCTGGCTGGTCCCCGCGTACACCTTCCCGGCCAACCGCGAGGATCTGTCCGTCCTGCGCGTGGTCTGCCGCAACGGCTTCTCCGCCGACCTCGCCGCGCTGCTCTGCGCCGACCTGCGGCAGCTGCTGCCCGAACTGAGGGACCAGGAGTGTCCGCCGGAGCGGGACAGGGCGACCGCCACGTCCTTCCATCACTAGCGACTTTCGTCTGGATCAGCCCGGCAAGATCCAGACGAGAGGTCCTGGTGACGTTCCCGGCGCCCCAGCCCTGTCACCCCGTCAGCGGCGCGACTCCATCGCCACCAGCTCGAAGGCCGTCCTCCCGTCGAGCGTCTCGCGGATGATGTCGGCGTGGCCGGCGTGCCGGGACATCTCCATGATCAGCCGCAGCAGCAGCCGGTGCGGCGGTACGAGCGGCGGCGGTACCCGATCAGCGGGCACGAGCGCTCAGAAGGGGAACCCCGTACGGCTGTGCTGCACCGAGATCCACTTCTGCGTGGTGAACGCCTCCACCGTCGCGTCGCCGTTGAGCCGGCCGATCCCCGAGCACTTCTCCCCGCCGAACGGCACCAGCGGATCGTCCTGAATGGTCGAGTCGTTGACGTGCATCATGCCGGTCACGATCCGCTTGGCGAACCGGACGCCCCGCTCCACGTTCGACGTGTGCACGGCCCCGCTCAGCCCGTACGGGGTGTCGTTCGCGAGCCGTACCGCCTCTTCCTCCCCGTCGAACGGGACCAGCAGCACCACGGGCCCGAAGATCTCCTGCCGCATCAGCGGCGAGTCGTCCGGCAGCCCCGCCAGCACCGTCGGCTCCACGAGATTGCCGCGCGTCCGGCCTCGCAGCAGCGCCGTCGCCCCATCCGCGAGGGCCTGGTCCACCAGCGCCGTCAGCGCGTCCGCCTGGAAGGTGTTGATGACCGGGCCGATATGGGTCTCGGGGTCACGCGGGTCGCCGGTCCTGAGCGCCGCCACCTTCGCCACGAACTTCTCGGTGAACTCCCGCTCGACACAGCGGTCCACCAGGATCCGGTTGGCGGCCATGCAGACCTGGCCCTGGAAGACGAACCGGCTGGCCACCGCCGCGTCCACCGCGTAGTCGATGCCCGCCTCGTCCAGGTCGTCGAGGACGACCAGCGCGCTGTTGCCGCTCAGTTCGAGAATGGTCCGCTTGAAATGGGCGCCCGCGACGGCTCCGACGTGGCTGCCGACCCGGTCGGAGCCGGAGAACGAGATCACCTTCGGGACGGGGTGCGCGATCAGCGTGTCACCGATCTCCGCGCTGTCCGTGATCAGGACGTTGAGCAGTCCGGCGGGGAGTTCCGCGTCCTCGAAGAGCTTGGCTATGAGGCCGCCGCCGACGACGGGCGCGTTCTGGTTGGGCTTGAGCACGACGGCGTTGCCGAGCGCCAGCGCGGGCGCCACCGCCTTGATCGTCACCAGGAACGGGTAGTTGAAGGGGCTGATCACGCCGATGACCCCGACCGGCAGCCGGTAGACGCGGTTCTCCTTGCCGTCGACCAGGGACGGCAGGATCCGGCCCTCGGGGCGCAGCGCCAGGTGGCCGGCCTCGCGCAGGAAGTCCCGCGCGGCCCCGACCTCGTACTCCGCCTTGAGCCGCGTACCGCCCAGCTCGTCGATGATCGCCTCGACGATGTCGTCCTCGCGCTCCTCGACCAGCCTGAGCACACGGTCGATGACCCGTCGGCGGGCGTACGGATTGGTCTCGGCCCAGGCCCGCTGCGCGCGCTCGGCGGCACGGTACGCCTGGTCGACCTCCAGGGCCGTCGCGACCGTGATGGCGGCGAGCTTCTCCCCGTTGTACGGGTTGAAGTCGATGATGTCCCACGAGCCGCTGCCGGCCCGCCACTCGCCGTCGATGTACTGATGGGCCAGGTCGGTGAAGTAGGACATGCGATCCCTCACTGCAGGTGCAAACTCCTGGTGTGACGCCTGTGGCGTCGTCACGGTCATCGTACTGATGCCTCAGATCAGTTGGAGCAGTCCGCGCAGGACGTCCCGGCTCTCCTCGGGGCCCGGACTGTCCTCCTTCAGCCGTTCCATCACCCGTTCGTACTGGGCGACTTCCTCGCGCTTGTCCAGATACAGCGCGCTGGTCAGCTGTTCCAGGAAGACGACATCGGAGAGATCCGACTCGGGGAAGCTCAGCATGGTGAACGCGCCGCTCTCGCCGGCGTGCCCGCCGAAGCTGAACGGCATCACCTGCAGGGTGATGTTCGCCTGCTCCGAGACCTCTATCAGATGCCTCAACTGGCCCTGCATCACGGCACGGTCACCGTACGGGCGGCGCAGCGCGGCCTCGTCGAGGACGGCGTGGAAGCGTGGCGCCCGCTCGGAGACGAGAGCCTTCTGCCGCTCCAGCCGCAGGGCGACCCGGCGGTCGATGTCGGAGGAGGGTGCGCCCTGCATGCCCCGGCTGACGACCGCGTGCGCGTACGCCTCGGTCTGCAACAGGCCGTGGACGAACTGCACTTCATAGATACGGATGAGTGAGGCGGCGCCTTCCAGACCGATGTACGTCTGGAACCAGCCGGGCAGCACATCGCCGAAGCTGTGCCACCAACCCGCGACATTGGCCTCGCGTGCGAGGCCGAGGAGGGCGCCGCGCTCGCCCTCGTCGGCGACCCCGTAGAGGGTCAGCAGGTCCTCGATGTCCCTGGCCTTGAAGCTCACCCGTCCCAACTCCATACGGCTGATCTTGGACTCGGATGCGCGGATCGAGTAGCCGGCGGCTTCGCGTGTGATGCCGCGCGTCTCGCGCAGCCGCCTCAGCTGTGAGCCCAGCAGGATGCGCCGCACCACGGAACCGCCCGATTCGGCTGCGGTCACGTCTCCAACCCTCCCCATCACATGTGGTTCTTCCTGGAGCACCCCCGAACCCCAAGAGCCGGATTCTGCCACCAAAACGCTTCAGCCCGTACTCGTTCGATTACGGAAATAAGAATGCTTTGCGGGGGAGTCGAAAGTAGTCACGAGAAGAAACGGTAAGGAACCAGCACATGCGGGGACAGGCCAGGCTCGTGCACGTGCATCTGCCCTTGCATCTGCCCTGCGCATTCGGAAGCATGGTCCCCGCGCACCTGCGTGCTCGTTCGTGCTTGACGTGATGGACGTTGAACCACCGCAGTATCGCCACGGCCGCGAATCCCGGGAGTGCCTCGCATGGGGACGAATGGATCGACCATGCTCCAGCCGTTAAGGCAGGGCCTTCCCCCCATCGATCCCGCGGGGGGCGCCAGCTCGGCGTCGTGTGCTCTGCCGCCTCGCTATGAGGCGGTGCGCGGGGCACGGCAGTTCACCCGGACCACGCTGGGGCAGTGGGATCTGAACGACCGCTTCGACGATGTCGCGCTGGTCGTCTCCGAACTCGTCACCAACGCGCTGCGGCACGCCCTGCCCGCCGACGGCCAGCGAGAGCCGTACGACCATCCCGTACGCCTGCATCTGATGCGGTGGACGTCCCGGCTGGTGTGCGCGGTACGGGACCCCAGCCATGCGAGCCCGCTGGCGCGGCAGACGGACGAGGACTGCGCGGCGGAGTCCGGCCGGGGGCTGTTCCTCGTGGACTCGTTCAGCGATACCTGGGGCTGGCATCCGCTGGCGGGGACGCTGCACGGCAAGGTGGTCTGGGCCCTGTTCCAGCTGCGGAACGAGTGACGCGGCCGGCCGGTGGGCCGACCGCTTCAGTTGGCTTGTACTGACCGGTCCAGCCTTGTACTGACCGGTCCAGCGCGGCGGGCGCGATCGGGGATTCCGTTATGCCGCCGTGCCGGTCGAGTCGGCCGTGTCAGCCATGCCTGGCGTGCCCGTCAGGTGGTCGAATTCGCCGGCCTTGGCGCCCAGCAGCATGGACTCGATCTCGGCCGTGGTGTACACGAGCGCGGGTCCGTCGGGGTGGCGTGAGTTCCGTACCGCCACATCCCCGTCAGGCAGCTTGGCGAACTCCACACAGGAGCCCTGGGAGTTGCTGTGCCTGCTCTTCTGCCAGACGACTCCGTGAAGCTCTGTGGCCGTTATGCCGTTGTACACGTGGTGCACAGGTCGCTCCCCGAGTCGCAAGGTGCAGGTGTCAACTTTCTCGGATCATAGCTCTGTTCATGTGCATACGCATGAGCAGATGCACGTGCACGCGGGGTGTTCCCTTGGTTACAGACACCTGGCTGAGCTGCACCGTTCGGACTCGACTACCCGCACTCTGTGAAGAGACGCATCCCACGGCCTTCCGGCTCCCCGTTCGTGGGAAAAGCATCCTGGTAACTTGGCGCGGTCCAGCACATCGACAGGGGGAGCGGAACGTGCAGAGGCTCGTACGGGCGGGCATCACGGCGGCCGGGCTCGTCGCCGCGCTCACCCTCACCCTCGGCGGATGCGACGGCGGCGGGGACACCGGCGGCGGCTCGGCCGGCGGCTCCGGCAAGGACAAGGGCGCCGCCGGCGCCGCACCGGGCGGATCGGGCGGCAGCCCCGCGGCCGATGCCGGTTCGGGCTCCGGCTCCGGCTCGAACGCGGCGGGCGCCGACATCGAGGGCACGTGGACCGGGCGGACCGACGGCAAGGCCGTCGCGCTGTCCGTCAAGTCCGGCAAGGTGGCGCTCGTCGCCGACCAGAGCATCTGTCAGGGCTCGGTGCAGGACATGGGCGAGCCCATGCTCACCCTCACCTGCGAGGACGGCGCCACCGACCGCGCCATGGGGACGATCGAGTCCAACGACGGCAAGACCCTGGTGATCTCCTGGGGCGGCGACAGGAAGGACACGCTGGCGAAGATCGACCTCAGCTCGCCGAGCCCGTGAGACCGCCCGCCCGGCCCGGTCCGGCCGGCCTGAGCCCGGCCTGAGCCCGGCCTGAGCCCGGCCCGAGACCCCGGGCCGAGACCCCGGCCCGAGACCCCGGCCCGGGATCCCGGCCGTGACGCCGGGCACCCTCCGCCGTTCGCGTGCTCAGCCCGCCGGCCGGATCCGGCCGGGCCGGCTCCGGCCGGCACCGGTCCGCGTACCGCCCGGCACATGCGCCCGGTCGGCCGCCGACGTCCCGTCGTGCCAGCCCGCCTCGTCCGTGATGCCCCGGACCCGTGTCGACACCGTCTCCGGGAACATCCGGTCCGCGCGGTCGGCCACCGCCACGTCCCGCGCCGCGAGGACGGGCAGCAGTGCGCCGCCACCGGCGTCGGCCTGCCCGTCCGCCGCTCCCGCCGCCTCCTCCGTGGCCTGTTCGGTCGCCATGGCCAGGCGCTCGCCCAAGCGGTGCGCGTAAGCCATCAGGAACGACTGCCGGAACGTCTTCGTCCGCTTGCGTCCGGCCGCGCGCTGAGCCGCCTCGGCGCGGGTCATCGCCGCCGTGCCCTGCACCAGCAGGGAGGTGTGGAGGAGCTCGACGGCCTCCAGGTCGGGCTCGAAGCCGACGACCGTCGAGAAGCCGTACGCGGAGTTCCACACCGCGCGGCAGCGGTTCGCGGAGGCGACGGCGTCGAGCAGGATCGCCTTCGCCGTCTCGTACGGCGCGTCGACCCCGATCCGGCAGGCACCGGGCACATCGCCCCGGTGGGTCCGGTCGGCGAGCAGCGCCTCGTCGATGCTGTGGCGTGCCATCAACTCCTGCGCCTTGGCGGTGAGTGCCTCGGCCTCCTGCGGATAGCCGGTCGCCTCCGCCTTGGCGAGCAGGGCCCGGATACGGGTGAGCATGCGCGGCTCGCCGTCCACGGGGGCCAGGTGCACGGGGGCGCCGGGCACCGGCCCCACCGGCTCTACGGCGGGCAGCCGGATCAGCAGCAGGTACAGCTCCAGGACGGTGGTGGCGTACGAGAAGCGGTCGGCCCGGTACGCCTCCGGCCGCGCCTCCTGCTCCAGCTTCAGCTCCGCGAGCTGGGCAGCCCAGCGCGGTGCCTGCCGCTCGTAGCGCCGCCCCTCCCCCTCGATCAGCCCGGCGACGAGCCGGACGTGCGGCTCGTCGAGGTCGCGGCGGACAAGGCGTACGACATCGGCGGGTTGCCAGCCGCGCTCCCAGGCGAGGCGGACGAACTGCTCGCCGCGCCGCCGCACTTCGGCGTCCGCCGACGGGTCGGCGGCGATCAGGGAGGCGCCGGTGTCGACACCCTCGCCGCGATCGGTGGAGAGCGCGGCGGCAAGGGCCCGCTCGACGGTACCCACAGCGGTACTCATGACGCCGCCGCCTCCCTGTTGTCCATCCGTGGCCGTGCGCGCATCCCTCGATGATCCCAGGTCCGGCCGGATGAACTTGTCCACAGGCTGTGGATATCGAACACTTGCGCTACCTGCGCAGGAGTCCCTCTGTCCACAGGCGGCCCGCGCGGAGGAAGGACCTCGCGCCGGGCCAGCTGACGGGCCTGATGACGAGCCTGTCGGCGGGTCTGCCGGCGGGAGGAGACCCGGCGCGGGTCAGGGCGTGACCACGAGCTTTCCGGCCGCGTGGCCCCGCTCGCTCTCCGCCTGCGCCTTCGCCGCGTCCGCCAGGGGGAACGCCTGCGCGACCCGCAGCCGCAGCGTGCCGTCGGCCGCCAGACGGACGCCCTCGGCGAGGGCGGCGCGCTTCGCCTCCGGCGATCCGCCGCCGCCCGAGAAGGTGACCCCGAGCCCGGCGGCGCCCGCGTCGGCGATGGTGACGATCCGGTCGGTCGTGCCGCCGCGCAGTTCGATCGAGTCGGGCAGCGCCCCCTTTCCGGCCACGTCGAAGACCGCGTCGATGCCCTGGGGGGCGACCGCGCGGACGCGTTCGACGAGGCCGTCGCCGTACGCCACCGGGATCGCGCCCAGCGACCGCAGGTAGCCGTGGTTGGCCGGGGAGGCCGTGCCGATCACCGTCGCACCGCGCGCCACCGCGAGCTGGACCGCGACCGACCCGACCGCGCCCGCCGCGCCGTGCAGCAGGAGCGTCTCGCCGTTCCGCAGCGCGAGCAGGTCGAGCACCCGCTCGGACGTCTCCGCCGCGACCGGCAGCGCCGCCGCCTCCGTCCACGCCAGGTCGGCTGGCTTGCGGACGATGGTGTCGGCCAGCGCGTACCGGGCGTAGGCACCGCCGGCGCTCCAGCCCAGCACGTCGTCGCCGACGGCGACCTCGGTGACCCCGGCGCCTATCTCGTCGACCACACCGGCGAACTCCAGACCGGGGACGGCCGGCAGCGGTGTGGGGAAGACCTGCTCCATCGTCCCCCGGCGGATCTTGAAGTCCATCGGGTTGACGCCCGCCGCCCGCACCGCCACCCGGACCTCGCCGGGACCCGCGTGTGGTTCTTCCATGTCCTTGACGTGCAGGACCTCGGGACCGCCGAACTCCTCGAAAGTGATCGCCTTCATATCGGCCTCCACATGCGATAGGTAGGTGCGTTGTGTGCGTCGCGTACGTCACGTACCGCGCGTACCGCGTACGCCCTGCGGCCGGGCCTCCGGCCGTGACCCCGCCATCGATTTTCCCGGTATCGGGCCCGTCCCGCCTTTCGAGCCGATGTCAGACCCGCCTGCGAGACTCGCTTCCATGACCGAACGATGGGCTCTGGCGGCGGACGGCGGCGGCGCGCTGCTCGTTCCGCTGGGCGCGGACGGGCGGCCGGCCGGGCCCGTCCTCCGGGAGCCCGATCTGGTGGCGGCGGTCAGGGCGCGGCTGCCGGAGGTCGGGCGGTGGGTGTGGCGTTCCACCGCCGAGCTGTATCCACGGCTGCTCGCCGCGGGCGTGCGGATCGAGCGGTGTTACGACATCGAGGCGGCGGAGCTGCTGCTGCTCGGCCACGAGGGGCGGCTCGGGGAGCCCCGGTCGGCGGCGGCCGCCTGGGCCCGGCTGCGGCGCGGAGCGGTGCCCCCCGACCCGCCCGCGCGTTCGGCCGTGCCGGGCTCGCAGTCCTCCCTGTTCGAGCCGCACGCGGGGCGGGACGTGCCGTTCGAGGGGTTGCTGGAGGTGTACGCGGAGCAGTTGCGGCGCCACCAGGACGCCGAGCATCCCGGGCGGATGCGGCTGCTCACCGCCTCCGAGTCGGCGGCGATGCTGGTGGCCGCCGAGATGCACCGGGCGGGGCTGCCGTGGCGGGCGGATGTACACCGGGAGATGCTGCGTGAGCTGCTCGGCGAGCGGTACGCGGGCGGGGGCGAACCACGCCGGCTCGCGGAGCTGGCGGACCAGGTGTCGGAGGCGTTCGGCCGGCGGGTGCGGCCGGATCTGCCGGCCGATGTCATGAAGGCCTTCGCCCAGACCGGTATCAAGGTGAGATCGACCCGGCGCTGGGAGCTGGAGGAGATCGATCATCCGGCGGTGGAGCCGCTCATCCAGTACAAGAAGCTGTACCGGATCTGGACGGCGCACGGCTGGAGCTGGCTGCAGGACTGGGTGCGGGAGGGACGCTTCCGGCCGGAGTACCTGCCGGGCGGTACGGTCTCCGGGCGGTGGACGACCAACGGGGGCGGCGCCCTGCAGATCCCCCGGGTGATCCGGCGGGCGGTCGTCGCCGACGAGGGCTGGCGGCTGGTGGTGGCCGACGCCGATCAGATGGAGCCGCGCGTGCTGGCCGCGATCTCCCGCGACCCGGGGCTGATGGAGGTGGCCGGGCACGACGGCGACCTCTACACGGCGCTGTCCGACCGCGCCTTCTCCGGGGACCGCGCCCACGCGAAGCTCGCCCTGCTGGGCGCGATCTACGGCCAGACGTCCGGCGACGGGCTGAAGAACCTGGCGGCGCTGCGCCGCCGTTTCCCCCTGGCCATCGCGTATGTGGACGACGCGGCGCGGGCGGGCCAGGAAGGCCGGCTCGTACGGACCTGGCTGGGCCGGACCAGTCCGCCCCGGGCGGCCCTCACGGAGGACGACGACGAGGGCGGGCTCCCGCAGGAGCCGGGCGATGCCACCGCCTCTTTCTCTTCCTCCTCCTCCTTCTCCTCCTCCGACGACGGCGAGTTCACGCCGGGCGGGGGCCGCACGTCGTCGGAGGACCGCGCGCGGGGCCGCTTCACGCGGAATTTCGTCGTCCAGGGCAGTGCGGCCGACTGGGCCTTGCTGATGCTGGCCGCGCTGCGGCGTGCGACGGCGGGGATGCGCGCCGAGCTGGTCTTCTTCCAGCACGACGAGGTGATCGTGCACTGCCCGGAGGAGGAGGCCGAGGAGGTGGCGGAAGCGATCCGCGCGGCCGGAGAGCTGGCCGGGCGGATCACCTTCGGTGAGACGCCGGTGCGGTTCTCGTTCACGACGGCGACGGTGGAGCGGTACTCGGACGCGAAGTGACACCCGGTACGGCACTACGGACCGGGCAGCCACTTCCCGCTGGTCGCGATCTCGGTGAGCTGACGCATGGTGAGCGCGGGCGTCTCGCGGGTCGCGGGCGAGTGCTGGTCGCCCGCGTTGAAGGCGGAGATCACGACCCGCAGCCCGTCCGGCCGGAGGGTGTCGGCGGTCCACATCACCACTCCCTCGACGCCCTTCTCGCCCTGGTCCTTCTTCGTGTTCAGCCACATACCGTCCGGCAGCCGCTCGGCCTCGCCGAAGAGTTCGTCCTTCACGTCCGTCATGCGAGGCTGCACGTTGACCTGGACGAAGCTCCGGCCTCTGCCGTCGTCAACGACCACGTAGGCGTATCCGTCCTCGCCCCCCTGGTCCGTCACCGTGAGGCCGTCCGGGAGCAGCGAGACGAGCGTCTTACGGTCGGCCGCGGCGTCCTTGCCGTTGTCATCAGCGGGGCTGCCGGGTCCCGCCGTAGGGATGATCTCTCCCGGGGGCGGCGTCGGCAGCAGGCCGAGCGGTCCGCGCCACTCGTCGGAGGTGACCAGGGCCTTCAACCGCGCCGGATCCAGGGGCGGATCGATACGGGAGACCTTGGCGCCCTTCTCCGCAGGAGCGTTGTACTCACTGAGGTCCACGAGGAATCCGTCGGCGGTGAGCAGCACGCCCCGCCAGAGTTTGGTCGGCTCGCGCCGATCCGGATACTCGTACCCCTGGAAAATCAGGAGCCGGGAACCATCGGCCAGCTCGGTGCTGGTGCAGTCGTCGAAGTCGACGATGACCTGGTCGGGGCACTTCACCGCGTTCAGTCCCTGCCCCGCTCCCACTCGCGTCAGGCTCACGGAGATCGCGGCCGCGCCTTGACCGTCGTCGAAGACCCCCGACACGCTCCACCCCCTCTCGCGGCCCCCCTCGCCCGCCCGGACGTCGCTCAATTCCCCTGCGGCGAGCAGCTTTTCGAGGATCGGGACCAGGGGGCTGTCCGGGGCGGGGACCGGGCCGCCGGACGCGGCCACCGCTACTCCGTCGCGTACCGGACCACCCAGCTGTCCACTTCCGACTGCTCCGCCGAGTCCCACCGCCGCCAGCGCCAGCACGCTCACGGTCACCGTGACCGTCCGCCGGAGAACCATCCGGCGGCGGCCGCGGATCAGAGCGCCGTCCACCAGAGCGCTCAGGTCTGTGGGGGCGAACGCGTCACCGGTGCGGCGTAGTTCCGCGCCGAATTCGTCCTCGAATGTCCCCTCGAAGGGGCTCCCGGAGGGCATGGTTGATCCCGCTTCCTGCTCGATTTCCGGATGGGTCAGGTGTCAGTGACCGGCGAACTCGGCGAATCTGCCGCCCATGTGCTCCCGGAGCTTCGCAAGCGCCCGCACGGAGCGGGTACGTACGGCGGCGGAGCTGACGTTCATCGCGCCGGCGGTCTCCTCGACGCTGCGGTCCTCCCAGTACCGCAGCACCACCACCGCGCGGTCCTTGGGGGCCAGCTGCCCGAGCGCGGCGAGCAGGGCTATCCGCAGGGCGGGATCACCGCCCGAGTACTGCGCGGATTCAGGAAGTTCGCCGACAGGCCGCTCGGTGGCGGAGCGCCGCCGCTGATGGGTGAGGAAGGTGCGGACAAGGACGGTATGCGCGTACCCGGCGGGATTGTCGATCCGGGAGACGCGCCCCCACACCGCGTACATCCGTCCGAGCGTCTCCTGCACCAGGTCTTCGGCGAGATGCGTATCGCCACTGGTCAGCAGGCACGCGGAGCGGAAGAGCTGGTTCGTCCGGGCGCCCGCGAACTCCCTGAACTCATCCGCGCGCGACAGTCGCACACTCTCCCTGCCGATACGTCCCATCGCTACCCGCACCGTGTCCCCGCCCCGCCGTCTCGGCTCCCCGCCCTGACACCTCTCTGACGCGACGGACCACCGGAAATGTTTCAACGGCCTCGCGGTTGCCGGGCACCCGCGTGGGCGGGCGGCCGTTTCACGTGAAACCCACGCGGTCGGGTCCAGGGCTGAGGCCCCCAGCCCCGGCCCCTGGGCCCCCTGACCCCTCGGGTCCCTCAGGCCCCGGTCTCAGCCGCCCGCGATGACCGCGCTGGTCGCCGCCGACGTGATGATCACGGTCAGCGCGGCCTCCGCCGCGTCGACGACACGGCGGACAGCGGGCGCCGCCCACTGGCCCCGCGCGATCGCCGCCATGCGCTTCTCGACCGCCCGCGCGCCGGTGGCCGGGAAGGCCAGCCGGTGCAGCTTCGCCCCGTGGAGCAGCGCCACCAGGCAGGCCGTGCGCTCGTCCGGGGTCTCTCCCTGGAGCACGGCCGCGTCGAGCCGGCGCCGTACCGCCGCCTCCACCGAACCGTCCGCCTCCGGATAGCGGCGTACGGGGAAGAGTCCCAGCACCTTCTTGGTCTCTTCCCGGATCAGCCCCTTGGCCTGGAGGCCCTGGGTCGCGCCGGCCACCGCTTCCCGCTTCAGCTGGTACATCCAGTCGGCGACCTTGCGGGGCTTGTCCCGCGCGACGACGGCGGCGAGCGCGGCGTCGAGGCACTCCACGCCGACCGGCGCCGGGTCGCGGACGATGACCAGGTCGCCGGTCACTTCGATGCGGCCGGCCAGCGCCAGCTCCACCAGGGACGCGGCGGCGATCGCCGAGGCGGTCTTCGTCGATTCCTTCCCGGCCCCGGATTTGTCGTCCAGTGACAGCAGCAACAGCTCTTCACCCAGCGTGGTTTCCATGCCCGTCACCTCTCCGTGCGCCGTGCGGGTAAACCCCCCGGGTCAGCGCACCAGGTCGCGGTGCGGATACGTGGTCCGGCCCCGGACGGGGCGCCAGCGTGGGCGCCGTACGGACGCCGAATTCGCGGCGCAGCGCTGACAGGGCGGCGAGATAGCCGGACATGCCGTGCACGCTGGGCCCGGGTGGGGTGGAGGCCGAGCAGAGGTAGACCCCGGGCAGGGGGGTGCGGTAGGGATCGAGGCGGGGGGGGAGGGCGCAGGATGCTCTGGGTGAGCGTCATGGCGCCGCCGCTGATGTCTCCCCCGACGTAGTTGGGGTTGTACGCCTCGTACTGGAGCCCGCTGATACCGCGCCGCGCGATCACGGTGTCGGTGAAGCCCGGTGCGTAGCGTTCGATGCGGGCGCTGAGCATGCGCACCGGGTCCCTGCCGTCACCGTTCGGTACGTGGGCGTACGCCCAGACCGGCCGTTTGCCGGGCAGCGCGCGCTCCGGGTCGGCGACCGCCGGGTCGACGAGCAGGACGAAGGGCTCGTCGGAGGCGATACCGCGCGCGGTCCGTGATTCCTGCCGGTCCATCTCGGCCTGGGTGCCGCCGAGATGGACGGTACCGGCCCGCGCGACGGCCGGGTTCGCCCAGGGGATCGGCTCCGAGACCAGGAAGTCGACCTTGGCGGCGGGACCGTAGCGGAACGCGGCCAGTTGGCGTGCGTAGCGGCTGGGCAGCCGGTCCCCCGCGATCCGTGCGAATCCGTTCGGGCTCGTATCGAGGAGCACCACCCTGGCGGCGAGTTCCCGCAGGTCATCGATCTTCCGGCCGGTGTGCACGACCCCGCCGTGGTCGGTGATGTCGGCGGCCATCGCCCCGGCGATCCGGCCGCTGCCGCCGCGCGGCAGCGGCCATCCGGTGCCGTGGGCGAGGTGTCCGAGGAGCAGTGCCACCACTCCGGACGCGAGGCTGGGCAGCTTGCCCAGGGCGTGCGCCGCGACCGCGGTCAGCGGGGAGTTGGCCTCCTCGGTGGCGAAGCGCCCCCGGGCCAGGGCCGTTCCGTGGGCGAGCGTCCGGTCTGCCGGCAGGAGAGGGGCGGCCAGGTCCGGGGGGATGCCCCGCTGCCCGGACAGAATCAGATCGACGACGCCCTCGCTGTGCGCGAGCAGAGGCCGCATCAGCCGGCGCCACCGCTCGCCGTCGGGTCCGAGGAGGTCGCAGGCGGTGTCGCGGTCACGGTGGGCCAGGCCGGCCCGGCCGCCGTCCAGCGGGTGCGCGTAACTGATCTCGGGGTGCAGCAACTCCACTCCACGCGCGGCCAGATCGAACTCCCGGAAGAGGCGGGACGCGGCGGCCATCGGATGCACGGCCGAGCAGATGTCGTGCACGACCCCGTCGTCGAAGAGCGGTGCGCTGCGCAGGCCTCCGCCGAGCTGATCGGCGGCTTCGTGGAGTTCGACCCGGAGGCCGGCCCGGGCCATGGTCACTCCGGCGGCGAGCCCGTTGGGGCCGGTACCGACGATCGCGACATCGGCCCGGCTCACCGGCCGCCTCCGCGCCCGGCCGGTACCGGCCGGCGGTCGAACGGCGGGTCCGGCACCCGCTCGCCCCGCAACTGCCGTGCGGCGAGCCGGCGGTACAGCTCGTCGCCCGCCGCCAGTTCGCCGTGGGTTCCGGTGACGCGCACCGTACCGCCGTCGAGGACGATGATGTGGTCCGCGTCGACGACGGTGGACATCCGGTGGGCGATCGCGACCACGGCGCACTGCCGGGAGACCCCGGCGATGGTCCGGCGAAAAGCGGCCTCCGCCTCGGCGTCGAGGTGGAACGTGGCTTCGTCGAGGAGCACGAGCCGTGGTCGCTGCAACAGCGTGCGGGCGATGGCCAGGCGCTGCCGCTGGCCGCCGGAGAGCCCCGCGCCGCGCTCGCCGAGCGGTGTGCCGAGCCCGTGCGGCAGGTCCGCGATCAGCTCCGTGAGGTTGGCCAGCCGTGAAGCGGTCGGCGGCCGGTCCGCCCGCCCGCCGCCTCGCCCGTACGTCCGCTACAGGCTTGCCCTGGTGGTCGCCGCCGCACGGGCGGTCGAGATCGATATCGACGCCCGGCGTGACGACATCGGCCGGCATGCCCGGCCGACCCGGACTGCCGGCCAGGAACACCTCACCCTCCGCGCACCGCTCCGTCCCGGCGATCTCGCACGGCCGGCGGCATCCGGAGGGCGATGGCTCCGGTGACGGCGATCGTGACCCCGGTGACCATCCGGGGTGGTACACGAGGATCGGTCCTCCGGTACCGGACGTCGGCACCGGAGGATGAGGCGGCGACGCGGGACGGATTCGTACATTCCTTATATGACCGTTCTGATTGCCGACCCCGACGTGGTCGCCCTGCCCGTCGTGGACAGCGGCGAGCCCCTCATCGATCTGGCCGAAGCGGGCCTCGCCTGCCAGGCGGCCCCCGGCAGCCCGGGCCGCCGGGTGCGGGCCGGCGTCGCCGCGCGCCTGCTGGCCGCCGAAGCCGCCCTGCCCGCCGGTATCCACCTGCTGGTGGTGGAGGGCGCGCGGTCGGCAGCGGACCAGACACGGATCGTCGAGGGCTACCAGCGGGACCTGCGTGCCGCCTTCCCCCGGTCCGCGGAGGACGAGATCCAGCGGCTCAGCACCCGCTACGTCGCCCCGACCGCGTACGCCCCGCATGTGGCGGGGGCCGCCGTGGACCTGGCCCTGACCGACGCGCGCGGCCGGCGCCTGTGGATGGGCACCGAGGTCGACGCGACACCGGAGGAGAGCGAGGGCGCGTGCGCCTTCGCCGCGCCGGGAATCAGCGCGGAGGCGCGCGCCCACCGCGACCTGATGGCCGCCGCGCTGTCGGGGGCGGGGCTGGTGAACTATCCCACCGAGTGGTGGCACTGGAGCTACGGAGACCGCTATTGGGCGCTGATGACCGGCGCCCGGCAGGCACACTACGGGCCGGTCGGGGTGGCATCGTGAACCTCCTCGAAGAGCGGCGGGGTCCGCTGCTCACCGTCGACCTGGCGGCCGTCGCCGCCAACACCGAGCTGTTCCGGGCCCGTACCGGAGCCGCGCTGATGGCGGTGGTCAAGGCGGACGGCTTCGGCCACGGAAGCACCGACGTGGCGCGCACCGCCCTCGCCCACGGAGCCTCCCGCCTCGGCGTGACGTCGATCGCCGAAGGACTGCGGCTGCGGAGCGCCGGACTGACCGCCCCGGTCCTGAGCTGGCTCAATCCCGTCCACGCCGATGTCGAGGCGGCCCTCGTCGCGGACCTCGAACTGGCCGTGCCCGGCGCGCGGCACCTCGCACGGATCGTCGCCGCCGCCACGGTCACCGGGCGGCGCGCCAGGGTCCACCTGCACGCCGATGTCGGCATGGCCAGGGACGGCGCCGAGCCGGCCGCGTGGGCGGAGCTGTGCGCGGAAGCGAAGCGCGCGGAGCAGCGGGGCCTCCTCGACGTCGTCGGCGTCATGGGCCACCTGGGCTGCGCCGCCGACCCGGATGATCCGCACAACGCGGAGGGGCGGCGGATCTTCCGCGACGCGGTGACCACGACCCGCCGGTACGGCCTGCGGCCCCGCCACCGGCACCTGGCCGCCACGGCGGCCACCCTGACGGACCCCGCGAGCCACTTCGACCTCTGCCGGATCGGCGCCGGACTCATCGGCGTCGACCCGTCGGCGACGACCCGGCTGCGTCCCGCGCTCACCCTCACGGCGCCGGTCGTGAGCGTGCGCGACGTCCCGGCGGGCACGGCGGTCGGCTACGGCCACGCCCACGTCACCGCCCGCCCGACGCGGCTCGCGCTGATCCCGGTCGGGTACGCCGACGGCATCCCCCGGTCGGCCGCCCCTGGCGCCCGCGTACAGCTGCGCGACCGCCGTCACCCGGTGGCCGGCCAGGTCTCGATGGACCAGACGGTCATCGACGTCGGCGAGGAGAACGTCGAGCCCGGCGAGATCGTCACCGTGTTCGGTCCCGGCGACGACGGGGAGCCGACCGCCGCCGAGTGGGCACGGTGGTCGGGGACCATCGAGCACGAGATCGTGACCGGCATCGGCGCGCGGGTCGACCGCCGCGCCGTACCCGCCACATCCGCCACATCCGCCACATATAGCACGCATGGCACGTACGACACGTACAGCGAACACGGCGTACAGCGGCAGACTCTGGCGGTGAGCGCGTGATGACGACGACTCCTTCCTCCCGCCGGACCCGCGTCGCAACTTCCCGCTCGCCCCGCGTCGAAGCTTCCCACCGGACCCGCGTCGCGGTCATCGGCGGCGGCCAGAACAGCGAGCACGAGGTCGGGCTCGCCACGGCCGCGTCGGTCGCCGCCTCCCTGGACCCCCGTACGTACGACGCCGTACGCCTGACCATCGGCCGCGACGGCCACTGGTCCGACGCCGCAGGACACGCCTTCCCGGGCGGCCTGGCCGACGCGGTCGCCGTCATCTCCGGCTGCGACGTCGTCTTCCCGGCCGTTCACGGACCGCGTGGTGAGGACGGCGCGCTCGCCGCGCTGTGCGAGCTGGCCGGTGTGCCGTACGTCGGCTCCGGCATCGGCGCCGGCGCGCTCGCCATGGACAAATGGGCCACCAAGCTGGTGGCCGAGGCCCTGGGCATCCGTACCGCACGGGCCGTGCTCGTCACCGCCCCGACCGACACGGTGGCGCTGCCGATGCCCGTCGTGGTCAAGCCGGTGGCCGCGGGATCGAGCCACGGCGTCACCCGGGTCGCCGATCCCGCGCTGCTGGCCGGCGCCGTCGAGGAGGCCCTGCTGCACGACAGCCGGGTGCTGGTGGAGGAGTTCGTCGCCGGACGCGAGATCGACGTCGCCGTACTCGGCACCGCCGACGGCGACCGGCGGGTCGGACCGCCGCTGGAGATCGTCGTCGAGGCCGGCGCGCTCTTCGACACGGACAGCAAGTACGACGGCACCGCCGACTTCCGCCTGCCGGCCCAGGTGTCCGAGGACGAGCACCGCCGGCTCACCTCGGCGTCCCTCGCCCTCTTCGACGCGCTCGGCTGCGCGGGCGTCGCCCGCTTCGACTTCTTCCTCACCCCGGCCGGCCTCGTACTCAACGAAGTGAACACGATGCCCGGAATGACCGGCCAGTCGCAGGTCCCCCGGATGTTCGCCTCCACCGGCCTGGCCTACCCCGACCTGCTCGACGCGCTCGTCACCGCCGCACTGCGCGGCCCCCGGTGAGACGCGTACAGGGACTGGACCTGCTGCGCGGGGTGGCCGTCGCCCTGGTGATGCTCAGGCACGCCTTCCCGCAGCCGTTCTCCGGCGGGGGCGTCGTGGGCGTGGTGATGTTCTTCGCGCTGAGCGGCTATCTGATCACCGGCACACTCACGTCCGAACTGCGCCGGAACGGCCGGCTCGACCTGCGGAGGTTCTACCGCCGCCGGGCCGCGCGTCTGCTGCCCGCTCTGGCGGCGATGGCCGCCGGGGTCGCCGTCGTGACGCTCCTGTCCGACCCGCTCGGGGACCGGGCCGAGCTGCCCCGGACCCTGGCGGTCGCCCTGACGTACACCTCCGACCTGCCTTTCGCGCACGGCGGCGACGCCACCTTCCACCTGTGGACCCTGGCCGTGGAGGAGCAGTTCTACCTCCTGTGGCCGGTGCTGCTGATCATCGCCTGGTCCAGGCGCCGAGGCGTCCCGGCGCTGCTCATCGCGTCGGGCACCCTGGGCACCGTGGCGTGCGTGGCAGTATGGACGCACGTCGCTCCGCACCCGGATGTCGCCTACACGCTGCCGACCTCCTGGGTCACCAGCCTGGTCATCGGAGCCGCCGCGCGTGTGGTGGCGGACCGGCCGAGCGCGTCACGGGACCGGGTGCTGCGCCGCGCGGCCCCCTGGGCGCTGACCACGCTGCTGGTCTCCACCCTGGTCCCCTGGCGGAGCTTCGCCCTCACCTACCCTGTCGGAGGCCCAGCCATCGCCGCCCTCACGTCGATCGTGCTGCTCGCCTGGCGGGACCGGCGCGTCATCGATTCCCGGCCGCTGCGCGCGATGGCCGCGCTCGGCATCGTCTCCTACGGCGCGTATCTGTGGAACTACCCGCTGACGCTCTGGCTGCGCCCCGTTCTCCCGGGACCGGCGGCAGGCGTTCTCGCGGCGGCGCTGACACTGGTCGCCGCCGCCCTGAGCTGGCGGCTGGTGGAACGTCCGGCGCTACGGCGATGGGCACCCCGCCCCGCCCCCGCACCCCCCGCGACGGCACCCGGGCCCGCACCCGCACCCGCGACGGCACCCGCGACGGCACCCGTCCCCGTCCCCCCAGCGGCGGTTCGCCGAAGGACCGGGGTGTCACCGTGAGAGCACCCCGCCTCGCGGGCTTCCCCGACCTCCTCGGCCACCTCCTGCGCCGCCGCCACGAGCTGCCCTGGCTGGCCGCGATCCCGGGAGGCGTCGTGGCCGTGCTCGGCCTCTACGCCGACGCGTCGGAGAACAGCGCCGGGACGCTCCCGTTCTATGCCGAGGCCGTCATCGCCCTCGGCGTAGGCGCCGCCGTCTCCCTCTACCGGATACGCCCCGCCTGGGCCCTTGCCCTCGTCTGGCTGACCGCGGTCATCCAGGTGGCGGACGACCTCGACATCGCGCTGGTGCAGCTGGGCGGCGTACTCGTCGTCGCGTACGGCACCGCCCGGCACGGCCGCGTCCGCACCGTGTGGGCCGCCGGGATCTCGATCCCGACCGGTACGTTCCTGGCGATCAGCTACCTGATCCAGCGGGGCGGCACCGAGTCGCCGGGCGTCATCGGCCTCGTCGGTCTCATCCCGTACAGGTCCTCCCTGGGGATCTTCACGGGGTACGCGTTCGCACTGGCCCCGCTCCTGGTCCCGTTCACGATCGGACTGCTGCTCCGCGTCGCGGAGCGCTACAACGTGTCGACGACACGTCGCGAGCAGGCCGAGGCCCACGCCCTGCGAGCCGAGGAGATCGCCCGGCTGCGCGCCGAACAGACCCGGCTCGCCCACGACGTGCACGACGTCGTGGGCCACTCCCTGGCCGTCATCGTGGCCCAGGCCGACTCCGCCCAGTCCCTCGGCGACCACGATCTCGACCGCATCCGCGAGGCCATGGCCACCATCTCGGCGACCGCGCGGCGCTCCCTCGGAGACGTACGGCAGGTCCTGTCGTCCGCCGGGGAGCGCGCCGTGTCGACAGGAACGACCGGCACCCTGGAGAGCCTCGTCGACGGTGTGCGCGGCGCCGGGTACGCCGTACGCGACGACGTCGTGGGCGCCCCCCGCCACCTGCCCCCGGACCTCGACCTGGTCGCCTACCGGGTGCTGCAGGAGATGCTCACCAACGCCCTCAAACACGGGGAGCGCTCCACACCCGTCACCGTGGTCCGCACCTGGGGAGCGGACGAGCTGCGCATACAGGTCTGCAACACTGTCGTCGGCCGCGCCTCCGAACCGGCTCAGGGACTCGGACTGTCCGGTATGCGACAGCGCCTGCGGACCGCCGGCGGGACCCTCCACACCGTCCAGCGGGAAAACAAGAACGGCCCCTCGCTCTTCACGGCGACCGCGCGCATACCCACCGGCCGGTAGGAAGGAATCCTCATGGCAGACCCGATCCGCGTGCTGCTCGTCGACGACCAGGAGCTCTTCCGGTCAGGCGTCGCCATCAGTGTCGACACCCAGCCCGACCTCGATGTCGTCGGCCAGGCGGGCAACGGCCTCCAGGCGGTACGGATGGTCGAGGAGACCCAGCCCGACGTCGTCCTCATGGACATCCGGATGCCCGAGATGGACGGCGTCGAGGCGACCCGCCGGATCTTCGCGCCCGAGGCTGTCGCCCGCCGCACCCGACCCGTCCGGGTCATCGTGCTGACCACCTTCAACCTCGACGACCGGGCCGCCACGGCGATCCGGCACGGCGCCAGCGGCTTCCTCCTCAAGGACGCCACCCCGGAATTCCTGCGCGCGGCCATCCGCACCGTGTACGCGGGCAACGCGGTACTGCTCCCCGACGACCTGCAGTCACTCCTGAACGGCGGACTCGGCCGCCGCCGCCCGGTGCCTCCGCAGTACCTCACGCTCAGCGAGAAGGAACGCGAGATACTCGGCGCCGTCGCGCGCGGCCTGAGCAACACCGAGATCGCCGACGAGATCTTCCTCAGCGAATCGACGGTGAAGACGCACGTCGGGGGCATCCTGCGGAAACTGCGTCTGCGCGACCGCGTACAGATCGTGGTTTTCGCCCACGACCACGGCCTCCGCGGAAACTGAGCCACCCCACATCCAGGCCGGAGTTCCCGCCCGAATGCCGCTGTTGTGAGGATCCGGCCGGAACGGCGGCGACCTCGTGCACACCACGCCACGCGGAGGGTCGCCGTCGCTACCGTGCCCGTGTCGAGCGGATCGCCGGCCGGTGGGGCGGGCGGGCGCGTGACGCGTACCGAACGGGCCTGGCGAACAGGGGAGCCATACATGGGGGACATCAGGATCAACTCCGCGGGGGTGCGCGGCGCGGCCACCGACACCGAAGCGCTGTCGCGGCAGGTGGCGAAGCGACTGGCGAACGCCCTCGACGGCAGCGGCGACGTGTTCGGAGCCCACTACGGAAACGGCTGGACCAGCCCGGCACACCTCAAGGTCTGCGCCGAGAAGTGGGAGGACCACATCGTGGCGCTGGCCAGGCAGATGGGCGACCTGAGCCGCAAGCTCAACGAATCGGCCGACAGCTACGACGCCACGGACGCCGAGGCGGACGCGCGGCTGCGCACCGGCCTCAACGACCTCGGGAAGGTGTGACCGTGGTCGACTACGAGGGAGTCGTCAACGCCCGCCCATCCACGTGGGCGAACGCGGCCGAGGAGTTCCAGTTCCTCGCGGACTACACGTTGAACGCCTCGAAGGACCTGCGCGAATACGGCACCAAGCCGCTCGCCGAGAACTGGACGGACGAGGTCGGAGCCGCCGCCGCGGCGGAATTCGAGAAGCTGTCCGATCAACTGGAAGCGGCGTACGACATTCTGCTCTCCGTCAACATGGTCGCGGACGGCATGACCACCACCATCGAGACCGCGCACAGCACGCTCCGCGAAGCGCGGGAACTCGCGACCCGGTACAACATGGAGATCGGCGCCGCCGGCACGGTCACCGGGCCGCCCCTGCACAACCGCCTGCAGGCCGAGGAGATCGGCCCCTACCGCACGCAGGTACAGGCCCTCGTCGACCAGGCGATCGAGCAGGTCACGCTGGCCGACCAACTGGCCGCGACAGAATTCGCCGAACTGGGCGACCGGACGAATGTCAGCGACCCCGCCAAGGCGCTCAACGACCTCCAGACGCACGCCTCGCACGTCCAGATGCAGATGCTGGCCGCCGACATCCCGACGGGCGAGTCGCCGGAAACGGTCCGCCGCTGGTGGCAGGGGCTGAGCGCGGAGCAGCGCAAGGACATGATGCTCGCCCAGCCGGTCGCGATCGCCGGCCTGGACGGCATCCCGGAGCAGACGCAGCGCGAACTGCGGGGCACGGACGGGAAGTACGACCGGGTCAAGATGGTCGAGTACGCGCTCGACAACTGGGACGAGGACGACCCGACCGACTTCGGCAACAACTGCACCAACTTCGTCTCCAACGCCCTGCACCACGCGGGCATGCGGGAGAAGACCAGCTTCTGGGAAGGCACGTCGGGGGAGGACACCTGGATGATCGGCAATCGGACGGGCTCCGACGAGGTCGACAAACGCCTCGCCTACTCGGACACCTGGGCAGCGGCCGAGAACCAGCAGAACTTCATGCTCAGACACGGCGGCGAAGAAGTGTCCCGGACCGAGGCGAAACCGGGCGACATCATCTATTACGAGCAGGCCGGGGAGAACGACTCCATAGAGAAGGGCAACACCCACCACGCGGCGATCGTCACGGCGGTCATGCCGGACGGTGAGATCAAGTACACCCAACACAGCGACTCCTACCAGAACGTGAGCCTGGAGGGCCGTATCAACGCCACCGAGAAGGCGGAAGGACAGCAGAACGTGCGCATCGTCCGTCCCCGGCCGGATTGGTACTGAGAGCCGTGAGCACCGACCCGAGTCCCGCCGCCGGCAAGCTCTCCCCGGCATGGCACCGCTGGTCACTGGTGGTTCCGCTGCTGGCGGCGCTCTCCCTGGCGCTGCTGGCCGCCCGTCTGACCTTCGGCGGGGACACCTTCCAGGACTGCCACTACCTGGGCCCGTCGACGCGTATGTACGTGACCGCCTGGGCGGCACCGGCCTGCGGCGTGCTGGCCCTGCTGCTCCTCGCGGGGCTCTCCCGCGGGATTCGCTCCCGAGGCGGCCGCCTGACGATGGGGTGGCAGGGCCGCGTCGCCGCGGTGGCGGCCTGCGTCACACCCGTCCTGCTCCTGGCCCAGCTGGCTTTCCTGTACTGGACCCTGGCGCCGGACCCGGCGGGCGGTACGGGCTGTTCGGGGGCGGCACTGCTGACCCTCTGAGCTCGACCGGGGCCGCGCGCACCACACACGCGCGCGGCCCCACCGCCGGAGCGGGGAACACCTGCCGGACGTCCCGTTCCCCGGTGTGTGCGTTCCGCAGGTCGTTCGACGAGCTACGCACGACGAGTCGCCCATGCACGGCCCTCGCCACCACGAAGATCGCGGACAAGCAAAAGCCCCAGGTCACGGCGAGTGAGTCCTGGGGCTTCTACAGAGCCGCCTTCGGGATTCGAACCCGAGACCTACGCATTACGAGTGCGTTGCTCTGGCCAGCTGAGCTAAGGCGGCATGCCGTGTGCACCTCATGGTGCGATCAGCGGCGCGGCCAAGTCTACACAGTTTCCGGGGGTGCTCCGCACACCCCGGGCTTGGGCGGCTTTGCGCAGGTCAGGAGCACTTCTTGCCGGCGCTGGGGGGCGTGCCCTCCAGGAGGTAGGTGTTGATCGCCGTGTCGATGCAGTCGCTGCCGCGCAGATATGCCGTATGGCCGTCGCCGTCGTAGGTGAGGAGAGTGCCGGAGGTGAGCTGGCCGGCCAGTGACTGGGCCCACTTGTACGGGGTCGCCGGGTCGCGGGTGGTGCCGACCACGACGATCGGTGCCGCGCCCTTCGCCTCGATCCGGTGCGGGGACCCGGTGGCCTTGGTGGGCCAGTACGCGCAGTTCAGGGAGGCCCAGGCGAGCCCTTCGCCGAAGACCGAGGAAGCCTTCTCGAAGGAGGGGAGGGCGCCGGTGACCTCGCCGGGGCCGGTGAAGGCCGGCGGGAGGTCCAGGCAGTTCACGGCGGAGTTGGCGAACATCAGGTTCGCGTACTTTCCCTCGCTGTCGCGCTCGTAATACGAGTCGGCGAGGCCGAGGAGGGCGGCTCCGTTGCCGTGCATGGCACTGGCGAGGGCCTGCCGGAGCTGCGGCCAGGCGGATTCGTCGTACATCGCGTCGATCACGCCGGTGGTGGCCAGGGACTCGCCGAGGGCCCTGCTCCCACCGGTCGGGACGGGCTTGGCGTCCACGGCCTTGAAGAACGCCTTCATGCGGGTGGCGACGTCGGCGGCGGACTTCGTGCCGAGGGGGCAGTCGGTCTGCTTGACGCAGTCCGCGGCGAAGGACCCGAAGGCGGTCTCGAAGCCGGCGGTCTGGTCGCGGTTGAGCTCGCGGGCCGGGAGGGACGGGTCCATCGCACCGTCCAGGACGAGACGGCCGGTGTTCCCGGGGAACAGCTCGGCGTACGTCGCACCGAGGAAGGTGCCGTACGAGGCGCCGACGTACGACAGCTTCCTGTCCCCCAGAACCGCACGGGTGATGTCCATGTCGCGAGCCGCCTCGACCGTGGACACGTGCGGAAGGATCTCGCGGGAGCGCTTCTCACACCCCTGCGCGAACTTCTTGAAGGACTCCGTCAGCAGCTTCGTCTCGGTCGGGTCGTCGGGGGTCTGGTCGACCTGGGTGTAGGCGTCCATCTCCTTGCCGGTGAGGCACTCGACAGGCTCGCTGCGGGCGACACCACGCGGGTCGACGGCCACCATGTCGTACCGGGCGCGTACCGCCTCCGGGTACGCGATGGCCGCGTACCCCTGGAGGTAGCCGATGGCGGAGCCGCCGGGTCCGCCCGGATTGACGAGCAGGGAGCCGAGCCGCTTGCCGGGGCCCGTGGCCTTCTTGCGGGCGACCGCCAGGTCGATCTGGGTCCCACCCGGCTTCGCGTAGTCGAGCGGGGCCTTCATCGTGGCGCACTCGAAGCCGGTGACGCCGCACGCGCGCCACGTGATCTTCTGGCCGTAGAACTTCTTCAGGGCGGCCGGATCCGCGGCCACCGAACCCGCTGCCTCGGACGAGGAACCGCCCGAGCTGCAGCCGGAGATCAGCAGACCGGCCGCGACGAACGCGGTGGCGGAGATACGGAAGAGGCGCCTGATGTCCATTCGGGGAGCCTAGCGGCCGGGCGGCGCGTGACCGCCGTTCCGCACTCGTACGGGTGAGTCCGGTCCCGGCCGGGCCTCACGGGCGGAGCTGGGCAGCCCCCCGCAGGACGGTACGGTCAGCCCGCCCGCAACGACACCGCCATCGCCTCCACCGCCAGCAGCGGCGCCACATTGCGGTCCAGTGCCTGGCGGCAGGCGACGATCGCCTCTATCCGGCGCAGCGTCCGTTCCGGTGTCGAGGCACGGGCGATCCGGTCGAGCGCGTCCCGTACGTCCCCGTTGGCGAGCGCGACCCGAGAGCCGAGCTGGATGGCCAGTACGTCGCGGTAGAAGCCGGTCAGGTCGGTGAGGGCGAGATCGAGGCTGTCCCGCTGGGTACGGGTGGAGCGGCGCTTCTGACGGTCGGCCAGCTCCTTCATCACGCCTGCCGTCCCTCGGGGCATCCGGCCACCGGCCGAGGCGCCGAGGGCGGCCTTCATGTCCTCGGTCTCCTTGACGTCGACGTCCTCGGCGACCTGCTTGGCGTCCTCCGTGGCGGCGTCGACCAGCTCCTGCGCCGCCTTGAGGCAGCCCCCGATGTCGTCGACACGCAGCGGCATCTTGAGGACCGTGGCCCGCCGGGCCCTGGCTCTCTCATCGGTGGCGAGACGGCGAGCCCTGCCGATGTGCCCCTGGGTGGCGCGGGCGGCGGCGTGCGCGGCCTCCGGCTCGATCCCGTCCCGCCGGATCAGGACATCGGCGACGGCCTCCACGGGCGGGGTACGCAGGACGAGGTGCCGGCAGCGGGAGCGGATCGTCGGCAGGACGTCCTCCAGAGACGGCGCGCAGAGCAGCCAGACCGTCCGGGGCGCGGGCTCCTCCACCGCCTTCAGCAGGACGTTGCCGGCGCCCTCGGTGAGGCGGTCGGCGTCCTCCAGCACGTTGACCTGCCAGCGGCCGCCGGCCGGCGACAGCTGGGAACGGCGCACCAGCTCACGGGTGTCCTTGACGCCGATGGAGAGCAGATCGGTGCGGATGACATCGACGTCCGCGTGCGTACCGATCAGGGTCGTATGGCAGCCGTCGCAGAACCCGCAGCCCGGTTCTCCGCCGAGCGCCCGGTCCGGGCTGGTGCACTGGAGGGCGGCGGCGAAAGCGCGGGCGGCGGTGGACCGGCCGGAGCCCGGCGGACCGGTGAACAGCCAGGCGTGTGTCATCTTCGACGCCTCGGGCGGGGCGACGCCCGAGGACTCGGCGGTGACGCGCGCGTCGGCGTCACGAGCGGCGGCGGCGAGCGTCGCCTGAACCCGGTCCTGTCCGACCAGGTCATCCCATACGGTCATGCGCTGTCACCACCTCCGTGCCGCTTGTCGTCCCGCCGTGCGGTGTGTCGCCGCTCGTTGTTCGCCGTGCGTTGTTCGCCGTGCGGCGCTGCCAGGCCACGAGTGTCGCGCGCCTGGATTCCATTGTGGGGCCGGGGTCTGACATTCCGGCCCCACCGGCGCGAACACGCCACGCCGGTGGAACCCGTGCCGCTCGCGGCACCAGGTCCTGTCCGCCGGACAGGACCTAGCGGCGGCGCCGACCGTTGCTGTCGTCATCGTCGTCGTGCGGGCCCAGCAGTTCGTCCGCCAGGGTCGGAAGGTCGTCCAGCGGCGTCTCCTCCGCCCAGTCCGAGCGACGGCGCGGGCGCTCCTGGCCCTGCTCCTGGCCACGGACCGGTTCGCGCTCCGCGCTCGCGTCCGGGTGGATCGGCAGTTCCCTGGTGCGGTCGTTGCTGCCTTCCGGGGGCACGGGCGGAGCCGGGGCGTCCTCACGGAAGAAGCCCCGAGGCACACGGTCGGCCGGATCGGCGTTCCGTACGGGCGGGAGTACGGCGGTCTCCTCGGCCGCACTCGCCTCACGCGGGTCCGTCGTTCCTCGCGGACCCCACGCCTCACGCGGGTCACTCGCATCCCGGGGTTCCCGTGTGTCGCGGGGTTCCCGTGTGTCACGCGGTTCGTCCCGCACCTGGGGAAGCACCGCCGTCTCGTCGGCGGCCCGGTCCTTGACCTGCGGGACCTCCTGCGTCACCTCGTCCGGGGCGAACTTCGGCTTCCGCAGGACGACCGGCGTGGCGACCGTGACCTCGTTCGGCGAGACCGTCGGGGTCGAGGAGACCGAAGGAGTCGGGGGCGCCGCAGGAGTCGAGGGCTCCGCAGCGGCCGCCGCAGCGGCCGCCTCTTCGGCGAGCCGCCGGGCCTCCTCGGCCCTGAGCAGCGCCTCCTCCGCCTTGCGCTGCTTCTCGCGGCGCCGCTCCTCCGCCTCCGCGCGAAGCCTGGCCTCTTCCTGGGCCTGCCGCCTGAGGCGCGCCTGCTCCGCCTCGTACGCCTTCTCCTCCGCCTCGCGCCGCCTGCGCTCCTCCTCGGCCCGCCGGCGTTCCTCCTCGGCGCGCTGCCTGGCCTCCTCCTCCTGCCGTTCGGCCTCGCGCTGCCGGGCCTCTTCCAGCTCGCGGCGCTTGCGCTCCTCCACCTCGGCCCGGAGCTTGGCGAGCTGCGCCTCGCGCTCGCGCTCCAGCCGCTCCTGCTCGGCCTTCCGCGCCGCCTCTTCCTCAGCCCTGCGGCGGGCTTCCTCGATGGCGGCCTTCCGTGCCTCTTCCTGGGCCTTCACCTCGGCCTCGGAGAGCGGCAGCAGCTGGTCGAGCCGGTGCCGTACGACCGTGGTGACCGACGCCGGCTCCTGGCCGGCGTCCACGACGAGATACCGGGCCGGGTCGGCGGCGGCGAGCGTCAGGAAGCCGGACCGTACCCGCCGGTGGAAGTCGGCGGGCTCGGACTCCAGCCGGTCCGGGGCCTCGGTGAAGCGCTCCCGCGCCGTCTCCGGGGAGACGTCGAGCAGCACCGTGAGGTGCGGTACGAGACCGTCGGTCGCCCAGCGGGAGATACGGGCGATCTCGGTCGGCGAGAGATCACGGCCCGCGCCCTGGTAGGCGACGGACGAATCGATGTAACGGTCGGAGATGACGATCGCGCCGCGCTCCAGAGCGGGGCGTACGACCGAGTCCACGTGCTCGGCACGGTCGGCGGCGTACAGCAGTGCCTCGGCGCGGTTCGACAGGCCCGCGCTCGACACGTCCAGCAGGATCGAGCGGAGCCGCTTGCCGACCGGGGTGGCGCCCGGCTCGCGGGTGACCACGACTTCGTGGCCCTTGGCCCGGATCCAGTCCGCCAGCGCCTCCACCTGGGTGGACTTGCCAGCACCGTCTCCGCCCTCGATCGCGAGGAAGAAGCCGGTCGCGGCCGGGGCCTGCGCAGGATCGGCGCCGCCACGCAGTGCGTCCAGGAGATCCCGGCGCAGCGGAACACCGGAACGGTCGTCCGTCTTGGCGAGAACGACGGCCGCTACGGGCAGCAGCAGCGCGCCGACCAGCATCAGCGTGTAAGCGGCTCCGTCGTGGGCGAAGACGAAGTCGCCGTTGGTGAGGCGGTGCGGACCGATGGCGGCGGCGACGAGGGGGGCGACGACCACGCCGAGTCCGATGAAGACCCGTACCACCGCGTGGAGGTGTTCGGTGACTGCACGTCGACCGTACTCCTCGGTCTCCAGGTCGAGAAGGGTGTGGCCGGTACTCGCCGCGACACCGGCCGTGAAGCCGGTGAACAGCGCGAGGAACAGCACGGTCGCCGTGTCGGGTACGAGGCCCATGGCCAGCAGCGCGATACCGGTGACCGCGATCGCCAGTGCGAGCAGACGGCGTCGGGACAGGGCGGGCAGTACCTTCACGGCACCGCGGATACCGAGTCCCGTGCCGCCGGTCAGGGCGAGTACGAGCAGTGCGAAGGTGACGGGGCCGCCGCCGAGATCCTTGGCGTGGAGTACGGAGACGGCGACGGCGGCCGCGACGGCCGCCGCGATCGCGGCGCAGGCGAGAACGAGCAGAGGCACGGCGCCCGTGCGGCCCTTGTCCGAACCACCGCCTGTTCCCGCATCGGTGCCGGCGCCGTTGCCGGTGCCCCGCGCCGACGGCCGGCGCAGTCCTTCGAACAGGGAGCGCGGTCGCGGCGTACGGCCGTCCGGCAGTTCGAGGAAGTACAGGGCGGACACGGACGCGGAGAACAGTCCGGCCGCGACGTAGGAGCCGAGCGCCGCCTGGTGCAGTGAGAACCACTCGATGCCCGTGCCCAGCAGGTTGCCGATCAGCGTGGCGACAAGCAGGACCGCGGCAGCGGCCGGTACGGCGACGAAGGACGTACGCAGCGAGAGACGCCGCAGCGCGTCGAGGTGATCGGGCAGCGGGCGCACGGCCGCGCCCTCCAGCGGTGGGGCCGGGAGCAGGGCCGGAGCGGCGCTCTCCTTGGCGACCGTCCAGAACCGCTCGGCGACACCGGCGACGAAGACGGTGCTCAGCAGGATCGGCAGCGCGCGGCCGGGAGTCCAGGTGATCCAGAGCGGGGCGATGATGAGCAGGACGAGGCGGATCACATCCGCGCCGATCATCGTCCAGCGACGGTCCAGCGGTCCGCCGTCCCGGGCCGGTCGGGCGGCCTTGGGCTTCCTGGGCTTCCTGGCCTTCCCGGCGGGCCGGGGCACGTCGAGGGCGGGCGTGCTGCCGCCCGCCGAGGAGTCCTGCTCCCCGGCGCCGTTCACGGGTGGCGTCTTCCTCATCCCGGTGCCCGGCGCCAGCAGCGTCGAGAGCGGACGCAGGAGAACGCCTCCGAACAACAGCGTCGCGAGGACCCGGGCACCGAACACGGCGGCGACGGCGAACGCCACCCCCCGGTATCCAGCACCGAACGAGCCCTCGGCGATCGCCGCCTGCAACGACAGCAGCAGAAGCACGAGAACGGCGAGTGCGTCGCCGGTCCCACCGACGAGCTGGGCGCCCCACAACCGCCTGAGCGGGGGAAGGCGCAGCAAAGATCGCACGGCACGCTCTCGTGAGTCTGCGGCAAGGGCGTCGGAGTCGGAGGTGGGGCTCACGACCGTTGGCTGCTCGGCTCGCGTCATCCGCCCAGCCTATCCGGAGCTATTGGCTCCCTGGAGGCCCCATCCGAACATACGGGCGCCTGACGCCTGTGCCGAGTGGGGCGGTGTCTTGGAAGCGGGGTGTCCGGGACGGCGAAGAGCGGCGTATGAGACACCCCCCGCGCCCCCACAGGAGCAACCCGCGCCACACCCATCCCGTACGGGTGCGGCGCGGAGCCGCCTACCCCTGCCGACGGCTACTACGCGTGCGACTTCCGCTCGTCCAACTTCTGTTCGTCCGATCGTCGGACTTCTCTTCGTCCGATCGTCGGACTTCTATTCGTCGGACTTCGCCGACGCCGCCGTCTTCTTCGCGGTCGTCTTCTTGGCCGCGGTCGTCTTCGCGGCCGTCGTCTTCTTGGCCGTCGTCGTCTTCTTGGCGGCGGTCTTCTTGGCCGTCGTCGCCTTCTTCGCCGGGGCCTTCTTCGCCGGAGCCTTCTTCGCCGTCTTCTTGGCCGGCCCCTTGGCGCGCTTCTCCGCCAGCAGCTCGTAGCCGCGCTCGGGCGTGATCGCCTCGACGCTGTCGTCGCTCCGCAGGGTCGCGTTCGTCTCGCCGTCCGTGACGTACGGCCCGAACCGGCCGTCCTTCACCACGACGGGACGCTCGCTCACCGGGTCGGTGCCCAGCTCCTTCAGCGGCGGCTTGGCCGCGGCCCGCCCCCGCTGCTTCGGCTGGGCGTAGATCGCCAGCGCCTCGTCGAGCGTGATGTCGAAGAGCTGGTCCTCGGTCGTCAGGGACCGCGAGTCCGTGCCCTTCTTGAGGTACGGGCCGTACCGGCCGTTCTGCGCGGTGATCTCGACACCTTCGGCGTCCGCGCCGACCACCCGGGGCAGCGACATCAGCTTGAGGGCGTCGGCCAGGGTGACCGTGTCCAGGGCCATGGACTTGAAGAGGGAGGCGGTACGCGGCTTGACCGCGTTCTTGCCGGTCTTCGGGGTGCCGTCCGGGAGGATCTCGGTGACGTACGGGCCGTACCGGCCGTCCTTCGCGACGATCTGGTTGCCGCTCTCCGGGTCCGCGCCCAGCTCGAAGTCGCCGCTCGGCTTGGCCAGCAGTTCCTCCGCGTACCCGACCGTCAGCTCGTCGGGCGCGATGTCCTCCGGCACGTCCGCGCGCTGGTGGCCCTCTTCGTCCTTCTCGCCGCGTTCCACGTACGGGCCGTAGCGGCCGACGCGCAGCATGATGCCGTCGCCGACGGGGAAGGAGGAGATCTCGCGGGCGTCGATCGCGCCGAGGTCCGTGACGAGCTCCTTCAGGCCGCCGAGGTGGTCCCCGTCGCCGTTGCCCGCGCCCGAGGCGGCGCCCGCGTTGTCGTCGCCCTCGCCGAAGTAGAACCGCTTGAGCCACGGCACGGCCTTGGCCTCACCGCGCGAGATGCGGTCGAGGTCGTCTTCCATCCTGGCCGTGAAGTCGTAGTCGACCAGTCTGCCGAAGTGCTTCTCCAGCAGGTTCACCACGGCGAAGGAGAGGAAGGAGGGGACGAGTGCCGTGCCCTTCTTGAAGACGTAGCCGCGGTCGAGGATGGTGCCGATGATCGAGGCGTAGGTCGACGGGCGGCCGATCTCGCGCTCTTCCAGCTCCTTGACCAGCGAGGCTTCGGTGTAGCGGGCCGGCGGTTTGGTGGCGTGGCCGTCGACCGAGACCTCCTCGGCGGACAGCGCGTCGCCCTCGGCGACCTGCGGCAGCCGGCGCTCGCGGTCGTCCAGTTCCGCGTTCGGGTCGTCCGCGCCTTCGACGTACGCCTTCATGAAGCCGTGGAAGGTGATCGTCTTGCCCGAGGCGGAGAATTCCGCGTCCCGCCCGTCGGAGGCACGGCCGCCGATCCTGACGGTGACGCTGTTGCCGACGGCGTCCTTCATCTGGGAGGCGACGGTCCGCTTCCAGATCAGCTCGTAGAGCCTGAACTGGTCGCCGGTCAGGCCGGTCTCCGCCGGAGTGCGGAAACGATCACCCGAGGGACGGATCGCCTCGTGCGCCTCCTGGGCGTTCTTGACCTTGCCGGCGTACGTGCGCGGCTTGTCCGGCAGGTAGTCAGCCCCGTACAACTGCGTGACCTGCGCCCGGGCCGCCGAGACAGCGGTGTCCGAGAGGGTCGTCGAGTCGGTACGCATATAGGTGATGAAGCCGTTCTCGTACAGCTTCTGCGCGACCTGCATCGTGGACTTCGCACCGAAGCCGAGCTTCCGCGACGCCTCCTGCTGGAGGGTCGTCGTGCGGAACGGGGCGTACGGGGAGCGGCGGTACGGCTTGGACTCGACCGAGCGGACGGAGAAGGAGGCGCTCTCCAGAGCCGTGGCCAGGGCCCGGGCGTTCGCCTCGTCCAGGTGCAGCACCTGGTCGGACTTGAGCCGGCCGTCCGAACCGAAGTCGCGGCCCTGCGCGACACGCCGGCCGTCGACCGAGTTCAGCCGGGCGACCAGCGAGGACGGGTCGGAGGCGTCACCGGCGCGGCCGGTGGAGAACGTGCCGGTCAGGTCCCAGTACTCGGCGGAGCGGAAGGCGATGCGCTCGCGCTCCCGCTCGACGACGAGCCGGGTGGCCACGGACTGGACGCGGCCGGCGGAGAGCCCCCGCATGACCTTTTTCCACAGGACCGGCGAGACCTCGTACCCGTACAGCCGGTCGAGGATACGGCGGGTCTCCTGCGCGTCGACCAAGCGCGTGTTCAGTTCGCGCGGGTTGGCGACGGCGGCGCGGATCGCGTCCTTGGTGATCTCGTGGAAGACCATCCGGTGGACGGGGACCTTGGGCTTGAGGACTTCCTGCAGGTGCCACGCGATGGCTTCGCCCTCGCGGTCCTCATCGGTGGCGAGGTAGAGCTCGTCGGACTCGGCCAGCAGCTCCTTGAGCTTTCTGACCTGGGCCTTCTTGTCGGCGTTCACGACGTAGATCGGCTGGAAGTCGTTCTCGACGTCCACGCCGAGCCGGCGCACCTCGCCCGTGTACTTCTCGGGCACCTCGGCGGCGCCGCTCGGCAGGTCGCGGATGTGCCCGACGCTCGCCTCGACGACATAGCCAGGGCCGAGGTAGCCCTTGATCGTCTTCGCCTTGGCGGGCGACTCGACGATGACGAGTCGGCGGCCGCCGTCTGCGGTCTCGCTGGTCGGGGACAACTTCGCTCTTCTCTCCGGTCGACGCTCGGTGGGCCCGTACGGGGTACGGAGAACGGCACGGCAGGGCACGGTACGGCCCAGCGGTGACGCTGCTTCGCTGCGGAGTGTGACGGTACAACCCGCCCCTGTGTCAAACGGCAAAAGCCCGCAACGGCCACTCGAACGGTAACCCGACTCCAGGCATTCCTGCCGCCCGGACCCCTGCGCCCGCCACGTCGGACGGCACGGCCGACGGTTCCGCCCAGCGGCGCCGACGCGATACGCGGGGGCTCTCGCGGTACGTCCGGTGCAGGTCCGGCGGCCTGCCGGGGCCCTTCGGGCCCCGGGACGATCATGAACCGGGAGGTTCCGGTCGGGCACGGGGGAGGGATCGGATCACATACGACCGAAGCACCAGAGGCCGAGAGCGAGAAAGACCACGCCCGAGAGTGTCGCGAGCGCGATGGACGCCGCGGGCCGCACTCCGTGGGCCACCGGTGCCCGGTGCAGGACCCGCGCTCCCGTCCACAGCAGCAGTCCGGCCCCGAACAGCGTGAACGCCGTCCCCGCGAAGATCGCCGGCCCGCTCTCCATGCCCGTACCCCGTTCCGCCGTGGCACCTGTCGCGGGGCGCCGAGAATGCAGCAGGCTGAGGCTGGCACCCCGGGACGTCACTGGCGCGAATTCCGGATGAACGCCGCGCGCGACCGCCCCGCCCCGCGCCGCCCGCCCCGCACCGGGGCGCCCGGCCAGCACCGCCCGCCCGGCCAGCACCGCCCGCAGACTGCCGGACGGGCGGGCGCTTGGGCGACAGGAGGCGTCAGCGCGCGGCGGGCGCCGGGCCGACAGGCGTCAGCGCGCGACGGGCGCCGGTTCCAGGAAGCCCTCCTCCACCAGCAGCCGGATCGCCTGGGGCGTACGGTCCCGGAGCAGTACCGGATCCTCCCCCATGAGCTGCGCGATCGCGTCCAGGATCCGGCCCGCGCTCAGTGTCCCGTCACAGACACCGGCGAACCCGGCCCCGACCGCGTCGACCTTCGTGGCCCGCCGCATGCCCCGGTGCTGCCGCAGCACCACATGCTCGGGATCCTCCGCGCCGGGCAGCCCGACCTGCTCCTGGACGACCTCGGGAGCCAGCACGAAATGATCGGCGAGGAGAGCCGCGTCGTCGCGCGTCCGCAGATAGTCCCGCCGTTCGAAGTGGGCTCGTACGGTGTCGCCCAGCGGCTGCTCCACGGGGTGCGGCCATTCCTCGACGACGATCGACGGCTGCTCGGTGCCCGACTTCCTGAGCGTGATCCAGCCGAAGCCGACCGCCTTGGTCTTGCGGGCCTCGAACTCGTCCAGCCACGCCTCGTACCGCGCGGCGTACGCCTCCGGATCAGCGCGGTGGTCGCCGCTGTCGCGCAGCCACAGCTCGGCGTACTGGGTCACGTCCTGGACTTCGCGCTGCACGATCCAGGCGTCGCAGCCGCGCGGCACCCACGAGCGCAGCCGCTCCTGCCACTCCTCCCCTTCCACGTGCTGCCAGTTGGCGAGGAAGTGCGCGAACCCGCCCTGGTTGAGCCGCTCCCCGGCCTGCTGAACGAGCGTGCGGCACAGGTCGTCCCCGCCCATCCCGCCGTCCCGGTAGGTGAGCCGGGCACCGGGCGAGATGACGAACGGCGGGTTGGAGACGATCAGGTCGTACGTCGCGTCCGCCACCGGCTCGAACAGCGAGCCCTGGTACAACTCGGCGGCGGGCATGTCGGACAGGGCCAGCGTCAGCCGGGTGAAGGCGAGTGCCCGCGGATTCAGATCGGTGGCGGTGACCCGCGTGGCGTACTGGGCGGCGTGCAGCGCCTGGATGCCGGAGCCGGTACCGATGTCGAGCGCGGTCGCGACGGGCGTCCGCACGGTGAGCCCGGCGAGGGTCGTCGAAGCGCCGCCGACGCCGAGCACCACCCCCTCGTCGTGGCCGCTCGCCCCGCCCGCGCCACCGACGGCGAAGCCCAGGTCGGAGACGATGAACCAGTCCTGCCCCTCGGGTCCGCCGAACGGCCGTACGTCCACCGTCGCACGGATCTCCTCACCCTCCTGGACGACCCAGCCGTCGGCCAGGGCCTCCTCCAGCGGCAGGACGGCCCGCGCCCGATCCCACGGGACGGGCCGCTGGAGCAGGAAGAGCCGAATGAGGGTTTCGAGCGGGGTGTCGCCGCGGGTGGCGCGCAGCGCGGGCACGGTCTCGCTGCGGGCCAGCGCGGCATAGGCGGGAGCGCCGAGGAGGTCGAGCATGCCGTCGGCGGTGAAGTCCGCGGCGAGCAGGGCGGCGCGGAGTCGGGGCGAACGGTCGGGCGCGGGAAGGCTGGTCGTACTCACCCGCCCATTGTGGCTGCTCCCCGTGACAACGGCTCGCGGCCCGGCGTCCTGTTCGGGGACACCGGGCCGCGATGGCCTGGTTCGGGATGGCCTGTGGTTCGGGATGGCCTGGTTCGGGATGAGCCGAGAGCACCCCGGGCGGATGCCGTGGGCCGCCGCGCCGGGAGGCGTCAGCGGCTGTGCCCGGGCCGTACCGGCGGCCGGCTACGCCAAGGCGGTACCGGTCACGATCCGCTGCCCGCCGACGGGGTCACGGCAGCGCTCCCGGCGGCGGACGGCGCCGGCTTCTGACAGCCGGGCTGCTTCGCCATCGCCTTGCCGACCTCGCCGGACTGGAGCTGCTGCAGCGCCTGGTCACCGCTCTGGCTGATCTTGGTCAGCTCGTCCGCGACGCCCTTGAGGCCGTCGGCGAACTTCGCCTGATTGTTGATGTCGAGCGCGTCGACGCCGGTCCCCAGGCTCTGATAGGCCGCCGCGGTGGAGTTGAGCTCCTTGACAGCCTCCTGCTGGATCTTCTCGCCGTCCTTGACGGGCGGGGCGCCCGCGCTGTTCACGGCGGAGCCCAGCGCCTTGTAGGCGCCGGAGATGGACCGGAAGGCCGCCGCGTCGGTCTTCCGGACCTCGGCGGGCTTGGTGCTGTCCGAGGTCGCCTGCTGGATGGAGGTGTTGGCGGCCGCGATCTTCTGCAGCTGGGGCTGGACCTGGTCGCAGACCTTCTTGGCCCAGTCGTTCACCTTGTTGTCGTTGTCGTCGCTGCTGCAGCCCGACAGCGCCATGAGCAGTACCGCACCGCCGGACAGCGCGGCCGCAAGCTTCTTGTTCACCGGATTGGTCCCTTCCAAGGCTCTCGGCCCCGGAACTTACACGCCAGGTGGGTGGCCATCACGTGCCGAACGTCCGATCAATGGGCTTTTGAAGCCATTTGCACCAAGGGAGAGACACCTCACGCCCGGCAGGCCGGACAGCCGGGCGGGGCAGCCGGGGCGGACGGGCGCATCCGGTGCGCCCGTCGGCACAGAGACCGGTGCGCCCGTCGGCACAGAGAAACGGACGGCACGTCAATCCGTGCCGTCCGTCCGCTCATCGACCCGGCCCGACACCCGGCCCGCCGCATGTGCGGTGAGTCGGCGCGGGTCCGGACCGGGTATCAGATCACGATCGGGCGGGCGCGACGGCTGACGCCGTCGGCCAGCTCATCCGGATGACGCCGCCGTCGTCGTCGGCGGTGACCTGCACGTCGTCGACGAGTCCGCTGATGACCGCGAGGCCCATTTCGTCCTCGCCCTCGGCGTCGCTCTCCTGGAGATCACCCGGGGACGCCTTCGCGTTCCCGGCGTCACCGCCCGCGGCCGGCACCTCGTCACCGACCTCGATGGAGAAAGCCTTCTCCCCCTCGATCAGCACGACGCGCACCGGAGCGGTGATGCCATGACTGCGGTGCAGCCCGACCGCCCGGCTGCACGCCTCACCGACGGCCAGCCTGACCTCGTCCAACACAGCTTCATCCACGCCGGCCCGGCGTGCCACGGCGGCCGCCACCAGACGGGCCGTCCTGACATGTTCGGGCTGGGCGCTGAAGCGGAGTTCAACGGTGGCCATGCGATCCCCTCGAACGTACGAGCGTAAAAACTCACGAGCGCGGGGCATCCGGGCATGACGCCCGGTGCCCTCCGCCCAGTTCCTCCGGAAGGCTGCTGCCGACCTCAGTCGGTGGCAGCCACGGCCTCGTCGACCGTGGTGTGGATCGGGAACACCTTGGTCAGACCGGTGATCCGGAAGATCTTGAGAATGCGCTCCTGGTTGCAGACCAGACGCAGCGAGCCCTCATGGGCGCGCACTCGCTTCAGGCCACCCACGAGCACGCCGAGACCGGTCGAGTCCAGGAAGTCCACGCCCTCCATGTCGACAACCAGGTGGTAGCTGCCGTCGTTCACCAACTCGACCAACTGCTCGCGCAGCTTGGGCGCGGTATACACATCAATCTCGCCACCGACCTCGACGACCGTACGGTCGCCACCAGGGCCGGACACATTGCGAGTCGACAGGGACAGGTCCACGGATCCTCCAGCACCTTGCTATCGAGCGGTCGCCCCTCGGGTCTCCCCGACGGAGCCAGGGGACGTATCGCCAGCCGCCATGGCATTCAATCACTTACCGGCGGCCGTACACGACGCCTTGGGACCATTGTCCGTCAAGCCGGTGACACACTCGATGCCGATGGCCAGGAATCGCCGCCCCCATGGACTCCCCGAGAGCGGGGACAACCGCCCCTCCCCCGATACGGTCCTCGACCGGCTCGCCGCGGGGGCGGGCCGTGCTGCGCGCATCACCCATACGGAGCACCTGCCCCCTCGTGCCGGTCGTCATGCGGTCTGGCCCGATCGCATCCGCGCCGAAGTCGTCCATGCCATCCAGCAGGCCGGAATCGACCATCCCTGGGCCCACCAGGCGGCCGCCGCCGAGCACGCCCTGGACGGCGAATCGGTCGTCATCGCCACCGGTACCGCGTCCGGCAAGTCCCTCGCCTACCTCGCTCCGGTGCTGACGACCCTCCTCGACGGCGCCGAGGCCGCCAACGGCCGGGGCACGACCGCGCTCTATCTCGCCCCGACCAAGGCCCTCGCGGCCGACCAGCGCCGCGCCGTCAAGGCGCTCGCCGCCCCGCTCGGCAACCGCGTGCGCCCTGCCGTCTACGACGGCGACACGCCCGTCGAGGAGCGCGAATGGGTCAGGCAGTACGCCAATTACGTGCTGACCAACCCGGACATGCTGCACCGGGGGATCCTCCCCTCCCACCCTCGCTGGGCCTCCTTCCTGCGTTCCCTGCGCTATGTCGTCATCGACGAGTGCCACACCTACCGGGGTGTCTTCGGCTCACACGTCGCCCAGGTGCTGCGCCGGCTCCGCCGCGTATGCGCCCGCTACGGTGCGCATCCGGTCTTCCTGCTCGCCTCCGCCACCGCGGCGGAACCCGCCCTGGCCGCCGGCCGGCTCACCGGACTGCCCGTCCAGGAGGTCGCCGACGACGCCTCCCCGCGCGGCGAACTGGTGTTCGCCCTCTGGGAGCCCCCGCTCACCGAACTCCAGGGCGAGAAGGGCGCGCCGGTGCGCCGTACCGCCACGGCCGAGACCGCCGACCTCCTCACCGATCTGACCGTCCAGGGTGTCCGGACGGTCGCCTTCGTACGCTCCCGGCGCGGCGCCGAGCTCGTCTCCGTCATCGCCCAGGAACGCCTGGCCGAGGTGGACCGCTCCCTGGCCCGCCGGGTGGCCGCCTATCGGGGCGGCTACCTCCCCGAGGAGCGCCGCGCCCTGGAGAACGCCCTGCACTCCGGCGAACTCCTCGGCCTCGCCGCGACCACGGCCCTGGAGCTGGGGATCGACGTCTCGGGCCTGGACGCCGTCGTCATCGCCGGTTATCCGGGCACCCGCGCCTCCCTGTGGCAGCAGGCAGGCCGGGCCGGCCGCTCCGGGCAGGGGGCGCTGGCCATCCTGGTCGCCCGGGACGATCCGCTGGACACGTTCCTCGTCCACCACCCCGAGGCGCTGTTCCAGCAGCCCGTCGAGTCCACCGTCCTCGACCCGGACAACCCGTACGTCCTGGCTCCCCATCTGTGCGCCGCCGCCGCCGAACTCCCCCTCACCGAAGCCGATCTGCCGCTCTTCGGCCCGGCCGTCCCCGGCCTGCTCCCGCAGCTGGAAGCCGCGGGCCTGCTGCGCCGCCGTACCTCCGGCTGGTACTGGACCCGCCGCGAACGGGCCGCCGACCTGACCGATATCCGGGGCGAGGGCGGCCGTCCGGTCCAGATCGTCGAGGCGGCGACCGGCCGGCTGCTGGGCACGGTCGACGAACCGGCCTCGCACACCGCTGTCCACGACGGCGCCGTCCATCTCCACCAGGGCCGCACCTACCTGGTCAAGCGACTGGATCTCGCGGACTCCGTCGCCCTGGTCGAGGAGGCCGCCCCGCCGTACTCCACCACCGCCCGCGACACCACCGCCATCTCCGTCCTGGAAACCGACACCACGATCCCGTGGGGCGAGGGACGCCTGTGCTACGGCTCCGTCGAAGTCACCAACCAGGTCGTCTCCTTCCTGCGACGCCGGCTCATCACCGGCGAGGTCCTCGGCGAGAGCAAGCTCGACCTGCCCCCGCGGACGCTGCGTACGCGGGCCGTGTGGTGGACGGTCACGGAGGGCCAGCTGGACGCGGCCCGGGTCAACCCGGAGCAGCTGGGCGGCGCGCTGCACGCCGCCGAACACGCGTCCATCGGCATGCTCCCCCTCTTCGCCACCTGCGACCGCTGGGACATCGGCGGGGTCTCCGTACCGCTCCACCCGGACACCCTGCTGCCGACCGTCTTCGTGTACGACGGTCATCCCGGCGGCGCGGGATTCGCCGAGCGCGCCTTCCAGACGGCCCGTGAGTGGCTCACCGCCACCCGCGAGGCCATCGCGTCCTGCGAGTGCGAGGCCGGGTGCCCCTCCTGCATCCAGTCCCCCAAGTGCGGCAACGGCAACGAGCCCTTGCACAAGCGGGGCGCCGTACGGCTCCTGACCGAGCTGCTCAGGGCTGCGCCGGACGCGCCTCCCGTGGCATAGCCGCCGCCTCCGAGGGAGCCTGCGCGGGAGCCTGCGGGGAGCCGGGCGGGGGCGTCGCGGGCGGAGGGCCCGCACGGGCCCTGACCGTCGGGGCATACGGCCCGAAGCGCGCCCGTGCCGTCACATCAGCGATCTCCCCGTTCAGCCCGCACCGCACCACCTCCGCCCCCTGCGCGGCCGCCACCTCGGCCGCTCTGCCGCAGGCATCCGTCGGCCCCCACAGCGCGCGGTCCGCGGCGGCGAGGGCCGCCAGGTCCGCGGCCCCACCCGCCCGGTGCCGGGCGACGACCGCCTGCCCCAGCGCGAGCACCGCGGCGAACACCACACACAGCGTGGTCGCCGCCATGGCCACCCACACCGTCGCCGACCCCCGGTCCCTGGTCATGGCCCCGCCTCTCCGGCCCCGGGGTCCGCCGTGCCGTCCGCGACGGTATCGGCGGGGCCCACAGCGTCCGCAGGGGCTGCGGGGCCTGCGGGATCCAAGACGTCCTCCGCCGACGCCGCCGCCTCCGCGGTGAGCGTCAGGGCCAGCGCACCCGGCCCCGGCGTGGGAGCCTCCACCCGCACCTGCCACAGGTCGCCCGTACGCCCCAGCGTGATCCTGGCGTCCTCGGGGGCGGCCGAACGGGCGGCGGCAAGGACCCCGGCCCGCGGCTCGGACCTGGCGGCCGCCCGCGCCCCCGCCCGCGCCGCGTCCACGCACCGGATCTGCGCGGAAGCCGCCGTCAGCGCCCAGATCAGGGCCAGGGCGAACACCAGCAGCGCCGGCACCGCCACGGCTGCCTCCGCCGTCACCGTCCCCCGGTCGCCGCCGGGCCGCCGGCCTGTACGGCGCGGGGGCCCCAGGTCCGCCTCAGAACTGCGCATGGAGCGCCCTCCCGATCACCGACTCCAACGCGTCCGAGACGGGCGCGCTCGTGACGATCTTGTAGAGCACGGCCGCGAACGCACAGGCGGCGATCGTCCCCACCGCGTACTCGGACGTGGTCATCCCCGCGTCGGTGCGCGAACGGCGCAGCCGCGCCTGACACAGCCGTCGCACATACCGCATACGTCGCATCCTCATCCCGATATCCGCCTCCCCGTAGAAACCGCCGAACGAAAAAAGCCGAGTGAATCGACTGAAAAGAGCCGAGTGAAAAGCCGGGCCGAGAGGCTCAGTCGCCCTGCAGCAGCCCGCCCGCCAACCCGATGAGCACCGGCGCCACTCCCACCGTCAGGAAGGCGGGCAGGAAGCACAGCCCCACCGGAGCGGTGATCAGCACCTGGGCGCGCTGGGCCCTGGCCACGGCGCCGCGCGAGCGTTGTGCCCGCAGGCCTTCGGCCAGCCGGGACACCGGCTCCGCCGCCGGCGCTCCCGTCTCCCCGGCCCGCCGCAGACAGCGGGCCAGCCCCGCCGCGCCCGGTATCTCGCCGAACCGCCCCCATGCCGCGGCCGGTTCCCCGCCGAGCCGTAGCTCGGCCGCCGTCGCTGCCAGCCGGGCGCCGACCGGCCCGCCCAGCGACTCACCGACCGCCTCCGCCGCCTCGCGCGGTCCCGCCCCCGCCGCGATACACGCGGCCAGCAGATCCGCGGCGAGCGGGAGCTGCCGCTCCACCTCGTCCCCCCGGGTGCGGTCGACGGGCCTCCTCGTCCGCAGCCATCTCCGGAGCCAGCAAGCCCCGGCCAGCCCCACCACCCAGCCGGGCACCCCGCCGACCAGGACCCAACCGGTGATAACCGCACCGAGAGGTGGCCCCCATTTCCGCGCCCACACCCTCGTCGCCCGCTGCTCCCCGCCCCACCGCCGAGGACGCGGCCGGCTCTCCGCCGTCCCCGCCGTCAGCAGGGCCGTTAGCCGCCCGCGAGCCCGCCGGCCGCGCCGCCCGGCCGTGATCGTGAAGGCCAGACATCCGGCGGCGGCCAGCATCGAGACCGCCACCCACAGCCTGTGGACATCCGCACCGGTCATGGCGCCTCACCTGCCCGTACGATCCGGGCGGCCCACCACAGGCCCGCGCCTTCCAGCAGGCCGCCCACGGCCAGGCATCCCAGGCCCGCCGGGGTGTGCAGCAACACCCGCGACGGCTCCGCGCCCAGCGCCCAGCCCATCGCCAGCCCCACCACCGGAAGCAGCGCGAGCACCACCACGGTCGACCAGGCACCCGCCAGCCGCGCCCGCAGCTCCTCGCGCTGGTCCCGCTCCGCCCGCAGAGCGGCCTCCAGCCGGTCCAGCCCGGCGGCCAGGCCCGCTCCGCCGTCCACGGCGACCCGCCAGCACGCGGCGAGCCCTACGAGACCCTCCGCCCCCGGCTCGCGCGCCGCCCGCCGCAGCGCGTCAGGTACGTCGCCGCCGAACCGCGCCGCCGCCCGCACCGCGGCCTGCGCGCCTCCCAGCCCACCGGTGGACACCGCCGCGGCCTGGAGGGCCTGTACGGGCTGCAGGCCTGCCCGCAGCTCGCCCGCGGCCGCGCCGCACAGCGCGACGATCAGGTCGGCCCGTCGCTCCCGCGCCCCGCGCCGTTCCCTCGCTCGCAGCCACCGCCCCGCCAACGGCACCGCCAGTCCTCCCGCGACCAGCGGCAGCGCCGACTGCCCGACCAGGGCCAGCAGGGCCCCCAGCGGCAGACAGAGCCACTCACCACCCGGCCCACGCGCCCACCCGCGCACTCCCGGCAGCCATCGCTCCCACGGCCGCGGCCCCGGTGCCACGCCATCCGTCGCCACACCGTCCGCCGCCACGCCGTCCGCGAACAGCAGCCGGGCCCGTCGCAGCCCACGCTCGTGGCCGACCGTCAGCCGGATCGCCGCCACGGCGCACAGCGCCGCCACGGCCCCGGGGGCCCACATCGTCACCGCCCTCACCGCGCGCCCCCGATCAGCGTCAGCAGCCGAGGCCAGCCCCGCTCCCGCACGAACGCCTCCGCGCCCCAGCGCAGCGCGGGCACCGGCACCACCAGCCCGGTGGTGTCCCTCTCCAGGACATGCACCTCGGCGATCCGCCGGCGCCCGCCCCGGTCACGCGCGAGATGGATCACGACGGACAGCGCGGCCGCCAGCTGACTGTGCAGCGCCGCCCGGTCGAGGCCGGCCGCCGTCCCCAGGGCCTCCAGGCGCGCGGGAACGTCCGCCGCCGTATTGGCGTGCACGGTCCCGCAGCCGCCCTCGTGCCCCGTGTTCAGGGCGGCCAGGAGTTCGGTGACCTCGGAGCCCCGTACCTCCCCGACCACCAGCCGGTCCGGCCGCATCCGCAGCGCCTGACGGACCAGGTCCCGCAGCGTCACCAGGCCAGCGCCCTCCTGGTTGGCAGGTTTGCCCTCCAGCCGCACCACATGCGGATGGTCGGGCCGCAGCTCCGCCGAATCCTCGGCCAGCACGATCCGCTCGCGCTCGCCCACCAGGCCGAGCAGGGTCGACAGCAGCGTGGTCTTCCCCGTGCCCGTACCGCCGCTGATCAGGAACGAAAGCCGGGCCTCGATCAGCGCCCGCAGGATCCGGTCCCCGCCCGGCGGAATCGTCCCGGCGACAGTCAGCTCCGCCAGGGCGAACGCCTTCGGCCGCACCACCCGCAGCGACAGATACGTCGAACCGACCGCCACCGGCGGCAGCACCGCGTGCATCCGGGTCCCATCGGGCAGCCGGGCATCCACCCAGGGCCTGGCGTCGTCCAGCCGGCGCCCCGCCACCGCCGCCAGCCGCTGCGCCAGCCTCCGTACGGACGCGGCGTCGGCGAACGACACGGCCGTGAGCTCCAGGCCGCCGCCCCGGTCCACCCACACCCGGTCGGGCGCCGAGACCAGTACGTCCGTCACCGAGCCGTCGGCGAGCAGGGGTTCCAGCGGCCCGGTCCCCACCAGCTCGCATCGCAACTCCTCGGCGGCGCCGAGCACTTCCGTGTCACCCAACAGCCGCCCCTGAGCCCGGAGCGCCGCCGCCACCCGGGCAGGCGTCGGGTCGGCACCGCTCTCCGCGAGCCGCTGCCGTACGGCGTCCAGCAGCCCACCGTCCGCCGTCCCGGCGCTCATGACGTCCCGCTCCCATCCCCGGCGAGGGCCCGCTCCCAGAAGGCCGTGCAGAACGCGGCCAGTGGCCCGCGCGCACGGGATCCCGGCGGCGCTCCTCCGTCCAGTGCCTCCGACAGGCCCGGCTCCAGCGGCACTTCGCCCACCAGCGGAAGCCGGAGCGCGTCGGCGATCCACCGCTCGTCCAGCCCGGCGGCATAAGGGCCACGCACGACCGCCCGCAGGTCCTGGAGCACCATGCCCACCATCGAGGCCACCCGTCCGGCCGCCGCGACGGCCCGTAGCTCGGCGGGCACCACCAGCAGCCCCAGATCCAGCTGCGCGAGAGCCTCCGCGACGGCCTCGTCGACCCGGCGGGGCAGGTCCACGACCACGACGCCACCACGTCTGCGGGCGGCCGCGAGCACCGACCGCATGGCCTCCGGCCGGATCACCACGGAGTCCCCGCGATCCCAGCTGAGCACGCGCAGTTCGTGGAGCCACGGCAGCGACTCCTCCAGCGCGCCGCCGGCGACCCGGCCCTGGGAAGCGGCGAAATCCGGCCAGCGCCTGCCCACCGCCTGCTCGCCGCCGAGCAGGACATCGAGGCCGCCGCCGAGCGGGTCGCCGTCGATGAGCATCGTGCGCCGGCCGGCCCGCGCCGCGGTGACGGCCAACGCGCAGGCCAGGGTCGAGGCTCCGGCGCCGCCCCGGCCGCCGACCACGCCGATGGTGAGCGCCTGCCGGCCCACGCCCTCGGCCGCGTCCGCGATCCGGTCGACGAGCCAGCTCTCGGCGTCGGGCAGCCGCAGCACGCAGTCGGCGCCGATCTCCACCGCCCGCCGCCACACGTCCGGGTCGTCCTGGTCCCGTCCGACGAGCATCACGCCGCGCCTGCGCGTGGCGCCGCGACAGCGCGCCGCCGCGTCGTCGCCCACGAGGACCATCGGCGCTTCCTCCCAGCACCCCTTCCGCTCCGGCACGGCGTGGTGGACCTGGGGCTCGGCGCCCGCGGCGGCACACAGCCGCAGCAGATCGTCGAGCAGGTCCGCGTCCTCGGTCACGATCAACGGCCCCGTCCGGCGCCCCTCGGTGACCTGTGCGCGATCGGATGTCATGGAACCCGTCACGATCTCCGCCCCCTATCTCCTCTGCCGCGATCCGGGGGTCCTCGGGCGCTTCTCTCCACGCTCTCGGACCGATCCGGTATCGGTGATTCCGGCTGCCGCGAACTTCGCGGACGGAATCACCGTGCAGTGGAACGGGAAATCGTGTGGATCTTGCTTGAAAACTGTGGACAACTCAGCAGTTGTGGATATCCCGCCCGCCCATACCGGTGACTTCCGGAGAGCGGCGCGTCAACTACGCACAGTGACTGGTAGAAAGGGAGCGAAGTCATCGCACACAAGGCCCACCGAGAAGGGAGGAGCCGGATTCACGCGCCGAAAACGCGTCCGGACATGCGACGACCCCCGCCGGGGGGGAGAGCGGGGGTCGTCCCCACGGCCGACTCGGGGGGGGGAGGAGTCGGACCGGGTTAGCACGGTCGCGAACGATCCGTGACTTCCATGGTGTACCCGAGAGCCTTCTCAGGCAAACCCACGCGCCGGAGCTTACGCCGAATGGTGGGCGCCTATGCTCGGCCTCGTGGAAAACCACTCCCTGCCGCGCACAGCAGCCTTCTTTGACCTGGACAAGACGGTCATTGCGAAGTCATCGACGTTGACCTTCAGCAAGTCCTTCTACCAAGGCGGTCTGATCAACCGCCGCGCCGTACTGCGCACCGCGTACGCGCAGTTCGTCTTCCTCGCCGGAGGTGCCGATCACGATCAGATGGAGCGGATGCGGGAGTACCTCTCCGCCCTCTGCAAAGGCTGGAACGTCCAGCAGGTCAAGGAGATCGTCGCCGAGACACTCCACGACCTGATCGACCCGATCATCTACGACGAGGCCGCATCCCTCATCGAGGATCACCATGTCGCCGGCCGGGATGTCGTGATCGTCTCCACCTCGGGCGCGGAGGTCGTCGAGCCGATCGGCGAGCTGCTCGGCGCCGACCGGGTAGTGGCCACCCGCATGGTCGTCGGCGCCGACGGCTGCTTCACGGGCGAGGTGGAGTACTACGCGTACGGGCCGACCAAGGCCGAGGCGGTGAAGGCACTCGCCAAGTCCGAGGGCTACGACCTGTCCCGTTGCTACGCGTACAGCGACTCGATCACCGACGTCCCCATGCTCCAGTCGGTCGGCCATCCCTACGCGGTCAACCCGGACCGCGCGTTGCGGCGCGAGGCGACGGCACGCCAGTGGCCAATTCTCGTCTTCAACCGGCCTGTTCGGCTGAAGCAGCGACTGCCCGCCTTCTCCATGCCACCCCGGCCGGCCCTGGTCGCCGCAGCGGCGGTGGGCGCGGCGGCCGCCACGGCCGGGCTGGTCTGGTACGCGAGCCGGCGCCGGCAGTCCGCACGTCTGGGCGCCTGACCGTTTCGCCCTTGTTTGAACGTGAAAGTAAAGAAGGGTAGTCAGGGGTTCCGCATATCCGCGCACAGGAGTACAAAGGATTCAACGGCCCGCGAGACCATGGCTATCCGAGAGGATCACCTGTGAACGCATCAGGCCCCACGGACCGAGCATGGAAGTTGAGCACCCACGCGACGTCGACCCGTCGAATACGGGCCAGCCGCACCAGGTGACGGGCGAAGCACCCGACCTGATGGGCACTACACGAGGACGCATGGTAACTCGGCGGACATGTCGGCGGCGGCGCCCAGCAAGCGCCGCCGCAACCCTGTTCAGGAACCCTGTTCAGGCCGCGCCGCGCTGAAGCGCCTCGCAGACCGCCGTGGATTCGCGCGCACCCAGTTCGATCGCCCGCCCGCAGTGGATGATCCACGCCGCCATGCCGTCCGGGGTCCCCGACAGGTAGCCGTCAAAGGCGGCCGCGTAGGCCGCGCGACCCAGTTCGGCGTGACCGACCTCGGCGGGGCAGACCGACTTGGGGTCGAGACCACTGCCGATCAGCACGACTCGTTCCGCCGCTCGGGCCACCAGGCCGTTGTACGAGCCGAAGGGACGCAGTGCCAGCAGCTCACCGTGCACCACCGCGGCCGTCACCAGCGCCGGCGCCGTACTCGCCGCGACGACCAGCGCCGACAGTCCGTTCAGGCGCCCCGCCACCTCCTCCGCGCTCGGCAGCGGAGTCTCGACCAGCGGTCCGGCCGCCTCGGCCCCAGGGGTCTCCACGACAGGTTCACCCGCCAGCCGGGGCCGCCCCACCGTCTCGCCGGGAACGCCCGCGCCGCCCGCGGCCACCAGATGCAGCCGGGCCAGCACGCGCACGGGCGACTGCACCCAGATGGAGAGGAGCTGGCCGCATTCGGCGGTCAGCCGCAGCGCCGCGCCGACCGTACGGGCCTCGGCCTCCGCACCGAAGTCGCTGCGCCGGCGCACCTCTTCCAGCGCCCAGTCGGCGCCGGTCAGAGCCGCCGATCCGCGCGCGGCGCGCAGCGCCGCCTCCGAGGTGACCTCATTGCTGCGACGCCTCATCACGCGGTGGCCGTAAACCCGGTCGACGGCCTGGCGTACGGAATCGACCACGCCGGGGACCCCCGGCAGGGAGGCCAGCGCGGCCAGCGGGTCTTCCGGTCGCGGTACGAAGGAGGCGTCAGAGGCAGTCGTACTCATAGGTAGGGAGGCTACGCGCCCCGGGCACACACCCCACCTTGGAGTGGTCTTCCTCACGCAAACGCACCACGTATTGCGACGCAGCCACTACGCTACGTGAACATGAAGATCGCTTTCGTGGGCAAGGGCGGCAGCGGCAAGACGACGCTGTCCTCGCTCTTCATCCGTCACCTGACCGCCAATGAGGCTCCCGTCATCGCGGTGGACGCCGATATCAACCAGCATCTGGGGGCGGCGCTCGGCCTCGACGAAGCCGAGTCCACCGCGTTTCCCGCGATGGGCGCGCACCTCCCCCTCATCAAGGACTATCTGCGCGGCAGCAATCCGCGGATCGCTTCCGTCGAAGCGATGATCAAGACAACGCCGCCGGGTGAGGGGTCGCGCCTGCTCCGGGTCCGCGAGGACAACCCGGTGTACGAGGCCTGCGCCCGTGCCGTACGCCTCGACGACGGCGAGATCCGGCTGATGGCCACCGGCCCGTTCACCGAATCCGATCTGGGCGTCGCCTGCTACCACTCCAAGGTGGGCGCGGTCGAACTGTGCCTCAATCACCTGATCGACGGCCCCGACGAATACGTGGTCGTCGATATGACAGCCGGCTCGGACTCCTTCGCCTCGGGGATGTTCACCCGCTTCGACATGACGTTCCTGGTGGCCGAGCCGACACGCAAGGGCGTGTCCGTCTACCGCCAGTACAAGGAGTACGCACGGGACTTCGGCGTCTCGCTCAAGGTCGTCGGCAACAAGGTGCAGGGCCAGGACGACCTCGACTTCCTCCGCGAGGAGGTGGGCGACGACCTGCTGGTCACCGTGGGCCACTCGAACTGGGTACGCGCGATGGAGAAGGGCCGGCCGTCCCGGTTCGAGCTGCTGGAGGCGGACAACCGCTGCGCGCTGCAGACCCTCCAGGACGCGGCCGAGGACTCGTACGAGCACCGCGACTGGGAGCGGTACACCCGGCAGATGGTCCACTTCCACCTCCGGAACGCCGAGAGCTGGGGAAACGCGAAGACGGGCGTCGACCTGGCTGCCCAGGTCGACCCCGCCTTCGTTCTCGGCGAATCACTCGCCGTGCCTCAGCCGTCCTAACCGGCTCAGCCGTCCCGCCCGGCCGCGTCCGGCGTCAATGCTGTCCGTGCCGTCAGTGCTGTCAGTGCTGTCAGTGCTGTCAGTGCCGCGCCGCGTGACCGGCGGGCCGGCCCGCCGGGGCGGCGGAGCCCGCGGAAGGGTTCGGAGCCGCGTTCATGGCTGCTGTGAACGCCGGCCAGCCGCCCTTGGGCGCCTGGCCGACCTCAAGCCCGCGCAGCTTTTCGAGGGTTTCCGGGTCCTGCGCGTCCAGCCAGTCGGCGAGCTGACGGAACGACACGCACCTCACGTCCGGCTGCCCGCAGACCGTCTTGATCGTTTCCTCGATGGCACGCATGTACGTGCCGCCGTTCCAGGACTCGAAGTGGTTGCCGATGATCAGCGGTGCGCGGTTCCCCTGGTAGGACCGGTCGAACGCCTTGAGGAGTCCGTCGCGCATCTGATTGCCCCAGTACGCGTGCTGGGACGGGTCGCCCTTGGTCGTCCCCGACTGGTTGAACATGAAGTTGTAGTCCATCGAGAGCGTCTCGAAGGCGCGGCCCGGCACCGGGACGAGTTGCAGCGGCAGCTCCCACATGCCCTCGGTCTTCTTCGGCCAGACCTGGTTGCCGACGCCACTGGAGTCGTAGCGGAAGCCCATCGTCCGGCCCGCCGCCATCATGTTCTTCTGCCCTTCCAGGCAGGGCGTGCGGCCGCCGACCAGCTCCTTGTCGTAGTCGAAGGGCAGCGGAGCCTCGTTCCGCAGCCCGGCGTTGGTCTTCCAGCTCTTCACGAAGGACTTGGCCTGACTGATCTCGCTGCGCCACTCGTCGACGGACCAGGTGCCGACGCCGCCGTCGTTGCCGCAGAAGTGGCCGTTGAAGTGGGTACCGATCTCGTTGCCGTCGCGCCAGGCCGCGCGCAGCTCCCGCAGGGTGTCCCTGATCCCCTTGGTGTCGTTGAAGCCGATGTCCGAGCTGCCGGCCGCGTGCTGCGGCGGGTCGTACTGCTGGGCCTTCTCCTCGGGCAGCAGGTAGACCCCACTGAGGAAGTACGTCATGGTCGCGTTGTACTTCTTGGCCACCTCCCGGAAGTGGGAGAAGAGCTTTTGACTGTCCTCCCCGGCACCGTCCCAGGAGAAGACCACGAACTGCGGCGGCTTCTGCCCGGGCTTCAGACGCTCCGGCTTGGCCAGGTGCGGTTGGGCACCGGTGTACGCGGTCGAGCCGTCACCGATGAGCTGTACGACATTCTTGGGGGTTCCGGGGGCCTTCTTCGCACCGGGGGCGCCCTTCTTCGCCTCCCCGTTGACTCCAGGGCCGGATCCGGAGCATCCGGCGAGGCCGACGGTCAGCGCCATGACGGCGGCGCCGAAGGCGATTCTCTTTGTGGCGGCCAGCATCCGCCCACCCTCTTCCTCAGGAATCAGTACCGAAGTGCCGAGCGGCGACCTGCCGGCACGGCGCCGAGCGCCGACAACGTCTCACTTCGGATGAAAATATGAAGAAACGACAAGCCGGACAAAATTACTAATCACCAGTCCGAGTGAACAATGGGACCATTTGACCGAAAAGTCATGTCCCAGTCTTTACTCTGCATTACGATCCATTTACCAAGAGTTGAGTTGAGCATCCCGCCGCTGTACGCCGTGACCCACGGCCGCGACCCCCTTTCCGCGACCGCGCTGCCCCGGAGGAGACGGGAAACATGTCTGCCTGCGTCCCCACTCGCACCGAACGCACTTCTCCTGAGACCCCCACCGATCCCCCGCCCCGCATGGCCCGCACGCTCCGCCCGCCCCGTCTCGGGCGGCTGGACAGGCCGCACGGACCGCCACCGCGCGGCCCCGGGTTCCGGATCGCCGGAGCCGATCTGTCCGCTTCCATCTCCGTCTTTCTGATCGCGCTGCCGTTCTCACTCGGCATCGCCCTCGCCACCGGAGCCCCGCTCCAGGCGGGCCTGGTGGCCGCCGCCGTCGGCGGTGTGGTCGTGGGCCGGCTGGGCGGGGCCCCGCTTCAGGTCAGCGGCCCCGCCGCCGGACTCACCGTCGTCACGGCCGACCTCATCCAGCGGTACGGCTGGCGCACCACCTGCGCCATCACCATCTGCGCCGGTCTCGCCCAACTCGCCCTCGCGGCGCTACGGGTGGCCCGCTCCGCGCTCGCGGTCAGCCCGGCGATCGTGCACGGGATGCTTGCCGGCGTCGGCGTCACGATCGCGCTCTCCCAACTCCACATCGTTCTCGGCGGCACACCACAGAGTTCCGCCGTCGACAACGTCCTGGGGCTGCCGGCCCAGTTGGCCGGCTCCCACCCGGCCGCGGTCTTCGTGAGCGTCCTGACCATCGCCGTACTGCTCGCCTGGCCACGGATCCCGGGGCGCGCGGGCCGGTTCGCACGCAAGGCGCCGGCCATGCTCGCGGCGGTGGTCGTCGCGACCGCCGTCGCCGCTCTGACGGGGATGAGACTGGAGCGGGTCGACCTGCCCTCCTGGAGCCGTCACGCACTGCCCGAAATGCCCGAGGGGCCGGTGCTCGGACTGCTCGCCGCCGTCCTGACCGTCACCTTGGTCGGCAGCGTCGAATCACTGCTCTCCGCGGTCGCCGTCGACAAGCTGGTGGCCACGCGCAAGGAGCCGCGTGGTCCGATCCCGCGCGCCCGTCTCGACCGGGAGCTGGCAGGTCAGGGTGTGGGCAACGTCGTGTCCGGTGCGCTCGGCGGTCTGCCCGTCGCCGGCGGCGCCGTGCGCAGTTCCGCCAATGTCTCGGCCGGCGGTGTGAGCCGGCACGCGACGATGCTGCACGGCCTGTGGATCACCGCGGCGGCCCTGCTGCTCGTGCCCGTGCTCGATCTGATCCCGCTCGCGGCCCTGGCCGCGCTGGTGATGTTCGCCGGGATCCAGATGGTCAGCATCGGCCGTCTGCGCAGCGTGAAGCGGAACCGCGAGATGCTGGTGTACGTGGTGACACTGGCGGCCGTGGTCCTCACCGGCGTACTGCAGGGTGTGGCCATCGGGATCGCGTTGGGGGTCGCGGTGGCGCTGCACCGCCTGACCAGGACGCGGATCACGGCGGAGGAACACGACGGGATCCACCGGGTGCGTGCCCGTGGCCAGTTGACGTTCCTCGCCGTGCCGAGGCTCAGCCGGATACTGCATCAGGTCCCCCAGGACGCCGACTGCGTCGTCGAACTGGACGGGTCCTTCATGGACCACGCGGCGTACGAGGCGCTGCACGACTGGCAGACCGCTCACATCGCCCACGGGGGCACGGCCGAGTTCACCGGACGGGCGGGCGGCCGGATCGCCGGGGCCGCCACCCCGTCCCACGCCTGCTGCCGGCCCTGGACCCCCTGGCGCAACCACCACTGCGGCGAGCATCCCGCCGCCGAGCGGGCCGCGACGGAGCAAGCCGGCAACAGCTCTCCCGGGACAGAGCGGACCGGAGCCAGAAAGTCCGGCGCCGGGATGTCCGGGGCCGGCGGATTCGGAGCCGGAGAGGCCGGGGCCGAGTCTGGGGCTGGAGCTGGGGCCGGGGCTGGGGCCGGGGCCGGGGCTGGAGCCGGGGCTGAGCAGTCCGGAGACAGGCGGTCCAGCAGCGGGCGCCCTGGAATCGCCTCCTCAGACCTCGGACGGTCCGGTGGTGGGTCGGGCCGCACGTCGAGCAGCCGCCAGCTGGCCAGCGGGCTCAGTTCCTTCCAGCGCCATACGGCTCCGCTGGTGCGGGGCGAGCTGGCGCGGCTGGCGCGCGAAGGCCAGCGGCCCTCTCAGCTCTTCCTCACCTGCGCGGACTCCCGGCTGGTCACCAGCATGATCACGTCCAGCGGTCCCGGTGACCTCTTCACCGTGAGGAACGTGGGCAATCTGGTGCCGTTGCCCGGGGCGGACGGCGCGGACGACTCGGTGGCCGCGGCGATCGAGTACGCCGTCGACGTGCTGCGGGTGGGGTCCATCACCGTCTGCGGGCACTCGGGGTGCGGGGCCATGCAAGCCCTTCTGAGCACAACCGACGGCGCGGACGAGCCGCAGACACCGCTGCGGCGCTGGCTACGGCACGGAGCGCCCAGCCTGGAGCGGATGAGAAGCAGGCGCCACTCATGGGCCAGGATCTCCGGCCGGCTGCCGGCCGACGCGGTCGAGCAGCTCTGTCTGACCAATGTGATCCAGCAGTTGGAGCATCTGCGGGCCCATGAGGCGGTGGCCCGGGGGCTCGCCGAAGGCAGGCTCGAACTGCACGGAATGTACTTCCATGTCGGCGAGGCGCAGGCGTATCTGCTGGCGGACGGCGCCGCGGTCGCCGCCGAGGGTGGGGGTGGGGGCGGCGGGGAGGAAGAGGTGTTCAACCGGGTGGCCCCGACCGCGCTTGAGGAATCGCGCGCCTGAACCCTCTCCGTACGGCATCCGTGAGAGTGTGTGGCCCGCCTCCCCACTGCCCCGGGGCGGCGGGCCCTTCTCCGCGCACGAAGGGCCCGTACGAAGGGACCGTACGAAGCTCTCGCACGGAGCTCTCACACGGACTTCTGGCACCGCATAGGTCTAAACCAATTCTCGGCAAGCCCTTGTCACCCGGGCGTCCGACTGATGAGCTAGGCCCGGGACACATAGGACGCCCTGGGAAAGGGAGATGTCGTGAGCAACGAAAGCCTGGCCAATCTGCTCAAGGAGAGCCGGCGATTCGCACCGCCGGCCGAGCTGGCCGCGCACGCCAATGTGACGGCGGAGGCGTACGAGCGGGCCGAGGCGGACAGGCTTGGCTTCTGGGCCGAGCAGGCGAGGCGGCTCACCTGGGTCACCGAGCCGACCGAGACGCTGGACTGGTCGAACCCGCCATTCGCGAAGTGGTTCGCGGACGGCGAGCTGAATGTCGCCTACAACTGCGTCGACCGCCATGTGGAGGCCGGCCACGGCGACCGGGTCGCGATCCACTTCGAGGGCGAGCCGGGCGACAGCCGGGCGATCACCTATGCCGAGCTCAAGGACGAGGTCTCCCGCGCCGCGAACGCCCTCACCGAGCTGGGCGTCCGCAAGGGCGACCGGGTCGCCGTGTACCTGCCGATGATCCCGGAGGCCGCGGTCGCGATGCTGGCCTGCGCCCGTGTCGGAGCCGCGCACTCCGTGGTCTTCGGCGGGTTCTCCGCCGAGGCCGTCGCCTCCCGCATCCAGGACGCGGACGCCAAGCTGGTCATCACCTCCGACGGCGGTTACCGCCGTGGCAAGCCGTCCGCCCTCAAGCCGGCGATCGACGAGGCCGTGGCCAAGTGCCCGCAGGTCGAGCATGTGCTGGTGGTCCGCCGTACCGGCCAGGACACCGCCTTCGACGAGACCCGCGACGTCTGGTGGCACGACATCGTGGGCCGCCAGTCCGCGGAGCACACCCCGGAGGCGTTCGACGCGGAGCACCCGCTCTTCATCCTGTACACATCGGGGACGACGGGTAAGCCGAAGGGCATCCTGCACACCTCGGGCGGCTACCTCACCCAGGCGGCGTACACCCACCACGCGGTCTTCGACCTCAAGCCCGCGTCGGACGTGTACTGGTGCACGGCCGACATCGGATGGGTGACCGGCCACTCGTACATCGTGTACGGACCGCTCGCCAACGGTGCCACGCAGGTCATGTACGAGGGCACGCCCGACACCCCGCACCAGGGGCGGTTCTGGGAGATCGTGCAGAAGTACGGGGTGACGATCCTGTACACCGCGCCGACGGCGATCCGTACGTTCATGAAGTGGGGGGACGACATCCCCGCCAAGTTCGACCTGAGCTCCCTGCGCGTGCTGGGCTCGGTCGGCGAACCGATCAACCCCGAGGCGTGGATCTGGTACCGCGAGCACATCGGCGCGGGCAAGACGCCCATCGTGGACACCTGGTGGCAGACCGAGACCGGCGCCATGATGATCTCCCCGCTCCCCGGCGTCACCGAGACCAAGCCGGGCTCGGCCCAGCGCGCCCTGCCCGGCATCTCCGCGACCGTCGTCGACGACGAGGCCCGCGAGGTGCCGGACGGAGGCGGCGGCTATCTGGTCCTGACCGAGCCGTGGCCCTCGATGCTGCGCACCATCTGGGGCGATGACCAGCGGTTCATCGACACCTACTGGTCTCGTTTCGAAGGCAAGTACTTCGCCGGTGACGGCGCGAAGAAGGACGACGACGGCGACATCTGGCTGCTGGGCCGCGTCGACGACGTGATGCTGGTCTCCGGCCACAACATCTCCACCACCGAAGTCGAATCCGCCCTCGTCTCGCACCCCAAGGTGGCGGAGGCCGCCGTCGTGGGCGCTGCCGACGAGACCACCGGGCAGGCCATCGTCGCCTTCGTCATCCTGCGGGGCACCGCCGTCGTCGACGACGGGCTGGTCGCGGAGCTGCGCAACCACGTGGGCGTCACGCTCGGTCCGATCGCCAAGCCCCAGCGGATCCTGCCGGTCGCGGAACTGCCCAAGACCCGTTCCGGCAAGATCATGCGGCGCCTGCTGCGCGATGTCGCGGAAAACCGGCAGCTCGGTGACGTCACCACCCTCACCGACTCCTCGGTCATGGATCTCATCCAGACGCAGCTCCCCTCGGCGACCACCGAGGACTGAGCTTCGGCGCCCGATCAGCGCCGCAGCGGCGCTGGTGTGGTGGCCCCCCCCCCCCCCCGCCCGGGGGGCCCCCCCCCCCCCCCCCGCCCCGCGCGCCCCCCCCCGGGGCCCCCACAACACCCCACCCCCACAATATTGGT
>NZ_JBITDJ010000017.1:126286-147132 GCF_044454085.1 Streptomyces sp. NPDC051569
TCCCCCCCGGGGCCCCCACCGGGACGGTGGTTGGGGGCCCCCCCCCCCCCCGCGGCGGGGGGGGGGGGGGCCCCCCCGCCCGCCGGGGCGGGGGGCCACCACACCACGAACGGGTCCAGGAGGCATTAAAGTGGGCGCCACATCAACTGCACAGCACAAGATTCTGGGTGAGCCGGGAAGTCTGGTCGGCACGTGATTCGTCATGTCCGCCGTACCGCCCCGGAAGGTCCCCACCCGTGCCTGAGCCCACCTCTCTCCCCCGCAAGTTCCCCGGACGCCTGCCCCTCACCGAGCGGAACCACCTCGCGAACGCGCTGCGCACCGAGACCGTCGGTGGAGTCATCCTGCTCGTGGCCGCCGTGGCCGCCCTGATCTGGACGAATACGTTCAGCGGCAGCTACGCGTCCGTCCGCGACTTCCACTTCGGCCCCGCGAGCCTCGGCCTCCACCTTTCCGTGCAGCACTGGGCGGCCGACGGCCTGCTCGCGGTCTTCTTCTTCGTCGCGGGCGTCGAGCTCAAGCGGGAACTGGTGGCCGGCGAGCTGCGGGACCCCAAGGCCGCCGCACTCCCGGTCATCGCCGCGCTCTCCGGCATGGCCATGCCCGCCGTGGTGTACGTGCTGGTCAACATCGTCGGCGGCGGTTCTCTGAGCGGCTGGGCCGTTCCCACGGCCACCGACATCGCCTTCGCGCTCGCCGTTCTCGCGGTCCTCGGTACCTCACTGCCCTCGGCCTTGCGTGCCTTCCTCCTCACCCTCGCCGTCGTCGACGACCTCTTCGCGATCCTGATCATCGCGATCTTCTTCACCAGCGATCTGAACTTCGCGGCGCTCGGCGGCGCGGTCGCCGGCCTCCTCGTCTTCTGGCTGCTGCTCAGGAAGGGCGTGCGCGGTTGGTACGTATACGTTCCGCTGGCCCTGGTCATCTGGGGCCTGATGTACAACAGCGGCATCCACGCCACCATCGCCGGTGTCGCGATGGGCCTGATGCTGCGCTGCACGCGGCGGGAGGGCGAGGCCCGGTCCCCCGGCGAGCGGGTCGAGCATCTGGTGCGGCCCCTTTCGGCCGGTCTGGCCGTGCCACTGTTCGCCCTCTTCGCGGCGGGTGTCGCGATCTCCGGCGGCGCGCTGGGTCAGGTCTTCACCCGCCCCGAGACCCTCGGGGTGGTCCTGGGTCTGGTGGTGGGCAAGGCGGTCGGCATCTTCGGCGGCACGTGGCTGGCGGCCCGCTTCACCAAGGCGCAGCTCAATTCGGATCTCGTCTGGGCCGACATCTTCGCCGTCGCGACACTCGCCGGCATCGGCTTCACGGTCTCGCTCCTCATCGGAGAACTCGCCTTCACCACGGACGCGTCCCTCACCGACGAGGTCAAGGCCGCCGTCCTCATCGGCTCCGCGATCGCCACCGTACTCGCCGGATTCCTGCTCAAGCTGCGCGTCCACCACTACCGCGCGCTCTGCGACGAGGAGGAGCGCGACGAGGACCTGGACGGCGTCCCCGACATCTATGAACAGGACGATCCCGGGTATCACCTGCGCATGGCGGAGATCTACGAGGCGAAGGCCGCCGAGCACCGCCGGCGGGCGGAACACGCGACGGCAACGCGCGATGACGGCGACAGTCCGGCATGATCTGACAACGGATCCGAAGACGAGAAGAGCGAGAAGAGGGAGTCACCGATGAGCGACCCCGGCAACAATGGCGCCAGCGCTGTCCGGACGGGCACAGTCATCCCCGCCCACAGCGGCGACCGCAGCATCGGACAGCTGATCGCCTCGGCGACCGCGGAGATGTCCGCACTCGTGCACGACGAGATCGCCCTGGCGAAGGCCGAAGTCCGACAGGACGTCAAGCGCGGCGCGATCGGCGGTGCCGCCGCCGCCGTCGCGGCGGTGCTCATCCTGTTCTCGCTGCCGGTACTGAGCTTCGCCGCCGCGTACGGGATCCACAATCTGGGGCTCGGCCTCGCCTGGTCGTTCCTGATCGTGGGCGGAGCTTTTCTGCTGCTCGCCGGACTGCTCTTCGTGCTGGCCAGGATGAAGTTCAAGAAGGTCAAGCCGCCGGAGAAGACCATCGCCTCGGCCAAGGAGACGGCGGCCCTCCTGCAGAACGTGAAGCCGCACCCCCGGGAAGTCGGGGGGGACACCAAGTCTGTGGCACGCTCGTCGGCATGACCGCCCCTGATTCCGACCCCGGCACGACACCGGGCAGGACCCCCGGCACCACACCTGGTTCGGTTCCCGCCTCCGCCGTACGTCTCGACGGGCCATGGACCCATCGCGATGTGGCGGCCAACGGCGCGCGCTTCCACATCGCCGAGATGGGCGAAGGGCCGCTGGTGCTGCTGCTGCACGGCTTCCCGCAGTTCTGGTGGACCTGGCGGCATCAGCTGACGGCGCTCGCGGACGCCGGCTACCGCGCGGTGGCCATGGACCTCCGGGGCGTGGGCGGCAGCGACCGTACGCCCCGGGGTTACGACCCCGCCAACCTGGCCCTCGACATCACCGGAGTCGTACGCTCTCTCGGCGAGCCCGACGCGGCGCTCGTCGGTCATGACCTGGGCGGCTATCTCGCCTGGACGGCGGCCGTGATGCGGCCCAAGCTGGTGCGCCGGCTCGCCGTGTCCTCGATGCCGCATCCGCGCCGCTGGCGCTCGGCGATGCTCTCCGACTTCTCGCAGAGCAGGGCCGGTTCGTACATCTGGGGCTTTCAGCGGCCGTGGGTGCCGGAGCGTCAGCTCGTCGCGGACGACGCAGCGCTGGTCGGGCGGCTGATCCGGGAGTGGTCCGGTCCCGGGCTGCCCGACGACGAAGCCATCGAGGTCTACCGGCGCGCGATGACGATCCCCTCGACGGCGCACTGCTCGATCGAGCCGTACCGCTGGATGGTGCGGTCGATGGCGCGTCCCGACGGCATCCAGTTCAACCGGCGGATGAAGCGCGCGGTACGGGTGCCGACCCTCCAGTTGCACGGGTCGCTCGATCCGGCGATGCGCACGCGCAGCACGGCGGGGTCGGCCGAGTACGTGGAAGCGCCTTACCGGTGGCGGCTGTTCGACGGACTGGGGCACTTCCCGCACGAGGAGGACCCCGCGGCGTTCTCCGCCGAGCTCATCAACTGGCTCAAGGACCCCGAACCGGACCGCTGACCCGGACGCTGACCCGGACGCTGACCGGACCGCTGCCCCGGACCTCGGCCCCGGACCTCGGCCCCGGACCTCGGCCCCGGACGCTGACCGGACCGCTGCCCCGGACCGCTTCCTGGGCCCGGACCCGGTCTGCTTCCCGGCCCGGACCCCGCCCGGCGAACGCTTGTCCTACGAAAAGCCAATTGCCGCGCGCATAGGCCAATTGGCTGCCTTCCGCGCGATTACCGACCATGAGGCCCGGGCAGACGTCGGTGTATGGGCTGGACGCACGACTACGGTGACGCCGCACGCAACCGCCGCTCGGCCACTGGGCCGATCACTCGCGAGAGGGGTGGCCAGGAAGCTCAGGGCCACGACCCCCGGCTCGGCATTCCCCTTATCCTCCGCCGCAGGGCGCGCTGGGTCTCGGCCCGGCTGCGCCACCAGCGGACCTAGGGCCGGTCGCGGCACGAGGATCCTCGTCCCCGGTGCGCGCCGGCCCCCGCCGGCGGCCGCGCCTACAGCGCGCACTGCTGGGTGGCGACCTCCTGGTTCGCGGTCCGGCCGAGCTTGATGTCGTCGCGGATCTCATCGGCCGTCAGGGCGTAGCCGGTCTGCGGGTCGTCGAGCGACCTGGCGAAGATGACTCCGTACACCTTGCCCTCCGGGGTGAGCAGCGGGCCGCCGGAGTTGCCCTGCCGTACGGTCGCGTAGAGCGAGTAGACATCACGGCGGACCTCACCACGGCGGTAGATGTCCGGGCCCTCGGCGTTGATACGGCCCCGGACACGCGCGGAGCGCACGTCGTACCCGCCGTTCTCCGGGAAGCCCGCCACGATGGCGCTGTCTCCGGTGGCGGCGTCCTGGTCGCTGAACCGCAGCGGGGTCGCCCGCAGGTCGGGTACGTCCAGTACGGCGATGTCGCGCCGCCAGTCGTACAGGACGACCTTGGCGTCGTACAGCCGGCCCTTGCCGCCTATCTGGACGGTGGGCTCCTCCACGCCCCCGACCACATGCGCGTTGGTCATCACCCGGCGGTCGGCGAAGACGAAGCCGGAGCCTTCGAGGACCTTGCCGCAGCTCGGAGCCGTACCGACGACCTTGACGATGGACTTCTGGGCGCGGGCCGCCACCGGGCTGCCCGCGAGTGCCGGGTCGGGGGGCTGGACCTCGGTGATGGGCTCATTGGCGAACGGGCTGAAGACCTGCGGGAAGCCGTTCTGCGCGAGCACGGAGGAGAAGTCCGTGAACCAGGTCGAGGTCTTGGCGGGCACCACCCGGGAGACCCCGAGCAGCACCTTGGAGCTGCGGACCTCCTTGCCGAGCGTGGGCAGTGAGGTCCCGGCGAGCGCGGAGCCGATCAGCCAGGCGACCAGCAGCATGGCCACGACATTGACCAGCGCTCCGCCGGTGGCGTCCAGGGCGCGCGCGGGTGACCAGGTGATGTAGCGGCGGAGTTTGTTGCCGAGGTGGGTGGTGAAGCCCTGTCCGACGGAGGCACAGACGATCACTATGACGACCGCGACGACGGCGGCCGTGGTGGAGACCTCGGAGTCCTGGGTGAGCTTCGCCCACACCACGGGAAGCAGGTAGACGGCGACGAGGCCGCCGCCGAGGAAGCCGATCACCGACAGGATGCCGACGACGAAACCCTGGCGGTAGCCGACGATCGCGAACCATACGGCGGCGAGGAGCAGCAGGATGTCCAGCACGTTCACCGTCAATAGCCTCGCTAGCCTCGCAGATTCGTCTCCGGTCGCCCCGCCGGACCGGTGCTACGGGGAGCCCGGCGGTCCGGTGAGCGGGCCGCCATTGTCACCCGTGGGGGGCACAGCTCGGGTCAGCCTGTCATGCACGCCAGTCGAGCGGGACCTGCTTCGAGGCGTCCCATGGCCGCTCCCAGCCCGCGAAGTGCAGGATCCGGTCGATGACACCGGCGGTAAAGCCCCAGACCAGAGCCGAGGCGACCAGAAAGGCCGGGCCCTGGTGACCGCTGGGGTGAAGGGCGGTGGCGCGGTTGGCCGGGTCCGTGAGATCTGCCACGGGGGCGGTGAAGACCCGGGCCGTTTCGGCGGGGTCGACGGCACCGACCGGGGTGGGCGTACGCCACCAGCCGAGGACGGGCGTCACGACGAAGCCGCTCACCGGGATGTAGAGCTTCGGGAGCACGCCGAAGAGCTGGACTCCTGACGGGTCGAGCCCGGTCTCCTCCTGGGCCTCCCGCAGGGCCGCCCGCAGCGGTCCCGTGGTCGCCGGGTCGCCGTCCTCGGGATCGAGGGAGCCCCCGGGGAACGAGGGCTGCCCGGGATGCGCGCGCAGGCTGCTGGCCCGCTCCATGAGCAACAGCTCGGGCCCCCGCTCACCCTCGCCGAAGAGGACGAGCACGGCGGACTGCCGCCCGCTGCCGCTCTTCGGTGGCAGAAAGCTGCTGAGCTGCTCCGGCGCCACGGTCCGCGCGGCGCGTACGACCGGGTCGAGCCAGTCGGGCAGCCCGTCGGTGGTGACGGTGGCCCCGGCTGCCGAGGCGGGGGCCGTCAGGTCGTCGTATCTCTGTTCAGCGCGCGTCATAGGCACCCCCGTCCCCATAACGCGCGCTGTCGGCCGGATCGTTCCGCTGTCACTCGGCGTCACCCGTTCGTGCGGCCCCCAGCGGCGGGGCAGGCTTGCCCGGGTAGTCGGCCGGAGGGCTCAGGCGCTGGCCCGGGTAGCCGCCCATCTCGTACTTGAGGAGCTTCTTGGCCTTCTCCGGGTCCGTCTCGCCCTCGCCGTACGAGGGGCAGAGATGGGCGATCGGACAGGCGCCGCAGGCCGGCTTGCGGGAGTGGCAGATGCGGCGGCCGTGGAAGATCACGCGGTGCGAGAGCATCGTCCACTCGCTCTTGGGGAAGATCGCGGCGATCTCCGCCTCGACCTTCTCCGGTTCCTCCTGCGCGGTCCACTTCCAGCGGCGCACCAGCCGGCCGAAGTGTGTGTCCACGGTCAGGCCGGGGACGCCGAAGGCATTTCCCAGCACGACGTTGGCCGTCTTGCGGCCGACGCCCGGCAGGGTCACCAGATCGGCCAGCCGGCCCGGGACCTCGCCGTCGAAGCCGTCCCGGAGGACACGGGAGAGGCCGATGAGGGACTTCGCCTTGGCCCGGAAGAAACCGGTCGGGCGAATGATCTCCTCCAGCTCCTCCGGTACGGCCGCCGCCATGTCCTCGGGCGTCGGGTACTTCGCGAAGAGCGCGGGAGTGGTCTGGTTGACCCGGAGATCGGTCGTCTGGGCGGAGAGGACCGTGGCCACCAGCAATTCGAAGGGGTTCCGGAAGTCCAGCTCCGGATGGGCGTACGGATAAATCTCGGCGAGCTCGCGGTTCATCCGGCGGGCCCGACGGACCATCGCCAGCCGCGACTCCGCTCCGGCCACGGATGTACGCGGAGTCTCGTCACCCGGCTTGCTGTCGGGCTTGCCGGCAGGCTTGCTGCCGCGCTTCGACGCCGTCACACTAGTTGACCCTTTTACGGCTTTTGAGGCTTTCTTCGGCTTCGCCGAGTGCTGTTCGCCCTCGGCGGAATTGCGCTCCGCGGACACTCTTCCAGCCCCCTTGGCCTGCGCCGTCACCGGCGAATTGGACACCCGGCCAGCGTAAAGCCCTGCACCGACATCCGCCCCGGCCACGGCCGATCACCACCCGAACCGGCCTCCGGGGCACGGTCCGGCCCGCTCGTACGTCAAGCTTGTGACCCATCGCACGGTTTTGAACAAACGGGATCAGGCAGAGGGCGAAGCAGCCCTGAGAAGCCTGGGCACCCGAGAAGATGTGGCACGTACGGCATCATGGGGACCACGGTCCCGAGCAGGTGGGGACCACGGTTCCCTGAGCAGGTCGACAAGGAGAGAACACGTGGACGACGTTCTGCGGCGTGCCCCGCTCTTCGCGGCGCTCGATGACGAGCAGGCGGCGGAGCTCCGCGCCTCGATGAGTGAAGCGACGCTCGCCCGCGGCGACGCGCTCTTCCACGAGGGCGATCCCGGCGACCGCCTCTACGTGGTCACCGAGGGCAAGGTCAAGCTCCACCGCACCTCCCCCGACGGCCGCGAGAACATGCTGGCCGTGCTCGGCCCCGGCGAGCTGATCGGCGAGCTGTCCCTCTTCGACCCGGGCCCGCGCACCGCCACGGCGAGCGCGCTGACCGAGGTCAAGCTCCTCGGCCTGGGCCACGGAGACCTCCAGCCCTGGCTGAACGCCCGCCCCGAGGTGGCCACCGCTCTGTTGCGCGCGGTCGCCCGCCGGCTGCGCAAGACCAATGACCAGATGTCCGACCTGGTCTTCTCCGACGTGCCAGGCCGCGTGGCCCGTGCGCTCCTCGACCTGTCGCGCCGCTTCGGCGTGCAGTCGGAGGAGGGCATCCATGTCGTCCACGACCTGACCCAGGAAGAGCTGGCCCAGCTGGTCGGCGCCTCCCGCGAGACGGTCAACAAGGCACTCGCCGACTTCGCCCAGCGCGGGTGGCTCCGCCTGGAGGCGCGCGCGGTGATCCTGCTGGACGTGGAGCGCCTCGCGAAGCGCTCGCGCTGACCCCGGGCGTCCTCTCCGCGCTCGGCGAGCCGGAGACACGTACGAAGGACACGCGAAAGGGCCCCTCCGACCGGAGGGGCCCTTTCGGCTTTCCCGCGCGCACCGCCTGGCTGCCGCGTTGCCCGGCCGCTCGGCCACTCGGCTGCCCGGCTGGTCGGCTGGTCGGCTGCCCGGCTGGTCGGCCGCTCAGCGGCTCAGCCGCTCGACTGTCAGTGGGTCCCGCTACCTTGCTTGTACGGAGAGTGACAGGCGAAGGAGGTCCGCTGTGCCCGTGGCAGGAGTCTCAGAAGTCGTCCCGGCCCTGGATGAGCCCGTGCTCACGCAGGTATGCGAGCTGGGCGCGTACCGACAGCTCGGCGGCCGGCCAGAGCGACCGGTCCACGCCCGCGTAGACGTGGGCGACCACCTCGGAGGCCGTCCGGTGGCCGTTCTCCACGGCCGTCTCGACCTGGGCGAGCCGGTTCGCGCGGTGGGCGAGGTAGAACTCGACCACGCCCTGGGCGTCCTCCAGGACCGGGCCGTGGCCCGGCAGGACCGTATGGACGCCGTCGTCGACCGTGAGCGAGCGCAGCCTGCGCAGCGAGTCGAGATAGTCCCCGAGCCGGCCGTCGGGATGTGCGACGAGCGTCGTGCCCCGGCCGAGGACGGTGTCCCCGGTCAGTACCGCGCGGTCGGCGGGCAGATGGAAGCAGAGCGAGTCGCCGGTGTGCCCGGGGGTGGGGACGACGCGCATCTCCAGGCCACCGGTGGTGATGACGTTGCCCGCCGCCAGCCCTTCGTCACCGAGCCGCAGCGCCGGGTCCAGGGCCCGGACCTGGGTGTGGGTCATCGCGGCGAAGCGGGCCGCGCCCTCGGCGTGGTCCGGATGGCCGTGGGTGAGCACGGTCAGCGCGATCCGTTTCCCGGCGCGCTCGGCTGTGGCGACGACCGCCGAGAGGTGTCCCTCGTCGAGCGGGCCCGGGTCGACGACGACGGCCAGCTCCGAGTCCGGCTCGGAGACGATCCAGGTGTTGGTGCCGTCGAGGGTCATCGCGGAGGCGTTCGGGGCGAGGACGTTCACGGCGCGGGCGGTGGCCGGCCCGGACAGCGCACCTCCTCGCGGCTGCCCGGGCAGCGCGGCGGCGTCGGTCATCGGGGCCCCTCTCCCACACGCTTGGTGAATTCGTCATGACCCGGCCAGCTCAGCACCAGCTCCCCGCCCTCCAGGCGGGCCCTGGCCAGGACGGGCGTCAGATCGCGGCCGTCGGCGCCGGTCAGCGCCTCGGCGGCCGTGCCGTACGGCTGGAGCTGACGCAGCGTCGAGACGGTCGGCGGCATCATCAGCAGTTCGCCCCGGTCGTACGCGCCGGTCGCCGCGGCCGGGCTGATCCACACCGTACGGTCCGCCTCCGTCGAGGCGTTCCTGGTCCGCTGCCCGGCCGGCAGGGCGGCCACGAAGAACCAGGTGTCGTAGCGGCGCGGCTCGAACTCGGGGGTGATCCACCGGGCCCACGCGCCCAGCAGATCACTGCGCAGCACCAGCCCACGCCGGTCCAGGAAGTCCGCGAAGGACAGCTCACGGTCGACGAGGGCGGCGCGGTCGGCCTCCCAGTCGGCGCCCGTGGTGTCACCGACGACGCTCTGCGCGGTCTCCCCGGCGAGCAGGACACCGGCCTCCTCGTACGTCTCCCGTACGGCGGCGCAGACGATGGCCTGCGCGGACGCCGGGTCGACGCCGAGCCGCCGCGCCCATACGTCCAGACCCGGCCCGGCCCAGCGCACGAGCCGGTCGTCGTCCCGGGGGTCGACTCCGCCGCCGGGATACGCGTACGCGCCCGCGGCGAAGGCCATGGACGTACGCCGTCGCAGCATGTGCACGGCCGGACCGCCGGGATCGTCACGCAGCAGCATCACGGTCGCGGCCCGCCGGGGGACCACCGCCGTGATCTCACCTGCGGCGAGGGCACGAATCCGCTCGGGCCATTCGGGCGGATACCACTGACCATTGGACATGGCCGGATGCTATGCGCTGGCACGGGGATGTTCGAGGGGTGGCCGCTTCGGGATACGGGTGGTCGGTCCGGTTCGGACACCGCCGGGCGGCCCGGTACCGGATACGGAAAGATCCCGCCCGGTACGTACGTACACGCACCAAGCAGGACCTTCGGTACGAGGCTCAGACCTCGGTCAGTTCCACCTGGATCTCGACCTCGACCGGCGCGTCGAGCGGCAGTACCGCCACGCCCACCGCGCTGCGCGCGTGCACGCCCTTGTCGCCGAGAACCTGGCCGAGCAGTTCGCTGGCGCCGTTGATGACGGCCGGCTGGCCGGTGAAGTCCGCGGCCGAGGCCACGAAACCGACGACCTTCACGACACGCGCGATGCGGTCGAGATCTCCGGCGACCGATTTCACGGCTGCCAGGGCGTTCAGCGCACAGATCCGCGCCAGGTCCTTGGCCTCTTCCGCGGTGACCTCGGCGCCGACCTTGCCGGTGACCGGAAGCTTGCCCTCCACCATCGGGAGCTGGCCGGACGTGTACACGTACACACCCGACCGCACGGCCGGCTGGTAGGCGGCCAGCGGCGGCACGACCTCCGGCAGGCTCAGCCCCAGCTCGGCGAGAGCCGCCTCGACAGCTCCGCTCATGCGGCCTTCTCCCGCTTCAGGTACGCCACGAGCTGCTCCGGGTTGTTCGCCCCGGGAACGACCTGGACGAGCTCCCAGCCGTCCTCGCCCCAGGTGTCCAGAATCTGCTTGGTGGCGTGCACGAGAAGGGGCACGGTCGCGTATTCCCATTTGGTCATGGAGGCGACTGTAGTCGTAGGCCGGAGCAGCCTCGTGCGTAGCCCGGGGCCTTACTGGTTAGGCTCGAATACGTGAGCAGGCTCCAGGTCGTCAGCGGCAAGGGCGGTACCGGTAAGACGACGGTCGCCGCCGCCCTCGCGCTCGCCCTCGCGACCGAGGGCAAACGCACTCTTCTCGTCGAGGTCGAGGGGAGGCAGGGCATCGCACAGCTCTTCGAGACGGAGGCCCTTCCGTACGAGGAGCGCAAGATCGCCGTCGCCTCGGGCGGTGGGGAGGTGTACGCGCTGGCCATCGACGCCGAGCGCGCCCTCCTCGACTATCTCCAGATGTTCTACAAACTCGGCAGCGCCGGCCGGGCGCTCAAGAAGATCGGCGCGATCGACTTCGCGACGACGATCGCACCCGGCGTCCGGGACGTGCTGCTGACCGGCAAGGCGTGCGAGGCGGTACGCCGACGGGACAAGCAGGGTCGTTTCGCCTATGACTACGTCGTGATGGACGCCCCGCCCACCGGCCGCATCACCCGCTTCCTCAACGTCAACGACGAGGTGGCGGGGCTGGCGAAGATAGGGCCCATACACAATCAGGCGCAGGCCGTGATGCGTGTCCTCAAGTCGCCCGAGACCGCGGTGCACCTGGTGACCCTGCTGGAGGAGATGCCGGTCCAGGAGACCGCGGACGGCATCGCCGAGCTGCGGGGCGCGGAACTTCCGGTCGGCAAGGTGATCGTGAACATGGTGCGGCCGGCGCTGCTCGACGAGGCGGCGGTCCGCGCCGCGGCCGGTGACCGCCGCAAGGAGATCACCAAGGCGCTCGCCATGGCCGGGGTCAGCGCGCCCACGAAGCTCGTCGGACCGCTCCTCGAACAGGCCGCGGAGCACGCCCAGCGGGTCGAGCTGGAACGCGAGCAGCGGGCTGTCCTGGCGAAGCTGGGGCTGCCCACCTACGAACTCTCCCTCGTCGGTGAGGGCATGGATCTCGCCGGCCTCTACCGGATGGCGGGAGAGCTACGGCGACTTGGGGAGGTCTTCGCATGACCCTGGACCCGGCGGCTGCCCCGCTCGATGTCGATCAGCTGCTCGACGACCCGGCCACCCGCATCATCGTGTGCTGCGGCTCGGGCGGCGTGGGCAAGACGACGACGGCCGCCGCGCTCGGGGTACGGGCGGCGGAGCGCGGCCGGAAGGTGGTCGTCCTCACCATCGATCCGGCCCGCCGGCTGGCCCAGTCCATGGGGATCGACTCACTCGACAACACGCCCCGCCAGGTGAAGGGCGTCGAGGGGCCGGGCGAACTGCACGCCATGATGCTCGACATGAAGCGGACCTTCGACGAGATCGTCGAGGCGCACGCGGACCGGGAGCGGGCCCGCGCGATCCTGGAGAACCCCTTCTACCAGTCCCTGTCGGCCGGCTTCGCGGGCACGCAGGAGTACATGGCCATGGAGAAGCTGGGGCAGCTGCGGGCGCGCGACGCCTGGGATCTGATCATCGTTGACACCCCGCCGTCGCGCTCCGCGCTGGACTTCCTGGACGCGCCGAAGCGGCTCGGATCGTTCCTCGACGGGAAGTTCATCCGGCTGCTGATGACCCCGGCGAAGATGGGCGGCCGGGCGGGCATGAAGTTCCTGAACGTCGGCATGTCGATGATGACGGGGACCCTCGGGAAGCTGCTCGGCGGACAGCTCCTGCGCGACATGCAGACGTTCGTGGCCGCGATGGACACGATGTTCGGCGGCTTCCGTACCCGCGCGGACGCGACGTACCGGCTGTTGCAGGCGCCGGGCACGGCGTTCCTGGTGGTGGCGGCGCCGGAGCGGGACGCGCTGCGCGAGGCGGCGTACTTCGTCCAGCGACTGGCGGCCGAGGAGATGCCGCTGGCGGGGCTGGTCCTCAACCGGGTGCACGGCAGCGGCGCCGCCCGGCTGTCCGCCGAGCGGGCGCGGGCCGCCGCGGAAAATCTTGAGGAGGGCCGCATTGTGGATCAGCGGCCCGGGAAGGCTGAAGGAGCTGGCGCTGCTGCCCCGGACGGCTCTTCCCCCGAAGCCTCCGAGGCACACGAGGCCCCCGAAGCCGAAGTCCCCGAGAGTCGCCCGCCCTCCGCCCCGTCCGATGCGTCCCCATCTGCGCCCGGCGCAGAGCCTGCTTCTGTCACAACCGTGGAACAGCTGACCGCTGGTTTGCTGCGCCTGCACGCCGAGCGTATGCAGGTCCTCGCGCGTGAACAGCGCACGCGCGACCGCTTCACCGCGCTGCACCCCGAAGTACCGGTGATCGAGGTGGCCGCCCTGCCCGGCGACGTTCATGACCTCGCCGGACTCAGGGCCATCGGTGACCGCCTCGCCGTCGGCCGCAACTAGGCCTGAGCTGCGAGGACACGGAGGACACCGTGAGCAGCGCGGCTGATCGAGCCGCGCCAGCCTCACGGAGACCGGAGACCGGAGACGAAAGGGCGAACAAACACCCGACGAGCTGACGGGCCGACGATCTGACGAGCCGGCCCTGACGAGCCGGCGGCGTGACAGTGCGGCGCCGCGACAGCGTCACGGCGCGTGGGCACCAGGAGGCGGGGGACCACGACACATCACGACGCGCGACATCTCGATGCATCACGACGCATCTCGACGCAGGGGCATCGTCCCTGGCAGACCCCTGGGACCGCTGAGCCGCTGACTCCCTGGGCTTCTGGCCCCTGGGCCGTCGGGCCTCACCCCGGTCCTCGCCCGGGTCTACCCCACCGCCGCGTACGTCTCGTACGTCTCGTCGTCCTCCAAGCTCACGGGCAGCAGGCCCGCACTGCGCTCGTACTCCGTACGCGCGGTTTCGAGCAGCCGCCGCCACGACGTGACGGTCGGGCGCCTGCGCAGCAGTGCGCGGCGCTCCCGCTCGGTCATCCCACCCCACACGCCGAATTCGACGCGATTGTCCAGCGCGTCGGCCAGGCATTCGGTCCGCACCGGGCATCCGGTGCACACCGCCTTGGCCCTGTTCTGCGCTGCACCTTGCACGAACAGTTCATCCGGATCGGTAGTGCGGCAAGCTGCCTGCGCACTCCAGTCGGTAACCCAGCCCATCCCGGCGCCGTCCTCTCCCGAATCGAGGCTCCCCCACGGCGACAGCGGCATATTCACCGCTGCCAGTTGAGGACGTTACGGAAGGTCGACACAGCGCAACACCCCCTTCGGGCCCAATCTTGAATGGCCCGAACGGACTATGCGTACGCGGCAGATCACCCAGAGGAGTGACCGAAGGGTATAGCCGACTAACCCGACAAAGTCGGGCATTTGAGGTGAGTCACAACGGACATCCACTGAGGAATGGGTGGAAGTCGGACAGAAAATCCCGCGCTTCGGGTTCACGGGAAGTTCACATCGGAAACGTGGGGCGCAGCCACACGGCTGTGACAGTTGAGAGCAGCTTAGGCCAGAGCCTTGACGCGTGTCCGGCGAATGAGAACGTAGGCTGCCCCCATGCCAAAGAAGCGCTCAGGCGGGGGTCTGACCGGGACCCAGCAGGCCGCCAAGTTCCTCGGTGTCAGCGTGCTCGCGGGAGCCGTGCTGGCGGGAATCGCCCTGCCGGCCTTCGGAGCGCTGGGGCTCGCCGCCAAGGGAACGGTCGAGGGATTCGACGAGATCCCCGCCAACCTCAAGACACCGCCGCTGAGTCAGCGCACCACGATCCTGGACTCCCAGGGCGGCCGCATCGCCACGGTCTACTCGCGTGACCGCACCGTCGTGCCGCTCAAGGACATCTCTCCGTACATGCAGAAGGCGATCGTCGCGATCGAGGACTCGCGCTTCTACGAGCACGGCGCGATCGACCTCAAGGGCGTGCTGCGCGCGATCAACCGGAACGCGCAGTCGGGCGGTGTCGCCCAGGGCGCCTCCACGCTGACCCAGCAGTACGTGAAGAACGTCTTCGTCGAGGAAGCCGGCGACGACCAGGAGAAGGTCCTGGAGGCCACCCAGCAGACGCTGGGCCGCAAGGTCCAGGAGCTGAAGTACGCGATCCAGGTCGAGGAGGAGCTGGGCAAGAAGAAGATCCTCGAGAACTACCTGAACATCACCTTCTTCGGGCAGCAGGCCTACGGCGTCGAGGCGGCCGCACAGCGCTACTTCTCCAAGCCCGCCAAGGACCTGAAGGTCGAGGAGGCGGCGATGCTCGCGGGCATCGTCCAGTCGCCGACCCGCTACGACCCCGTCAACGACGAGGAAGAGGCGACCAAGCGGCGCAACACCGTCCTGACGCGGATGGCGGCCGTCGGTGACATCTCCGAGCAGGAGGCCGACCGCGCCAAGGCCACCCCGATCAAGCTCAAGGTGAGCCGCCCGAAGAACGGCTGCATCACGGCGGTCAGCGGAGCGGGCTTCTTCTGCGACTACGTCCGCTCGGTCTTCCTGAACGACCCGGTCTTCGGCAAGAGCCGCGAGGAGCGCGCCAAGGTCTGGAACCAGGGCGGTCTGACGATCAGTACGACCCTGGACCCGCAGGCGCAGGGCTCGGTGCAGGCATCGGTCAAGGATCACGTCAACGCGAGCGACCCGGTCGCGACCGCCGTCACCATGGTCGAGCCGGGCACCGGCAAGATCCTGGCGATGGGGCAGTCGAGGCCGTACGGCTTCGGGAAGAACGAGACCCAGATCAATCTGTCCGTCGACCAGAAGATGGGCGGCGGCGTCGGCTACCAGCCGGGCTCCACCTTCAAGCCGATCGTCGCGGCGGCCGCGCTGGAGCGGGGCATTCCGGCGACGCAGATGTACCCCTCACCGTACGAGATGGCGTACCCGAGCCCGATCTCCACCTGCGACGGTCCGTACATCAACATCGGCGGAAAAGAGCGCGTCCCGAACGAGAACGAGTCCGAGGTCGGGCCGTACGCGATGAAGGAGGCGATGGCCAAGTCCGTCAACACCTACTTCATCCAGATGATCAGCCAGACCGGGATCTGTCCCGTGACGGAGATGGCGGGCAAGCTCGGCGTCGCCAGGGCCGACGGCAAGAAGCTGGGCGCCGGCCCCGCCATCGCCCTCGGTACGGAGGAGATGTCGCCGCTGACGATGGCCGGCGCGTACGCCACCTTCGCCAGCCGGGGCACCCACTGCACCCCGATCGCCATCGAGTCGATCACCGGCCCCGACAAGAAGCCGCTCGCGGTGCCGAAGTCGCAGTGCGAACGCGTGATGTCCGAGAAGACCGCCGACACCATCAGCACGCTGCTGAAGGGTGTGGTCGAGGACGGTACGGGTACGCAGGCGGGCCTGGGCGGGCGGCCGAGCGCGGGTAAGACGGGTACGACCGACTCCCGTTACGCGGCCTGGTTCGTCGGCTACACACCGAACATGGCGGCCGCGGTGTGGGTCGGCGACCCGCAGCACAAGAAGATGATGGTGAACATCACCATCGGCGGCAGGTACCACGCCAAGGTCTACGGCGGTGACACTCCGGGACCGATCTGGCGTGACGCCATGACCGGCGCCCTGGACGGCAAGCCCGCCCCGGGCTTCAACGAGGTCAACATCCCGGACGCGCCGAAGGGCCAGGACGAGGGCCGGGAGAAGCCCGGAGGCGACGGCGGCCAGGACAACGGCGGCCAGAGCAATGCCGGTCAGGACAACGGTGGTCAGAACAACGGCGGCCAGGGCAATGCCGGCCAGAACAACGGCGGCCAGGACGGCAAGCCCGGGGGCGACGGCGGCACATTCGGCGGCGGCCTGTTCGCGGGTGGCGGGAACGGCGGCGGCGAGGGCGGGGACAACGGCGGCCAGGACGGCGGCCAGGACGGCGGCGGGACGTTCCCGTAAATCCGTAACCCGTAACCCGTAAACCGCTCACAACGCGGGGGCGCCCGGTCGGTGACGAATCACAGACCGGGCGCCCCCGCGTTTCGCTGTACACGGTCGTACGCACCGACAGGTGTGCACGGATCCGCACGTACGGATCCGTACGCAGGGATCCGCCGGCCCGCCCGCTCAGCCGGCGGCGAGCAGGCGCTTCACCTCGGCGGCCACCCGGCCGCCCTCCGCGAGACCCGCCACCTTCGGATTCACGATCTTCATCACGGCGCCCATCGCGCGCGGCCCCTCGGCACCGGCCGACTTCGCCTCGTCGACGGCCTGCGCGACGATCGCGCCCAGCTCCTCGTCGCTCAGCTGCTTCGGCAGGTACGCGTCGAGCAGCACGCCCTCCGCCTTCTCCCGCTCGGCCTGCTCCGTACGGCCTCCCTGGGCGAAGGCGTCCGCCGCCTCACGGCGCTTCTTCGCCTCCTTGGCGATCACCTTCCGCACGTCCTCGTCGGAGAGCTCGCGCGCCGATGTGCCCGAGACCTCCTCCTTGGTGATCGCGGTGAGGGTCAGCCGGAGCGTGGCGGAGCGCAGCTCGTCACGCGCCCTGATGGCCGCGGTGAGGTCTTCCTTCAGCTTGGACTTAAGGCTGGTCATGGGGCCAAGTGTGGCAGGTGCGGCGCCGTGTCCGCCCGCGTATTACCAGCCCGTACGGCGTCTGCGACGATGGGCACATGCGCGCACGCTACGGAGTACCCCTGGGAATCACGGCAGTCGGCGCGGCCGGCCTCGCCTATGCCGTCGGCATCGAACCACGCTCGTTCCGGCTGCGGCGGGTCTCCGTACCCGTACTGCCGCGCGGGATGCGCGATCTTCGCGTACTCCAGGTCTCCGACATCCACATGGTGAGCGGACAGCGCGGGAAGCAGCGCTGGCTCCAGTCACTGGCCGGTCTGCGCCCCGACTTCGTCGTCAACACGGGCGACAACCTCTCCGACCCGGAGGGCGTCCCGGAGCTGCTGGACGCGCTGGGCCCGCTGATGGAGTTCCCGGGCGTCTACGTCTTCGGCTCGAACGACTACTACGGCCCGAAGCTCCGCAACCCGGCCCGCTACCTCTTCGAGAAGGCCCAGGGGCGGCACGGCCTGAACGGCAACGCCCCGGCGGTCCACGCGGTGCACAACCCGTGGGAGCCGATGCGCGACGCCTTCGACGCGGCGGGCTGGGTGGGCCTCAGCAACACCCGTGGCCGGCTCAAGATCGACGGCCACGAGATCGCCTTCACCGGCCTCGACGACCCGCACATCAAGCGGGACAGGTACGAGCGGGTCGCCGGCGGCCCCGAGACGGACGCGGACCTCTCGGTCGGCGTGGTCCATGCCCCGTACCTGCGCTCCCTGGACGCCTTCACCGCCGACGGTTACCCCCTGATCCTGGCCGGTCACACCCACGGCGGACAGCTCTGCATCCCCTTCTACGGAGCGCTGGTCACCAACTGCGACCTCGACACGGGCCGCGTGAAGGGCCTCTCGACCCACCGTTCCGGGGGCCACACCGCCTACCTCCACGTATCGGCGGGCTGCGGCGCCAACCGCTACACCCCCATCCGCTTCGCCTGCCCCCCCGAAGTCACGCTGCTGACCCTGACGTCCCGCCCCTGACCCCACCACGGCCCTGGAAACAGGATTTCGTCTCCGGCCAGCGGTGGGCTAAAGTAATCGATGTCGCCGCCACACAAGCGACATCGGGGTGTAGCGCAGCTTGGCAGCGCGCTTCGTTCGGGACGAAGAGGTCGTGGGTTCAAATCCCGCCACCCCGACAGCCAAAGCAACAGGTCAAGGGCCTGATCCTCATTGAGGATCAGGCCCTTGCTGCGTCTCCGGTGATCATTTGGGAGAACAGCACCGGGGGTGCACCAGGCTTCCACCACTACGCCCACGAGGTGTACCGCGATCCGGTGAGTTGGATGACAACTCGATACGGCGGCACCACCTGGGTGAGTGATCTGGATCTTGTTCGCCGCCTCGGGCTGCGCTACATGATGTTTGAGATCACCAGCGACCATCCTGGGCCGCCATCCCCGGAAGACGAGCGCGGACTCTGGCTGGTCGAGGACGGGCAGGCGACCCGACACTCATCCCACGCCCCGGAGTTCGTCACGGCCTGGCGGCTCAACACCTACGGGGGAAAGCTCGTGACCCTTCGAGATTTCCTCACGACGTACCGCCATGAGGTCAACACGCTCCGCATCGAATATCTCAACGGTGCAGACGTGAGGCGCTGACTTCACGGGATCACCCCTCTCAGATACTCGGTTCACGTGTCTGGCTGGCAGCTTCCACGGTGTGGTCACGTCGAGACATTTGACGGGTTCCGATGGACGAGCAGGACGGCAGGAGCCTGTGCACCCGACTGAGGGCCGACGGCATCCACTTCACGATCGCCGGAGCGGCGGATCCAGCACGGCGTCGCACCGTGGATGAGCTCGCCCTGTTCCTCGACAGCGCCGAGGAAAAGTCACTGGAGGTGGATTCGCCGGCCGGTCCGGAGCTGCAGCGAAAAGAGACCCGAGCCGCGCGCTTCCTGCGCCGGCTCGCGGTGACCGCTGACCTGGCGTCCTCTCCGCCATTCGAGCGCTGCTCACTCTCTGGAAGGAGCTCAGAGGGTGGATCGGGTAGGGCGCCAGCGCGGTCACCACAAGCGCGTTCTCATGCTGGGCCGGGTGGGAGCGCATGCCGGGGCATTTGACCGCTGACGCTCTACCCCGGCAGTGGGCGCGGCGGCCCGCGGCGAAGATCGTCTTCGGCCACATAGCGAACCGCGAGCCATTCACAGATCGTGCGCTACACGCCGACGTTCAGGAGAGTCCGTTCAGCCCCTAATGTCACGCAGGCGCCCTGGTGTCCCCGGTACGGTGCGACACCGGGGACACTGCGGCTCTCCGTCTTCGTATGCCCTAACCACGTCCTCGGAGTAGCCGGTCAAGCGCCGCGACCGGCGACGTCGGGCACATGGATCGGCGAGCATCGAGAGATGCCTCCCACTGCTCGGTCAGGCCGGTCATGAGGCGCCGTCGCATGCCGGGCGTGACGTGGGCGTAGCGGGCCGAGACCGAGCCGTCTATGTGACCCATGCGTTCGTCCATGAGGACCTTCTCGGTGCCGAGGTCCTCCATCATCGTCCGGTGGGTGTGGCGGAGGCCGTGCGGTGTGAGGCCCTTGGCGATCGGAAGCCAGCAGGCGTCCGCCCGAGCGGCCGCCCCTCGGCCTCGGGCCGGGACACCAGGCCACGGCTCGCCAAGGATCGGCGCCGGGCGGGCCTCCTGTGGCGCCTTCTTCGGGTACCAGCCGGAGACCGCCGGGGTGAACAGCCAGGTGGCGAAGCCGTTTCGACGCCAGTGGGCCGCAGGTTCGGACGTGGTGCCTCCGCGTACGAACCCAAGCTCCGCGATGGCGAGTTTGACGCGAATGAGAGTGTCCTCGCGTACACGGCCGGGGTGGTTGAGGACGTTCGAGACCGTGCCGGTGGAGACTCCGGCGCGGCGTGCGACGTCGACGAGCTTGGCGCCCTGGTGACCGCCTGTACGCGCCGTTCCCTGGCCTCGGAAGACGTACGTCCTGCCGTGGCAGGGGCAGGGAGTCGGCTTCGTACGGGCGATGTGGTTGAAGACGAGGGCGGACAGCCAGTCCGTCGAGTCGATGTCGCGGTAGCTGTCGTCCTTGGGCGGGCAGCGCACGAGCTCGCCGGTGTCCAGCTCGTACAGCTGCCACTCGACGCGGAGCGCGCCAGGCCGGACGAACTCTGTTTCCAGTCCGACGATTTCCCCCCACCGCATACCGGTGTAGCCCTTGAGGACCGTGCCGACGAACTCGTCGTCGCGGCCAGAGAGCAGAGCCGCCCGCTCGGCAGTCAGCAGGATGCCGAGTGCGTCGGTGACGACCTTCTCCGGGCCCCGGTCGCGGGAGCGGCCGGCGCGCTTGCCACGTCCGCGCCGCCTGGCCGCAGGATTCGACGTGAGCAGGCCCTCGTCGATCGCGTCCTCGAAGATCAGGTGGAGCGTCGAGCGCCAGGTCTTGACGCTGGAGGCTGCGTACGCGACACGCTCCTTCTTTTCCCAGGCTTCGACGTCCGTGCGCAGGATTCCCGCGAGCGCCTTGTCCTCGAAGTCGGGGAGCAGGTGCTCCTCGATGTGGCGCTTGTAGTTCTGCATCGTCGAGGCAGCCAGGTCTTGGCCGGCGTACCAGCGGCTCGCGTACTCTCCGAAGGTCTCCTGGCCAAGGGCCGGATCACGCCACTGGCCGCGCCGAACAGTCACTTCTTCCGCGTCTGCGGCCTGCTTGGCCTCGCGCTTGGTGGCGAACTTGACCACGACGCCCGCGGAGTCGGCGACGGTGCCGTACTTGCCGTCCTCGATCTTGTAACGGCCACGCCAGTAGCCGCTGCGCTTCTCCGCGTACCCCACGGATTTCCCTTTCTTCTGTCGTGTGAGGTGCGTTAACCTCGAAGTTTCATGACGGTCCGCCGATGGAGTCGGTGGACCGTTTTCGTGCCGTGGGCTGAGAGTGGGTAGGTGGAGGGCCCGAGTGTCGTCTC
>NZ_JBITDJ010000018.1:0-140279 GCF_044454085.1 Streptomyces sp. NPDC051569
CGCTGTGGCTGTCCGCGATCCGCGACGCGTTCTCCCGCCGGGTCGTGGCCTGGGAAACCTCCGCCCGCGCGGACGCCGACCTGGTCCTGACCAGCATGGAGTACGCGCTCGCCTCCCGCGAGGTCGAGCCCGGCAAGCTCATTCACCACGCCGACCACGGCTGCCAATACACATCCATCAAGCTCACAACTCGCCTTGTGAGAGCGGGAATTGAGGCGTCGATGGGTTCGGTCGACGACAGTTACGATAACGCTCTGGCGGAGAACCTGTGGATGCTGACGAAGACCGAGTGCGTCCGCGGTCGCGTCTTCGCCACCAGAGCCGAAGCCAACCTCGCACTCTTCGAGTACTTCGATGGCTTCTACAACAGCCGGCGCATCCAGAAGCGGCTCGGCTACCTCAGCCCGATCGAGTTCGAGGAGAAGCACTACTCCGATCAGGCAACGACCAAAAGAGCGAACCTGAAACCCCGTCAACCCTCCTTGACCAACTGATCGGCACCTCCCGAGCAACGGGGGAACCTCAGTGCCTGATCCGGTCCAGGCAGCAAAGAACCCCGGGCGGCTGGCCTGGGGGTTTCCGTTGGAGCGGGTGACGAGAATCGAACTCGCGCTCTGAGCTTGGGAATCAACGGTTCTTGAACAGGTGTCTTGGCTCTGACCCGCATGTTTGGTCGATACGTGTGAGGTTGGCGTGGTCTCCGGACGCCGTACATGACCGGTGTTGTCCGCTCCGCTGGGCACGGATGGGGCACGGGTGGCGACAGTGCACCAGAACCTGCTGAGGTTCATGCTCCGGGTGGCCTGGAGGGTCAGAGAGGGATGATGCGGACCTGGCTGCCGCAGAGCTTGGTCATGTCGTCGCTGTCGGACGTCAGGAGGGCGACCGGTTTCGGCTGGCGCAGTGCGACCTCGGCGACCGTGGCGTCGATGGCGTACTTGTGCCCGTGCAGCCCGGCGCCTTTGAGGAGCTCCGCTGCCGCCTTCGCCGCTTGTTCGGTGACCGGTTCCACCTTGACGCGGGACAGGGCCCAGTCCAGACGAGGCATGTTGGTGCGGGAGTGGCTGACTTCCACGATGGTGTTCGCCCCGATCACGAGGTCGGCTCCCATGTCGTGGAAGACCTGCAGCATCGCGAGAAGCTTGCGGTCCTGCGCGATCCAGGCGGACAGCCCTTCCGAGTCGAGGACGACGGTCTCGATGCGCTCGCTCACGCGGCGTCCGCGCCCTTGGCGGGGCTGGCGCCGCCGAAGATCTTCGCGTGTGCCTCGGCGAGTTCCTCGTCGCTGAAGTGACCGTGTTCTTCCTCGTGCCGGCGAAGGTCGTCGCCAAGCAGCTGGTGCCGGATCTGGCGGGCCACGGCTTCCGCCACGTACCCGGAGACGTTGTCCGTGAGCTTGCGGAGCTCCGCCACTTGGTCGCTGGGGAGCGTGACGGTGATGCGAGTCGTTGAGGACATAAGCCAAGCATACTGGAGTATGCACAAATTGCCCGGGCTTCTGTCCTCGGCCCTGACGGCCGAGACTGCATGCTCCGGGTGGAGCAGGCAATGGTCGCGCTCCGACTGTCCGCAGCGGGGTGAGGGCCCGGGCCCGGTGCCGCTGGTGGGCAAGCGAAAGGCCCCGGTCGCCGACCGGGGCCTCCATTGAAGAGCGGGTAACGAGAATCGAACTCGCGCTCTGAGCTTGGGAATCAACGGCTCTTGAACGGCTGTAGTGGCTCTGACCTGCATGTTTGGCTGGATCGGTCGAGGCTGGTGTGGTCTCTGGCCACCGCACTTGACCGCTGCTATCCGCTCCGAAGGGCACGAATGGGGCACGAGGGTGATCGATGTCGCCGTGCCGTGAGTGGGGAAGCGTCACCGTGCTGGATCAGGCGCTTGCCGTCGTGCGATTTCATCCCTGGCGATACAGGCGGTCGGCGGACCGCGTCTCAGCGCGGTCACCAGCGAGGTGCGACGTGAGGTACTAAGGTACCGTGGATGTGGAGGTGGGATTCATGACCACGGCTTCGAAGCCGCCCCGGCAGTCGCCGCTCAAGGTGGACCCGGCGACGGACAAGTTGATCAGCCAGGGCGCGCATTTCCTGGGCCTGACGAAGAAGGACCTGGTCGCGGAGGCGGTACGGGTCTACCTGGACCAGAGGCGTGAGGATTTGCGTGAGGGCATGGTGGAGGCGCTCAGCGTCCTGGACGGCTCCCTGAAGTCGGACGTCATGCTCCTGACCGGGCTGACATCGGAGGAGATCGACGCGGTCGGCGGGATCGACGAATGACCGGCCCCGCTGCGATGCGTCCCGCCAGGCCCACCCTGCGATGCCTATGCGATGACCTCGGACTCCCCCTGCCGGCGGTGACCGACCCCCTGGACGAGATCGAGCACCCGATCCTGGCGAAGACCGCCGAGCAGTTCGCGGCGGACGATGCCAAGCATGAGCGCATTCGTGCTGTCGATGACCAGGTGTTGTTCAAGGTGAAGGTCCAGCGCTGGCGCGGGGCGGTCTGGGTGGACGCCGATCTTCCGTGGCTGGTGGCGGCCGGCCGCCGCGAGGACGGCTCCACCGACGACTTCTACGCCGCTCTCGAAGCTGACGGCAAGACCGCCCGAACCCGCTACAACGCCGGCAACGCCGACGCACTCAAGTCCGCCACGTACACCGCCCACTTACTCCCCGCTCGCGAGGACCACGTCCGCTATCGCGCCGAAGCGGGAGTCCGTTTCGTCCGGCGACTCCGGACTACGGTTCTGACCCTGAGCCGTTCTACCCTCCGGGACGGCCAGGAACACACGGTGGATTTCGACACCTTCACCGTCGGCCTTCAGGTCCGCGCCGACGACGGCCACGAAACCTACCTCGCGGTGCGGATCACGGGTTCGGTCCCGCCACCTCACCACTTTGATCCTGCGCAACGTCCCCGGCTGTGAGGCCGACGGCTGGTACCCCGAATACGCCCTGCCGGAGCGGGACCTGCTCCCCGCCGAACAAGCCTGGTCCAACCTGATGGACCCTCGCGAAGCCGCCCGACTCCTCGACACAGAGCCGTAGCAGCCGGAACAGAAACAAGGCCCAGGTCACTGACCTGGGCCTTCATTAAAGAGCGGGTGACGAGAATCGAACTCGCGCTCTGAGCTTGGGAATCAACGGCGCTCCGGAGGGCGGAAGTGCTCTGACCAGGTGTTACTTGGGTCCGCAGGCTGTACGGGAGCCGGTTGGATTGACCGCTTCTGACCCTGGTGTACCGCCCTGAAGGGCTGGGATGGGGCTGGCCCGTCAGAGAGCGATAGCGGGGACGGCTGGGTGGCCCGAGCCGGTACGACGGGGACTTCCGTCCAGAGCCCGTGCCCTCTCGCGAACGGTTCGGTCCCCCTGTCCACCCGCGCATGCCTGCCCAACGGCGTGGGATGCGACCAGGAGTGCTGAGGTCGCACCTCTTGACGAAGTTGGCCGCAGCTACCAGCCGCTGGGCCGATCCAGGCGATCATCTTCTTGTTGCCGCGCACGGCCAATGACACCGCCTTGCAGTCGAGTACGAAGACCCAATAGCCGCTGTCTGTGATCACCCGCCCGCTTCTTCGTGAGGCCCCGGCATCGTGCCCTCTGGAGGCACCGCGCTCGTGCACGGCGGCAAGATCTTTCAGCTCCTCAAGCATTGCCATGCGCTTGCCCTCGGTTATCGGGCCATGTACTCGCTGGAGTCAGGTGATTCGACATAAGGCCAGGTCGTTGGGGGGTTGCGTCGCTAACCCGGTGATCCCTCACTGTGTCCCGCAGCCGGGCACTCGTCCGGAACCCTCGACTTGCTGGAGAACACATGCCCACCGAACGCACTGCGATTGCCGCACTGGGCGCAACCGTGGCCGCTCTGATCGCTGTCAGCCATCCCGCACTTATTCCAGCGATGTCGATCGCCCTGGCCGTCTGGGTGGCGCTCGCGCTCTACTTGAAGCTTTGATGCTCCGTTCAGTCACGCATGTTAGGGAGACCGAATGAAGAACGAATCAGACCGGACACCAGAGATGGCCTGGGGGGATAACGATGCACCCTCAGCTCTGCAAGCGCCCTCGCCTGTCGACTGGGGTGCGGACGACGACGTTCCGTCCGCGTTGGACATCCTGGATTCGGTGCCTGTCGGCTGGGCGGCAGCCGACGACGTACCACGCGCCTTGTACATCCTCGATTCGACTGAAGACTGACCCAAGTGTGGCTCTTACCCCGGTCGCGGGTCCGAGAAGCCGTATCTCAACCGATCTTGGAACGTGCGAGTCGAGCAGGTTTTCCGCCGGGGTGATCTTCTCGTTGTAGGCGCATGAAGACAGGGCCTCTCGGTAGCTCGGGGATGCGAATCTGACCGAGCAGGGCCGGGAGGCCCTGGTGTCGTTGTTGTACGTGTCCGAGCCAGTTGACTTCAACTCGACTGCTCCATCGTGTGATTGCCAGGCGCATGTGTACGGCAACGGGGACGACCATCCGGACCGGGAACGCCGGTATCCCTCCGACATGACGGACGCGGAATGGGCGGCCATCCGGCCTCTGCTGCCGGTGCCGGCCTGGCTCCAGGGCCGGGGCGGGCAGCCCGAGAGCTACTGCCACCGGCAGATGCTGGACGCGATCCGTTACCTGGTCGCGGGCGGGATCTCCTGACGGGCCATGCCCGTGGACTTCCCTGGCTGGGGCCGGGTCTACGCCTTCTTCCGCCGCCGGCGCGAGCACGGGCTGATCGCAGAGTTCCACGACCGGCTGTGCGGAGGGGTGCGTGAGCGGGAAGGGCGTGAGGCGGGGCCAGGCTAGACACGCCTCGCGCCTAAAGGCCCTCCGGGCTGACGCCACTTGGACGGCGTACCACACATCGTGGCGGGTCATACGGTGTGCTCGGTGCCGCGCATTAGGGGCGGGTTGAGAAGCCAGGCGCCTCCGCGGCGGTAAAGGGTGGCCGGGCGACCGGTGGGAGGGAAGCGTTGGTGGCCGGTGGCCCTGACGAAGCCTGTGGTGTTGAGAACCTTGCGGCGGAAGTTGCTCGGGTCCAGTTGCTGACCCCAGACTGCCTCGTAGACACCGCGCAACTCGCTCAGGGTGAGGCATTCCCCGCAGAAGGCCGTGGCGACGGCGGTGTATTCGAGCTTGCTGCGGACGTGCTCCAAGGCGTCGGCAAGGATCGCCGGATGATCGAACGCCAACGCCGTTTCTTCCTGCTCCAGTTGGGACACTGGCGCCCAGTAGGCGCGCTGGGCATCCGTGCCGCCCATGGGAGCCGGCAGGTCTGGGCCCAGTGCGAGATAGGCGATGGTGACCACTCGGCCCCTTGGGTCGCGTCGGGGGTCTCCGTAGGCGCCGAGTTGTTCGAGGTGCAAGTTGTTCCCGTCGATTCCGGCCTCCTCATGGAGTTCACGAAGTGCACCCTCGCGCAGAGTCTCGTCCTTCTGGACGTATCCCCCTGGCAGTGCGGGGTGCCCGAGGAAGGGCTCCACCCCGCGCTCGATCAGTAGCACCATCAACTGCCCGGACCTGATCGTGAAGATCGTCAGGTCGACGGTCACCCAGGACGACTCCACTTCGGCGGAGTCTTTCAGCCAGCGATCCACGAGAACCCCTAAAGGTCATATTGACTTAAACGTATGAGTCCACTTATGGTCCCATAGACCAAAACTCAACGAGGGCGGTGTCAGGGCATGTTCACTTCCCATGCGCCATCGGCCAAGGAAGTGGTGGACGTTCCTTCCGCCGCCACCCGCCACTTATGCAGCGGCGTGTACGTCGACGAACGGTTCCGGAATCTCGTGATCGACGAGGTGTGCACCGCCCCGTACCGCAGGGTCGCCCCGTCCTACGGGTTCGACATCGTCCCCGTCATGCGCCACGCGTGGCGTGCTGCCGCGCTGACCGCGCTGGTACGGGGGACAGTGGTCGCCGGAGTGGGGGCCCCGGTTCTCATGGGCGCCCTGCCCACCGCGATCCTGGTCTCCTGCGGTCTCGCTCTCCTGTGCCTGATGCCGCTCGCCGTTGAGCTGAGGAAGCTGGACCGGGAGCCGGAGTTCGGCCGGATCGGACGGGGCGGGCGTAAGGCCAGGAAGGGGAAAAAGTCCAAGCGCCGGGGGCTGGGAACGGTACCGGGCCCTCGGGCCCTGTCGAGGTGGCTGTTCCCCCGGAGATATTCGGAGAGCGCACACGCCCTCAGGCGCGTCGGCTGGGCCGCGCTGTCCCTGACGCTGGCCGGTCTGACGGTCGGGCTCACCCATCCCCACCAGGCAAGCGTTGCCCTCCACATAGGCGCCGGCATGATGTTCGTATGCCTCGGTGTCGGAGCCGTACGGCAGTTGATACTTCAACGCGTCCTGCGGGCGCCCACCCTGCGGCCCCGGCACCTGACCCGCCGGGAACGGGCGGCGGACACGGAGCAGGGCCATACCTGTGCGGTCTACCGCCGCGCTCGTCACAGCGAGGACGACGACGAGGATGACTTCGCCGTCTTCACCCTGTTCGGTGACGAGTCGCCCTTCATCGGGGCAGGTGAGCTGGTCTACCAATGGAACCCGCCCATGAGCATCCAACTGCTGCGCCCCTGCGACGACGACGGCGTGCCGCTACACGAACGCGAGCATCCCGTCCCCCCGTTCCACGCGCATGAACTGGTCGACTATCTGCGCGAGGCGGTCCAACTGCTCGACACCGACAGCCAGGACGTCCGGCTGCCGACACGGGTCACCGACCGCGTTTATCTCGCCGAGACCGATGTGGCTGTCGACCGTTCCCTTCTGACCCGAAAGTTCGACGCAGCCCGGCTGCGGGAGATCATCAACACGCCGGGATCGAAGGAGTATCACTTCCTCGAGGTGACCTCTCCCGCCGAGGACGCGGAGTTCGTCGCGACGGTCCTGCTGCACATCAGTGTTCAGGGGCGCACCTTGAGCATCTCCACCGCCGCGTGCGTCCTCGCCCACACGCCGAGGTCTTTCCAGCGCACCGCAGAGTTCGGGCACCACGGGGTCCTGGCCGTCCCCTGGGCGGCTTTGCGTGAACTCGCCATGCTGCCGTCGGAGATCCAACACTCCTGGCGAATCGTGCGATATCTCTTTTCCCTGGGGAAGGCAGCCGTACTGCCTCGCGATCTCACCTCCACACCGATCCGCAACGTTCTCATCGGAAGTCGGGTGAGTATACGGGAAAAATCGGCGCAGGAATGGTCCAAGATCCAACTGGAGAAGACCGACATTCTCGGCCGGATGAAGACGATCGAGCGCCGTCTACTCCGGGCCGCCGGCGACTTCCTGATCAATCACGACGTGGACGCGTCCGAGTTCAACGACCGCGCAACTAAAATCATCAACAGCGGCATCTTCAACTTCGGCGACAACAACAATTTCAACAACAACGCCGTGGGCGATGCCGCCCAGGTCGGCGCGCCCGCAAATGAGTCGGCAAGCATGAATCCCAGCGGTGGAGGGGAAAAATGAACACCAATCGCGGCATCATCAGTCACGGCAACGGAAATACTTTCAACAACAATACCATCGGGGAACACGCCCAAGTCTCCCTGTCCGCACCCTCTCAGCACCCAACGCACGCCGCCGACGTCAGCGCGGAGGATCAACCGGCACCCGCCGGGTGGGACATCGGCGTGGTCACGATCCTGAGTGAGGAACTGCGCTCCATCGTTGACGAGTTGAAACTGGAACGGCACAAGGCAGATGGGGGGCTGTACTTCTACCAGGGCGAATACACCACCCCTGACGCGACCGTACGTATCGTGGCAACCCAGAGCCAGAGTCAGGGACAGCGCTCGGCGATGGCCGCCCTGGAAAACCTGCGTCGCCACTACGCCCCGCAGATGTGGGCCCTCGTAGGCGTGGGCGGTGGAATTCACGACCAGCACGCGCGTATCGGTAACGTCATTGTCTCCACCGAAATCGTGTACTACGAAAATCGCAAAATTAATCCGCTGGGGGACGTCCGCCGACGCGGGGAACACCGCCAGGCACCCGCGCCGGTCGTCCATGCAGTCAACGCCTTCTTCACCGATCACGGAACTCCGGCACGGATCCACGGCCAACTCGCCACGCACAGCTCGGACGAATTCGAGGTCTACCCAGGCTTGATCGGGTCCGGCGAAGCGGTTATCGCGGACCGAGAGAGCGATATTCGCAATTGGCTCAAGAATTATCACGAGAAGGTCCTGGCAGTGGACATGGAAGCCGGTGGACTGAGCCAGTACTGGCAGGAGAACTCGGTCCACGGCGAGCCCAACCCCGGCTGGATCGTGATCCGGGGCGTGTCCGATAATGCCGACCAGGACAAGGGCCACGGCTTTCATGAGTTGGCGGCCCGGAATGCCGCGTACATCCTGCGGAAGCTCCTGCCCTACCTCTGCTGACTGTCTGCGAACGCGAAAGCCACCCGACCGAAATCACCCACCAGGGAGATGGCTCGCATGACTGCTTTCCTGCTCGGAGTCCTCAGCTCGTTGGCGGCCAGCGCACTCATGTTCGTCCTCGGCCTCCTACACGGCTCTCGCCCCCTGTGGTGGCTGGTCGCGGTCTGCTCGCGGCTCACCGGTACCGGACTCGGCCGCGTCTACCGGCACCAATCTTCCGCCGAAGGCGACATCGCCCGCGACCTTGGCCGGGCCCGCTGGATCAAGGTCCTGGCAGGACGGGGAAACGTACTCACCCGTGAGGTCTTCTCGCCTCTGTGGTCGGGTGAACTCTCCCCGGGGTCCGTTCAAGTCCTGCTGCCTGAAACTCTTACACCGGGCGACTCCTGGCTCGACCGGCGCTCACACGACCTGTGCCTGTTCGATCCCGGCTTCACGCCCGACCTGCTCAAGACCCAAGTCGAGGCGAACATGAACTACCTCGCACAGGTGACCCGCGCCCAACCGCACATCGAACTCCGCAGCTTCAACCTCCCCAACACCTGCCGAGTAATCGCCACGGACCGGGCGGCCTACCTCACCTTTTACAACAGCCACAGCCACGGCAGGAACTCCCCCTGCTTGTATGCCCGGGCCCCCGGCCTCCTGTACTCAATAGCCCTCCAGCAGTTCGACATGGTCTGGGCGAACAGTTCCCCAGCCCGCCCCGCAGCCTGACCATTTCCGGCCCAATTGGCACTGCTGATTTCCCGTCAAGCAACTCTGAGCTGTGCGGTGGCACACCTCCTCCTGTATTCCGTTGGCGTACGTACCACACTCATGACGTCCTTTGCTCGGCACCGATGGGCCGGTGCTGTCGCAGACGCACTTGGTTCGCTCCGCTTTCTTGCAAAGGATCTTGAGCATAGGTGGGTCGCTGGGAGACCAACGCAGCTTCTGCTGTGCGTGTGTCGCAGCACCGAGGGGAAGGCGGCGCTGCACGACGTACGAGGCACGATCTACCTCTTGTTTTTGGCCAACTTCTGCCAAGACAGCGGTGGCATCAGCAGGAGTCGAGCACCGCAGAGCTGCAGTCGATGTAATGATCGGCCTATGACGGGCTGGATTGGGGCTCGCCTTGCTGCACGTCACCGGCGGCAGGCTGACGAGTCGATATGAAGTTCCCCCCGCGAACTGGACAGCGGGTGTTTACGCTGCTGGGGTGAGGTTCTGCCTGAGCAGGTATCTCGTTTCGAGCGGGGTGACGTACCCGTAGTCGGGGTGCCGACGGAGCCGGCTGCGGTTGTACTCGACCTCGATATAGCGGAAAACGTCGGCCCGGGCAGCCTCGCGGGTCTCCCACACCGTTGTCCCGATCTCCGCTTTCAGGATGGTGAACCAGCTTTCCGCGGCGGCATTATCGTAACAAGAGCCGACACGCCCCATCGACTGCCTCATGCGCAACTTGCGTATTACGGTGCGGAATTCGTCACTCGTGAACTCGCTGCCGCGATCCGTATGCATGACGCAACCCTGCTCCAGGCCGCCACGCCCGGCCGCCATCCGCAGGGCAGCGACCGGTAGCTCGGCGCGGTGGTGATCGGCCATCGCCCAGCCGACCACCTCCCGCGTCGCGAGGTCGATACAGGTCGCCAGATACAACTTCCCTTCCAGCGTGACGAGTTCGGTCATGTCACCGACGAGCCGCATCCCGGGCCGGGGCGCGGTGAAGTCCCGGCCGATCAGGTCGAGCGCGAACACCGCCCGCTTCGCCTGCCGGGTCAGGCCCCGCCGCCGACGGCGGGTGATCCCGACGATCCGGTGCTTGCGCATCAGCCGCTCGAATCCTTCCTCGGCCGCAGCCACCGGAAGACGCCGAACCATTCACCCTGTCCCGGGCTCCGTTGCCTCGGAGGGTCCAGACTAGAAATGGGAAGTGGACCGGTGCTGCGTTGACGCGCGCCGAGTTGGGTCAGCGGCTGGCGCGGATCATCACGCTGAGGACCGGCGAGGCCGGTGATGGTTGGCTCTGGCCGATTTCCTCGTAGCCCCATGACTTGTAGAGCGCGTGGACCTTTCCGTCGCCTGCGGCCGGGTTGACCATGAGGGTGATGAACGGCTCCTCGCGGATGCTGAGGAAGGTGTCGTGGATACGCCGGGCGGTGCCTGTCTTGCGCCAAGTCGGTCGGACGCCGATCTCCTTCAGGGCTACGGCCGGACGCTCGGAGTATTTTTCCGCCGGCTCTGGGCTGGTGCGCTGCCAGTAGCGGTTGCCGTGCTCGATGGTGGTGCCGTAGGTGTAGCCGACCGGGTGTCCGTCTGCGTACGCGAGTACGGCTGCGAAGCCCGGCTCGGTGCCGTGGCGGTCCAGTCGTTCGCCGAAGGCCGTGATCGCGTAGTTCGGCAGGTGGAGGAGTGGGGCGCGTACGTCGGCGTATATGTCGAGGAGATCGCCGCGAATCGTGTCGAGGGTGGTGAACGTGCGGAGTTCGATGGCGGGCGCAGTGGTCATGCGGGAGTCCTCCAGAGAGCGGCGTGCTCGTTCCAGGTCTGCACGGTGGAGCTGCCCGGGGCGGTGGCGCGCAGCGCGGCTCCGAACTCTTGCAGCATGCGCGCCACCCGGGCGTGACGGGTGGCGGCGTCGGTGGGCACCTTCATCGCGGTGGCCGTGGCGGCGTCGGGCGCGCCCTGCGCGAGCTGGGCGTGGGCGAGGCGGGTTGTGGCGATGGCCCGGGAGCGGACCATGTGGGGTCGCAACGCGGACAGGCAGCGGTGGGCGTGGAACTCGGCGGTCGGGTGGTCACCGAGCGCCAAGTGCGCGGAGAGGGCCAGGGAGTCCAGTTCGGCCTGGTCGTAGAAGGCGCGCATCCACATCGGCCGGTAGTCGGCGGGGTCGGCACGCAGCATGGCTTCCTGCGCCTGGTCGAACGCACGGTGGGTGCCGGCGCGGTTCTGTGCGGTGCCGTGGATGGCCCCCTGTCGGGCTAGGCCGAGGGAGGCGAACAGGGGGTCGCGGCGGGTGAGGTGCAGGTTGCGGGCGACATCGTTGGCGGCGATCGCGTCGGCGGGTCGGCCCATGTGCCGGTACATCGTGCCCGCGTGACTCCAGATACGGAACTTGATCGCCTGGTCGCCTGACATTTCGGCGAGGGCCTGGGCCTCGCGCATGTGGGCCTTCGCGACGTCGTAGCGGCGGCCGTCGATGGCGGCCCACATGGCCGAGGAGCGGAACGCGGCTGCGGAGGCGTACAGGCTGCTGCGTACGCGCTGGGAGGCGCTGCCCGCGTGCTGGAGGTTCAGTGCTTCCTCGGCGAGCGCGGCGGCCTGCTGCTCGATGCCGAGTTGTCCGCCGTGGCGGTGGTCGCTGGCGACGATCTCGGCGAAGCGCTGCTGTAGACGGTCGACATCGCCCATGCCGATGCGGCGGGTTGCGGTGCCAGGGGCGGCTGCTGCCGCTGCGGCAGCCGCGGCAAGGCCACCGACGAGGGTGCGGCGCTTCATGTCGGGGTCCTCCTGCTGCGGTGCGGCTGGGGTGGACGGAGGGCGTCTCCGTGGCACGAACCCTAAAGCCGTGGCGGGCAGGCCGGTGACGTCTTCAAGTGCCCTGCGGGTTGCCGACTTCGGCCACGTCACCCGACCTGCCTTCCAGGCTCGGATCGATGACCCGTCGAGCCCGCCGGCCCGCCCGGTCAGGTGCTCCAAGGCCCTGTTCACCGCGTCAGCAAGGCTGTTGGAGCTGTAGCCGTGTTCGGCCATCCACACCGCAAGAGTGGTGTTGCGCGCGATGTCCATCGACGCACGGTAGCTCGTTCGTCACTCATTCGCCAGGCAAAGGGGAGGTCAAATCGCCCTAGGTCATCCCGTGGGCTGGGCCCGTGATTGCCCTAACCAGTCTGTGGCGAGGCGGAGTTATCTGGTTGTTGGTCGGCCGCTACGTGAGTGCGGGCGGCTGTTGACGGCTCGGTCGGCCCTGGCGTTTTCCTGCGGAGGACCGAGCGCCGAGACAACGCGAAGGCTCCACCCCAATGACGAGTCTCAGTAGGTCTGTTCTGGCCGCTTCCGTCGGCCGTCCCGCTTATAGCCAGAGTTTCCCGTGCGAGCCGTCGACGGCCGAGATCGGCCGCCGGTTTGTTCGGGAAGTCCTCGGCGTATGGCACCTCGACAACCTCGCCGACCGTGCTGCGTTGGTTGTCACCGAGCTGATTGCGAACGCCGTCAGGCATACGCCGTGTCATGAGATCCGCCTGATAGTCGGACGGCCGACGGGGACCCGGGTGCGTATCGGGGTCGTGGACCGGGCGCCGTGGTGCCTGCCGACTCTCGGCCAGGCGGATGACGAGGACGAGTCGGGTCGCGGACTGTTCCTCATTGATGCCGTCGCCGACGGTTGGGGTTACGACTTGCACGGCTCGGCCGGGCATCCATGGGCCAAAGAGGTCTGGGCCGAACTCCGCGTCAAGGGCGACGAGTGAATACCACCGCTCCGCAGCGCACCTGCCACTCCTGGACGCCGTCCGCCTGTCCCCCCGAGGGCCTGGCGCTTGGGCAGGTGCGCCACCGGGGTCTGTCATTCCGGTCCCGGGGCTGCCCAGCGCTCAACTGTCGGGCGGCCGAGCGGCCGTCCCTGCTACCGAGAACGGGGGAGTCTTCCGTGGAACGGCAATGGATCACTGGTGACTGCTGGCTCGGGTGCGGGCGCTCGGAAGTGCGGGTGATCTGGCTCGGCCCTGTGCAGTGGGACGGGCAGCACGCCCCGTTCTTCGCGTGCGAGCCGTGCCTCGACCGTCTCAGGGCTCAAGCCTTCGCCTACGCCATGGAACGACGACCGGCGTCTGCCTGATCGGACTTCCGGCACACGACTTCCCGGCGTACGGCGACGGCGCCCGCGGATTGCCTCTGCGGGACACGTCAGCTCGTGCCGGGCGGCCAGGAGCCCCCGAGGAGCCACTGGCAGATGCTCCGAGTGAGGGCGCCTGGAGACACCACAACACAGCAAGAGACCACCACATATGAGGAGTCGCCAGGTATGACACGCAGCACCGCAGTTCTCAGCCACACCCAGGCACGTCTGCAGAGCCCGGGTACGTCAGACGGCTTCGACCTGGACGTCTCTCTCGTCGAGATCGCCGACCCGGCAGGTCTGGTCAACCTGACCGACGACGGCTGCGGCTCCACCTGTGGAGCCTGCACCACCAACGTCGCCTGACTCGGACCTCAGGTCACTCCGGGCTGGTGCCGCCGCGCTGCAGCTCGGCGGCACCAGCCGCCCGTCCCTCGTTCTACGGAGGTCATTGGTGGGCACTCCGCCCGAAGCGTTCCGAACCGGCACAACCGCTCTCCTGCGCGCCGTTGCTCGGCCGGAGCTGTCAGTTCCTCCGATTCCCGACCTCGATGACCGTTCGACCAGCAGCTCGGGTGTCTTCGTGGCGTGGCTGCGCGCGGTCTGGGCGAACGAGGACATCGCCGAGGCACTGCAACACTCCAGCCCGGCCCTCGCCACGCAGGTACGGACCTCGTGCGTGGCCGAGAATCCCTCTGCGCGGGACACGCGGCGAGCGGCGCTGTCTGTCGCCCGCTACCTGCTGCGGTCCCAGTACCGGGCGACGCCCTTCGGACTCTTCGCAGGCGTGGCCACCGCAGCGTTCGGCCCGCAGGCCCGTTCAGCCTGGGGCACACGCCACGTGGCCATCGGCCGCGCGGGGGCGGAGTGGTTGGCTGCCGTGGTTGAGCGGTTGGAGTCGTGCCCGAACCTGCTCGACCGGTTGCCTGTCGTCGCGAACAACACGGGCACGAGCAGGGGAGATCGGCTCATTCTGCCGTTCCAGCCCGACGTACAGCACGATCGGACCCGTACGGTCGAAGCATCCCTGGCCCTGACGGAACCGGTGCGCGCCGTCCTTGCCGCGACGCGGGCTCCGATTCGTGTCGGTGCGCTCGTGGACAAGTTGCGGACGCAGTTTCCCGAAGCCGGTCCGGAGAAGACGAGGCGTCTCCTGGAGGAGTTGATCCGGCGGCGGGCACTGATCACGAGTCTGCACGCACCGAGCACCGAGACTGACGCCCTCGGACATCTGCTCGGCCAGCTCGACGCGATCGACGCCGGGAATCTCGCCTCGGTCGCTGAGACGGTACGCGAGTTGCGCGCGATCCGTGCCGGCCTGGGGGAGTGCGCCACGCGTGGCGGCCGGGAGAGCGTCGCAGCTCGGATGCAAGCCCTGTCGCCCGGCCTGCGCCGGCACCCCATCGCCCTCGATCTCCGTCTGGACGCCCACATCGTTCTGCCGGACGAAGTAGCACGCGAGATTGAGCGCGCCGCCCTTGTGCTGACGCGGTTGAGCCCCCGCCCCTACGGGACCGTCGCGTGGGGTGAGTACCACCAGCGGTTCTACGAGCGTTACGGCATCGGCACGGTGGTGCCGCTCCAGGAAGTGGTCGCCGACAGCGGCGTCGGCTATCCGGACAGCTACCCGGGCACTCCGGCCGGCGGGCGTCGGCCGCGTCTATCCGCTCGGGACGACATCCTCGTACGGCTCGCCCAGACCGCCGCGCTCGACGGCCGCGACGAAGTGGTCCTCACGGACGAACTCGTTGCGGCGCTGGACGTCGGGCCCGACCAGCCCCGAGTACCACTGCACGTAGAGATGGGTGTGCGGGTGTACGCGGCCGACCTGCGGGAGTTGGAGCGCGGGCTGTTCCGGCTGGAGGTCGTGAGCGTGTCCCGTGGTGCCGGCGTATCCACGGGCCGCTTTCTGAGCATCCTGGACCCTGCGGACTCCGATGCCCTGGCCGCAGACCTGACCGATCTCCCGGCGGCGGACAGCAACACCGTGCCCGCGCAGCTCTCCTTCCCGCCGCTGCTCCCCGAGAGCGCCCACGTCGCCCGTACGCCGCAGGTCGTGCCCACCATGATTAGCCTCCAGGAGCACCGAGCCCCGGACGGCGCCGTCCTCAACCCGGACGACTTGGCGGTGGGGTGCGACGGGCACCGCATGTATCTCGCCGCCCCCGAACGAGGTCACCGCGTCGAGGCAGTCGGCATGAATGCGCTGAACCCGCGCACCCATACACCGCCGCTGGCGCGCTTCCTCGCCGAGCTTTCTCGCGCCCAGTACGCGCAGGTGACCATGTTCGACTGGGGCGCCGCATCGGCGATGCCGTTCCTTCCTCGCCTGCGATACGGGCGTACGGTGCTGGCCCCGGCACGCTGGCGGTTGGAGGAGTCCGAGCTGCCCGGCCGCGCCAGCCCCCGGGCCGAGTGGGATGCCGCGCTCACCGACTGGCGGGCCCGACGAAGGCTGCCGAGCCGAGTCCACCTCGTTGAGAACGACCGGCGTCTCTTCCTCGACCTTGATGAGGCCGGCCACCGGACGCTGCTGCGCCGACACCTCGACCGTACGCGCCCGGCTGTGCTCGTCGAGGCACCGGAACCGGAGTCGTACGGCTGGTGCGACGGCCGCGCCCACGAGGTCGTCGTGCCCCTCAAGGCGACCCGGCCGCCGACGTGGCCGTCCCTGCCCGCCCCCATCCAGGCTCGTGCCCTTTCTGCGGACCAGATCCAGACCCCCGCCTTGTCCTCGGTACTTTTGGCCACTTTGTACGGAGACCCTCGCCGCCAAGACGCCCTGCTCACAGAGCACTTGCCCGACCTCCTCGAACGGCTCGGCAAGCCGCCATGGTGGTTCATCCGCTTCCGCGACCCCGGCCAGCACCTCCGCCTGCGCATTGCCCTCCCCGACCCGGGGGCCTTCGCCCAGACGGCCCGTACGGTGAGCGAGTGGGCGGACGAGCTGCGTAGCGTCGGTCTGTTGGCCGATCTGCGATACCCCACCTCCTACCGCGAGATGGGCCGCTGGGGATCCGGCGCCGCGTGGGCCGCGGCAGAAGAGGTGTTCCGGGCGGACTCGCGTGCCGTCCTGACCCAGCTCGCGCAGCCGCAGCGCCCTGCCCAGCGCTCCTTGGTCGTGGCGCATACCATCGCCATCGTTTCCGCGTTCCTCGGCAGTACCGAAGCCGCGATGCGGTGGCTGATCGACCACATCCCGCAGACTGCCCCGGTGCCTGTGCCGCGTCCGCAGTTCACCGAGGCCGTACGGCTCGCCGATCCCCGCGACAACTGGGCGGCGTTACGAGCTGTCCCGGGCGGACACGCCGTTGTGTCGGGATGGGCAGACAGAGATACGGCCCTCGCCGCATACCGGTCGCACCTGCCAGGCCCGGACACCCAAGGCATCGCCATCGACGACGTCCTGACCTCCCTGCTGCACGTGCACTTCGTGCGACACGTCGCGGTGAACTTCCCGGAAGAAGAGGTGTGCCTCTACCTGGCACGCGCTGCGGCACTGGCCTGGACTGCCCGTGCCGCAGGGAGGGCAACGTGACCGCCCACCCCGCACTGGAGTTGGTCGACGCCATCGCCTCCCAACTCGCCGACCCCGCAGTGGTGTTCTCTGGCCGCCGGGCAGCGTCCGCCTACCGGCAGCACCTCGCTTACGGCCCGCCCGGCATCGCACTCCTGCACATCGAGCGGGCTGCGAGTGGCCTTGGCCCCTGGCAGCCTGCCCACGAGTGGCTCGCCGCCGCCTCCCGCCAGCCGTTCACCAGCGGCCCCGACAGCCACCCCTTCTACGGAGTTCCCGCCTTCGCCCAGGCTCTGTCCTGCGGCGCAGACCACTTGCCTGGTTCCTACCTGCGCGCTCTGAGCACGGTGGACCGACAGGTCGCGGCCGATGTCGGGCGCCGTCTCGATGCCGCACACCGCCGCATTGATGCCGGGCGTCCGCCGGTCCTCGCCGAGTTCGACACCATTCGGGGCCTCACCGGATACGGCGCCTACCTCCTGCGCCGCGACCCCGCTGGCCCCATGACGAGCGCCGTCCTCGACTACTGCGTACGCCTCACCGCACCGATCACCCAGCGCGGCGAGAATCTCCCGGGCTGGTGGACGGAGACCGGGCCCTCGGGCAGCCCGGACGACCGGTTCCCCGGCGGACACGCCAACATCGGTATGGCACACGGCGTCGGCGGCGTGCTCGCGCTCCTGGCCCTCGCCGCCCGGCAAGACACTGTTGTTGACGGACACCACACGGCACTGCGCACCATCCTGGCGTGGCTGGACCGCTGGCGCGAGGAGACGGGCAGCGGACCGACCTGGCCGTACTGGGTCACCCGCAGTGAGCTGCGTACCGGTCACCTCACCCCGTCTGCACCCCGTCGGCCGTCCTGGTGTTACGGCACCACCGGCCTCGCCCGTGCCCAGCAACTCGCCGCGCTCGCCCTCGGCAACACCGGTCGCCAGATCGACGCCGAGAACGCACTGGTGGCCGCCCTCACCAATCCCGAACAACTGAAGGCCACGACGGACAACGGCCTGTGCCACGGCTTCGCCGGCCTTGCCCACGTCGCCGCCCGTGCGGCCGAGGACGCCCACCCGTCGACTGTGGACCAACTCCGGGCCGCCATTCCGGCCCTCCTGGCTGCGGTCCACCCGCCGGGCGCTGATCCCGAGTTCACCGCAAAGACGCTGATTCAGGACGACGAACGGGGCCCCGGTCTCCTCGACGGCGCCGCCGGTACAGCCCTGGCCTTCATCGCACCAAGTACCACCGCACCGCCGCAATCCGCCTGGGACACCTGCCTGCTCATCGCCTGATCCGCCGACCGAAGGACCCTCTTATGCCTCTCGACCACTGGCAGCAGCACAACATCACCTTCGCTGATCGCGAGAGCGCGAAGCGCGTCATTTCCGAGCGTCTCGGTCCGGCCCTTCTCGCGGCCGAACAGGATGGGCAGCTCAGCACCTGGTGGTTCATGAACAAGCAACCCTGGCCGCTGAGATACCTCGCTGACGAGCCCTCCCCAGTCGTGGAGTCGCTGCTGAGTGATCTCGTCGGCGACGGTGCGGTCGTGTCGTGGCTGCCCTGCGTCTACGAGCCCGAAGTCGACGCCTTCGGCGGCACGAACGCCATGGACGCTGCCCACGAACTGTTCCACAGCGACTCCCGCCACCTGCTCACCTACCAGCCGAGCCCGGAGCACCTGGGGCATCGGGAGACCGCCGTCCTGCTGGTGAGCGCCATGATGCGCGGTGCGGGACTCGACTGGTACGAGCAAGGAGACGTATGGGCGAAGGTGGCCGCCCTCCGACCGGCCACCATCCCACTACGATCCGAACGAGCCGCCGAACTGGCCCCGGCACTGCGGAAGCTGATGACCGCCGACGCGCATGACCTTTGCCGCCCGAAGGGCTCCTTGTATGCACACGACGCGTGGGTGGACGCCTTCGGAGGGGCAGGAGCCGCGCTCGCTGACCTCGCCCACCGCGGCGCCCTCACCCGTGGCCTTCGAGCCGTTCTCGCTCACCACGTCATCTTCCACGCCAACCGGGCGGGTCTCCTTCTGGACGACCAGAGTGCCCTGTCCACCATTGCCAGAAAGGTAGTCATGGAAACGAGTGACAACACCGCGTTGCCCGACCGGCCCACGGCCCGGATCGATAGCGTCGCCGCGGTGAACAACGACTCGATCACCGCCCCCACGACGGAAGCCGAGCGGCTCCGTAACGCCCTGGTCGACCAGCTTCGTGCGGACGGGCACGTCCGCACGACCATCGTCGAGACCGCGTTGCGGACCGTGCCACGCCACGTGTTCGTGCCCGACGCGCCGCTCGAAGACGCCTACGCCGACGCGCCCGTGCACATCAAGTACGACACCGACGGCACATCGATCTCCTGCGCCTCCCAGCCGGGGGTTGTCGCCCTTATGCTGGACCAACTCGATGCCCAGTCGGGCGAGCGCATCCTCGAACTCGGCGCCGGCACCGGTTACAACGCGGCCCTGCTTGCCCACCTGGTCGGCGACAGCGGACACGTCATCACGCTCGACGTCGACGACGACCTGGTGGAAGGTGCCCGCGTACATCTGGCCGCCGCCGGGATCACCAACGTCGAAGCCGTGACCAGGGACGGAGCACTCGGCTACGCCGAAGGAGCGCCGTACGACCGGATCATCGCCACAGTCGGCGCGCACGGCGTGCCGCACGCCTGGTTGCGGCAGCTCGCGCCTGGCGGCCGGCTCCTCGTCCCCCAGCGCCTCAAGGGCAGCGTCTCCCGTTCCATCGCCTATGAGGAGCGCGACGGTCGATGGGTATCCCTCGGCAGTGAGATGAACACCTTCATGCCGCTCCGGCGAGGCATCGCCGACGACGACCGCCGAGTCATCCCGCTCAGCACGGACGGCACCGTACGGCTCCAGGCACCTGCCGGGCAGGAGATCGACACTGATGCCCTCGCGGGAGTCCTCGATCAGCCGCGCACCGAGGAGTGGACCGGTGTGACCGTCCGCGCCATGGAGTCGCCGGAGTGGATGGAACTGTTCGTCACCTGTTCCCTCCGCTCCGGCCTGATCCGGATGTTGTTCCCCCAGAGCGCCAAGGGCGGTCTGCTCACCGAGGATCCCTACCCCTCGTCGACCGCGACCGTCGACAAGGGCTCCGTCGCGTACCTGGCACGGCGCCTGTCCGAGCGGAAGACCCCCGAGGGCGGCAAGCTCTGGGAGTTCGGCGTCGTCGGCCATGGCCCCGGCAGCGACGAACTGACCGCAATTGTCGCCGACGCCATCCGCGCCTGGGACCGCGAGTACCGCGACCGCGAAGCCACGTTCGAGATTCAGGCTCTCGACGCCCCCGCCGTCGAGCAGCGTGCTGGCCGCTTCGCTCTCGACACCCCGCTGAACCGCATTGTCGTCGACTGGCAGTGACGCTCCACTCGCATCCCTGACGGGACCCGCCTCCGTACCCCGGCGGGCCCCGTCACCTCAGCAGTTCTGACTCACACCCGGGGGAGCCATGGACCCGTACGGACCCACAGCCCAACGCTTCCCGCTCGTCGCCCGATTCCGGCCGGCCTGCCTGCCCTTACCCAGGCGCGTGAGCGCGCTCGTCGAACTTGCCGACACCGCAGCGAAGAAGACCGACCAGGGCCTTGCCTCGGCCGTCTACAACCAGGCCGCACTCATCGCCTCCGATGTCGGACTTCCCGACCTGGCGCGCGAGATGTGTCACCAGCACGCCGCCGCCTACCTCCATGCCTGCCCGCTGCCCGGCATGAGCGCGATCCGGGGGCTGGAGCCCGTCGTCAACCTGGCCCGCCTCCAGATCCGCGCCGGCCGGGCAGACGAGGGCCGCAGGCGACTGCTCGACCTGTATGAGGCGGTCGGGGCCGGTTCGACGGCTTGGTTCGAGGGAGTCGAGGTACCGGCGGACCTCACCGCGACGGACGAGGACCGCCAAGAGGTCCGCGCGTGGCTGTGGCGCGTACTCCTCGCCGACGGGACACGCACACTCACCACCGAGGGCCGATGGGCCGAGGCCCTGACACACCTCGAAGCGCACAACGGCGTAGGCAAGCGGATGCTCGACGGGCGTCAAGTCGCCGTGCTCGCCGCTCTTGTCGCAGGTGACGTGGATCGAGCTGACCTTCTCCTCGGCGAGACGTTATCTGGTGACCCTTGGGAACAAGCGGTCACGGCATGCCTGACGGTCCTGTGCCGCCGCGACGCCGGGCAGCCGATCGACGATCACTTGGCGTGCCTTGTGACGACCTACGCAGAGTGGAAGCCCGAACCTGGAATGACCGTCTTCGACATCCGCCTCGGACTTACCGTCCTTGACGCGATCGGTTCCGTCGAGGCCCTCGCGGCACGGCGCATTGTCGACGAGTTGCACTGCCGGGCTACGGACGCCGAAGACGGCTACGCGGCCCGCGAGAACGTGGCGAACCCTCTGTTCACCGCGCTTGCCACGGACCGGCAAGAGCAGGATTGCCGCGCTCTCGTGCGTGCTTCTGCTCTCGGGGCAGGGACCCTCCCGGATGGGCCGCGAGGACAACTGAAGGTTGCTCTGCACGCCAGCGGCAGTGCGATCCGGGAGAGTCTCGTACGCCCCCGCCATCCCTGACGCGTACTTCTGCGGTGAGTGAGGTTCCCCCTGTCGGCTGGACAGCTTGATACTGGGACGGATGGTCCCGGAGGAAGCAGTCACAGGTAGTGAGTGACAAGAGCAACATGAGTAAGCGGTACACGGCCGAGTTCAAGCGGGACGCGGTCGCTTTGGCGTTGTCCTCGGAGAGGACGGTCACCGAGGTCGCGAGGGATCTAGGTGTGAGTCCGGAAGGGCTGCGCGGGTGGGTGAAGCAGGCGAAGATTGACCGCGGTGAGGGGCCCGTCGGGGCTTTGACCACTGCGGAGCGCGAGGAGCTGGTCCGGCTGCGGCGGAAGGTCCGCGAGCAGGAGGCCACGATCGAGGTTCTGGGAAAAGCGACCGCCTTCTTCGCGCAGGACAAGATGAGGTAGACACCGTGGCACGGTGTCGTCTCATCGATGCGGAGAAGGCATCGGAGGATAATCCTGCAGGTCACAGCGTTGCGTTTCTGTGCCGTGTGCTGGGAGTGCCCCGTTCCACCTACTACGCGCACAGGGCGTCACGGCCGGCCCGGACGGTGCGGGAGCGGGCCGAGGAAGTGCTGGTGGGCGAGATTCGGGTGCTCCATGCCGGATCTCGCAGTGCCTACGGGGCCCCGCGGATCCACGCCGCCCCGCGGCGGGCCGGGCGGGTGGTGAACTCCAAGAAGATCGAGCGGCTGATGCGCAAGCACCGGATCGTCGGGATCACCCGCCGTCGGCGGCGGGGCCTGACCCGGCAGGCGAAGCGGGCGGTGTTCGCGCTCGACCTGATCGGCCGGGACTTCACCGCGCCCCGGCCCGGGACGCGGCTCGTCGGTGACATGACCGAACTCGTCACGCTGGAAGGGAAGTTGTATGCAACGCCGGTTCTGTCTCCGCCGCCCCGCGCTCTCCACGGAGTTCATGGACAGCCATATTGCATCCGCAACGTTGCGTCGACTCGCATCCATGTGACCCAGTTCACATAAAATGCGTCTCGTTATTTGAGAAGCCTGGCGTGGAAAGGCTCCTACGTGCCACGGAAAGCCGCTCAGAAGTGGCTCCTGCCAGCAGATAGGGCTGGTGAAGGGCTGGCTCATCCCGAAATGGACTAGACAACAAACAACCCTCGGGTCATTGACCTGGGGGTTGTCGTGGAGCGGGTGACGAGAATCGAACTCGCGCTCTGAGCTTGGGAAGCTCATGTTCTACCATTAAACTACACCCGCGCGGCGTTCCAGCTGACTGGCGTCGCGTCGTGGGACATGTTACCTCATTGCAGGCTCCGGGCGCGTTTCGCCTCGGGGCCTGTCGTGCGTTCAGGGGGTGGACGCGGGTGTGGGGCGCGGGAGTTGGGGCGTAGGGTCGGTGTCGGAGTGCCGCTGGGGAGAGGGTCCTGTTCATCCTCTACTGTGGGCCTTTGTCCGCGTTTGTTGGGGAAGGGACCTGATGGACTTGATCGAGCGCACCGTTGTCCGCTGTGCCGAGGGGCATGTGTTCAGTACGACGTCGTTCCCGATGCAGCAGCTCGGCCCCGGGCGGATCGGGCCCGGGCGGCTGATCCGGTGTCCGCGTTGCGCGCGGTTGCGGAGCGCCGTGCCCGTGGAGCCGGCGGAGCCGAAGCAGCGCTGACGGTGGTCCGGCCGAGGCGCGCGGGGCTGCCCGATTGGGGTGGGCTCGCGCGCTCTGCGTATCCTCGGGGCGTGCTTCTCTCAGACCAGGACATCCGGGCCGAGCTCGATTCCGGACGCGTGCGCCTCGACCCGTACGACGAATCGATGGTGCAGCCCTCCAGCATCGACGTGCGGCTCGACCGGTATTTCCGCGTGTTCGAGAACCACCGCTATCCGCATATCGATCCCGCCATTGAGCAGGTCGACCTGACACGTACGGTCGAACCGGAGGGCGACGAGGCGTTCATCCTCCACCCCGGGGAGTTCGTGCTCGCGTCGACGTACGAGGCCATCTCGCTGCCCGACGACATCGCGTCCCGGCTGGAGGGGAAGTCCAGCCTCGGGCGGCTCGGGCTGGTGACCCATTCGACCGCCGGGTTCATCGACCCCGGTTTCTCCGGGCATGTCACGCTCGAACTGTCGAATCTCGCGACGCTTCCCATAAAGCTCTGGCCCGGGATGAAGATCGGACAGCTGTGCCTGTTCAGGCTCAGCTCGCCGGCGGAGTTCCCGTACGGCTCCGAACGGTACGGCTCGCGCTACCAGGGGCAGCGGGGGCCGACGGCCTCGCGGTCGTATCTCAATTTCCACCGGACGCAGGTGTGACACGGCGATGACCGGAAGCCGCGAGAACCTGACGTACGAGAAGTTCGGCCGTGCCGTCCGTGAGCTCGCGCAGACCATCGCGGACGACGGATTCGAGCCGGATGTCGTCCTGAGCATCGCGCGCGGCGGGGTTTTCGTCGCCGGTGCTCTCGCGTATGCCCTGGACTGCAAGAACATCCACCTGGTGAATGTCGAGTTCTACACGGGTGTGGGTACGACCCTGTCCATGCCGGTCATGCTGGCGCCCGTACCGAACGCCATCGACTTCTCCAACAAGAAGGTCCTCATCGCGGACGACGTCGCGGACAGCGGCGAGACGCTCAAGCTCGTGCACGACTTCTGCGTCGACCATGTCGCCGAGGTGCGCAGCGCGGTCATCTACGAGAAGCCGCAGTCCCAGGTGAAGTGCGAGTACGTCTGGAAGAGCACGGACTCCTGGATCAACTTCCCCTGGAGCGTCGAGCCGCCCGTCGTACGCCGTGGCCGGCAGGTGCGCGACTTCTGAGCGTCCGGGGCGCCGGGAGCAGGAGCTGTGCGAAGGCCCCCGACCGGGTAGCGGTCGGGGGCCTTCGCATGGTGGCCGCTGGTGAGCGGCGGCTAGATCGTGCCCAGCTTGATCAGCGACAGCAGCGCGATCAGCTGGATCGCCGACGCGCCCAGCGCCTTCGGCCACGGCAGGTCGTGCGACTTGCCCACCATGACGGTGAAGAGCGCGCCCGCCGCGATCCAGGTGAGCCAGCCGACGACCTGCACCAGGGCGTTCTCGCCGCCCAGGAAGACGCCGAAGACCAGGCGCGGGGCGTCCGTGATCGACATGATCAGCATGGAGAGGCCGACGGTCGGCTGCCAGGCGCCGGTGCCGCCGAGCTGGCGGGCGAGGGTGTGGGTCACCGCGCCGAGGATCAGGCTGCCGACGACGAAGGCGACGGCCGTCAGGAGGACGTACGGGATGGCCGAGGACAGCGTCGCGTTGATCGCCTCCTCGCGGGCCGTGTCGAAGCCGAAGAGCGCCAGCAGCCCGTACAGGAACGTCACGATCAGGGCGGGGCCCCAGACCGGGTAGTCGCGCATCTGCAGGAAGGTCGGTGCCGGGCGCAGCACGATGCCGCTCAGCAGGTCCTTCCAGCCGAGGCGGGGGCCGACGGGGGCCGCGGTCTGGCCGGCGTGGTACGTCGCGCCGTCGCCGTACGGGTCGTCACCGACGCTGAACGCCTGGGTGTGGCCCGGGTTGTTGGCGTACGGGTCGCCGGGCGCGCCCTGCTGCGGGGGCCGGCCCTGCTGCGGGTGACGGCCCTGCTGCGGACGCTGGGGCTGCTGAGGCTGGTGGGGCTGCTGGTACGGGTCGCCGAAGTACTCCGGCTCGCCGTGTCCGCCCTGTCCCCCCTGCCCGCCGTGTCCGCCCCGGCCGGGTGATCTGCCGGGCCCGCCCGCCCCGCCGTACTGGGGGCCGTACTGCCCGCCGTTCGTCGGCGGCCACGGCTGCTGCCCGTACGAGGGCGCGGCTTGCTGGCCGCCCTCGTATCCCGGGGGAGGCGCCTGCCGTCCGTACGGCTCCTGCTGCGGTTGTCGCGGGGTGCGGTTGTTGTCCCGGCCGCGTCCGATCCTGAATCCAGCCACGCGATCGAACGTACCCGCTCCCGCGCGGTGTGATGGCAGGGGGAGGGGGACGGAGGGGCCTTTGCGGCCGAGCTGTGACATCCCTTAGGGGACGTGTCGGGGACGCGACAGCTCGGCCGCTCGGGCTACTTCACCGGTTCCGGTTCCGGATCCGGTGTGTTCTCGCGCTCCTGCGAACCCGACGGGTCCGCGGGCGTCCGCACCGAGTCGAGCAGCAACTGCGCCACGTCCACGACCTGGAGGGATTCCTTCGCCTGGCCTTCGTTCTTCTTGCCGTTGACCGAGTCGGTGAGCATGACGAGGCAGAACGGGCAGGCCGTCGAGACGATGTCCGGGTTCAGCGAAAGGGCCTCGTCCACACGCTCGTTGTTGACGCGCTTGCCGATCCGCTCCTCCATCCACATCCGCGCGCCGCCCGCGCCGCAGCAGAAGCCGCGCTCCTTGTGACGGTGCATCTCCTCGTTCCGCAGGCCGGGCACCTTCGCGATGATCTCGCGCGGGGGTGAGTAGACCTTGTTGTGCCGGCCCAGGTAGCAGGGGTCGTGATACGTGATCAGGCCCTCGACCGGTGTCACCGGGACCAGCCTGCCCTCGTCCACGAGGTGCTGGAGCAGCTGCGTGTGGTGGATGACCTCGTACTCGCCGCCGAGCTGCGGGTATTCGTTCGCGATCGTGTTGAAGCAGTGCGGGCAGGTCGCGACGATCTTCTTCGACGACTTCGGCTTCTTCGTCGACGCGTCGTCCTCGTCCTCGCCGTACGCCATGTTGAGCATCGCCACGTTCTCCTGGCCGAGCTGCTGGAACAGCGGCTCGTTGCCCAGGCGGCGGGCCGAGTCGCCCGTGCACTTCTCGTCGCCGCCCATGATCGCGAAGCTGACGCCCGCGATGTGCAGCAGCTCCGCGAAGGCCTTGGTCGTCTTCTTGGCCCGGTCCTCCAGCGCGCCCGCGCAGCCGACCCAGTAGAGGTAGTCGACCTCCGTCAGGTCCTCGACGTCCTGGCCGACGACCGGCACCTCGAAGTCGACCTCCTTGGTCCACTCCAGGCGCTGCTTCTTCGCCAGGCCCCAGGGGTTGCCCTTCTTCTCCAGGTTCTTGAGCATCGTCCCGGCCTCGCTCGGGAAGGCGCTCTCGATCATCACCTGGTAGCGGCGCATGTCGACGATGTGGTCGACGTGCTCGATGTCGACGGGGCACTGCTCCACACACGCGCCGCACGTGGTGCAGGACCAGAGGACATCGGGGTCGATGACGCCGTTCTCCTCCAGCGTCCCGATCAGCGGCCTCTCGGCCTCCGCGAGGGCCGCGGCGGGGACGGTCGCCAGCTGTTCGGCGGTCGCCTGCTCCTCGCCTTCCATGTTCTTGCCGCCGCCGGCCAGCAGATACGGGGCCTTGGCGTGCGCGTGGTCGCGCAGCGACATGATCAGCAGCTTCGGGGAGAGCGGCTTGCCGGTGTTCCAGGCGGGGCACTGCGACTGGCAGCGCCCGCACTCCGTGCACGTCGAGAAGTCGAGGATGCCCTTCCAGGAGAACTGCTCCACCTGGGAGACGCCGAAGACGTCGTCGTCGGCCGGGTCCTCGAAGTCGATCTCCTTGCCGCCGCTCGTCATCGGCAGCAGCGCCCCGAGGGCCGTGCCGCCGTCCGCCTCGCGCTTGAACCAGATGTTCGGGAAGGCGAGGAAGCGGTGCCAGGCGACACCCATGTCGGTCTTGAGCGCGACCGTGATCATCCAGACGAAGGACGTCCCGATCTTGATCATCGCGATCAGGTAGACGAGGTTCTGGAGGGTGCTGAGGCTGAGCCCCTTGAAGGCCGCGACCAGCGGGTACGAGACGAGGTAGGCGGCCTGGTACGAGTCGGCGTGGTGCAGTGCGCCCTCCAGGCCGCGGAGCACCAGGATCGCCAGCCCGATGATGAGGATGACGGCTTCGACGAAGTACGCCTGGCCGAGGTTGGAGCCCGCGAAGCGGGACTTGCGGCCGGCCCGGCTGGGGAGGGACAGCTGGCGGATGACGATCAGGGTCAGGATGCCCAGGGTCGTCAGCAGGCCGATCAGCTCGACGAAGACCTCGTACGGTGTCCAGTCGCCGATGACCGGCAGCAGCCAGTCGGCCCGGAAGAGCTGCCCGAAGGCGTTCACCAGGGTCAGGACGAGCGTGAAGAAGCCGACCGCGACGAACCAGTGCGCGACGCCGACGACGCCCCAGCGGTTCATCCGGGTGTGGCCGAGGAACTCCTTGGCCACTGTCAGGGTGCGCTGTGCGGGTTCGTCGGTCCGCGCGCCGGCCGGGACGGGCCGGCCGAGCTTCACGAAGCGGTAGATCTGCGCGACGGCTCGGCCGAACAGCGCCACGCCGACGACGCCGAGTACCAGCGACACGATGATCGCGGCGAGTTGCATGAGGGGGCTCCTCGGGCCTGCGAGGGTGGGAAATCCAGCTCTTACTAAGCGGTAACTTAATCAGTTCGTGCTGAGGTTACCCACTTATCTCGCCGCAATGTAGCGGCGCGGTCGGTGATCTGTATCGCTCAGGGGGTCCTGACCGGGGATTCCGTCCGGGAATCGGCCGGAGATCCGGCGGTCGAGGCGGCGGTCGGTCCGGCGGTCGAGGCGGCGCCGGACGCGACGGGAAACGCGGCGGGACGCGCGGCCGCGATGCCCGCCGTGCGGGGCGAGCAGGGCTCGCGGGGTGCGGGCGAGGATCGCCAGGTCCAGGCCGATCCAGTGGTGTTCGACGTAGTGCTGGTCCAGCAGCGGCGTCTCGTCCCACGGCAGCGGCGAGCCCCGCCGCAGCTGGGCGAGGCCGGTGAGGCCCGGCCGTACGAGCCGGCGCCAGGGAGCGGCGGCCTCCCGCGAGCCGACCCTCAGGGGCGCCGGTCCGACGAGCGACAGGTCGCCGCGTACGACATGGGGCAGCCGGGACAGCAGATCGAGCCGGAACCGCCGGGTGCGCAGGGAGCGCAGGAGGAACGGGCGGCCGTGCAGCCCGGTGCGGTAGTCACGTACGAGGACGCCCCCGGGCGGTCGCGAGAGAAGGGCGGCGAGGGCGGCGGCGGCCAGGACGGGCGCGGTCAGCGCCAGCAGCACCGTGCCGAGCGCGAGGTCCAGCAGGCGTTTGGGTTCCAGGCGGGGTGTTCGGGGTGCCCAGGGCGTCCGGGGTGCCTGGGGCGATCGGGTCACGAGGGGACTCGTGGTCCTCCGCAGCATCGTCGGCCGCCTCATGGTCCGCCTGCCCGCGCCGGCGCCGGGATGCCTCCGCCCGGGGCCCCTTCCGAGCCGCCTCATGATCCGCCCCACGGGTCTCCGTGGGACCCACCCCGTAGGAACCCGCCCCGTGCGTCGCTTCATGGTCACGCCGACCGTTCTGTGCGTTCTGTTACTTTCGAGAGGTCTTGCTGGCATTCCGCACTCTTTGTGAAAGTTGTTACAGAACGATCGCATGGTTGGGTGGCGAGATCCGGGTAGGCGCACCCCGCGCGGGCCGCTTCGGCTCTGCGGGCGCAAGGTGCCCGCACCTTAGTTGAGTCTCCTCCGCTCAGGTCCTTTGACTCCATGAGATCCGTGATGCATCCTTGAGTCCGTTCCACTCAAGTCAGCTGGAGGAATTGACATGGCACGTGCGGTCGGCATCGACCTGGGCACGACTAACTCCGTCGTGAGCGTTCTCGAAGGCGGCGAGCCCACCGTCATCACCAACGCCGAAGGCGCCAGGACCACGCCGTCCGTCGTCGCCTTCGCGAAGAACGGCGAAGTGCTCGTCGGCGAGGTCGCGAAGCGCCAGGCGGTCACGAACGTCGACAGGACCATCCGGTCGGTCAAGCGCCACATGGGCACCGACTGGAAGATCAACCTGGACGGCAAGGACTTCAACCCGCAGCAGATCTCGGCCTTCGTGCTGCAGAAGCTGAAGCGGGACGCCGAGGCGTACCTGGGCGAGAAGGTCACCGACGCGGTGATCACCGTCCCGGCGTACTTCAACGACTCGGAGCGTCAGGCCACCAAGGAGGCCGGTGAGATCGCGGGCCTCACCGTCCTGCGTATCGTCAACGAGCCGACGGCGGCCGCCCTGGCGTACGGGCTCGACAAGGACGACCAGACGATCCTGGTCTTCGACCTCGGTGGCGGCACCTTCGACGTGTCGCTGCTGGAGATCGGTGACGGCGTCGTCGAGGTGAAGGCCACCAACGGTGACAACCACCTCGGTGGTGACGACTGGGACCAGCGTCTCGTCGACTTCCTGGTGAAGCAGTTCGCCAACGGTCACGGCGTGGACCTCTCCAAGGACAAGATGGCTCTCCAGCGTCTCCGCGAGGCCGCGGAGAAGGCGAAGATCGAGCTGTCGTCCTCCAGCGAGACGTCCATCAACCTGCCGTACATCACGGCGTCCGCCGAGGGCCCGCTGCACCTCGACGAGAAGATCACCCGGTCGCAGTTCCAGCAGCTGACCGCTGACCTCCTGGACCGCTGCAAGACCCCGTTCCACAACGTCATCAAGGACGCCGGCATCCAGCTGTCCGAGATCGACCACGTGGTGCTCGTCGGCGGTTCGACCCGTATGCCCGCCGTCGCGGAGCTGGTCAAGGAACTGACCGGCGGCCGTGACGCCAACAAGGGCGTCAACCCGGACGAGGTCGTCGCCATCGGCGCCGCGCTCCAGGCCGGTGTCCTCAAGGGTGAGGTCAAGGACGTCCTGCTCCTCGACGTCACCCCGCTGTCCCTCGGTATCGAGACCAAGGGCGGCATCATGACCAAGCTGATCGAGCGGAACACCACGATTCCGACGAAGCGCTCCGAGATCTTCACGACGGCCGAGGACAACCAGCCGTCCGTGCAGATCCAGGTCTACCAGGGCGAGCGCGAGATCGCGGCGTACAACAAGAAGCTCGGGATGTTCGAGCTGACCGGTCTGCCGCCGGCCCCGCGTGGCGTGCCGCAGATCGAGGTCGCCTTCGACATCGACGCCAACGGCATCATGCACGTGGCCGCGAAGGACCTCGGCACCGGCAAGGAGCAGAAGATGACCGTCACCGGCGGCTCCTCGCTGCCGCGCGACGAGGTCAACCGGATGCGCGAAGAGGCCGAGCAGTACGCGGACGAGGACCACCGCCGCCGCGAGGCCGCCGAGACCCGCAACCAGGCCGAGCAGCTCGTGTACCAGACGGAGAAGTTCCTCAAGGACAACGAGGACAAGGTCCCCGGCGACGTCAAGACCGAGGTCGAGGAGTCCATCGTCGAGCTGAAGGAAAAGCTCAAGGGCGAGGACACCGCCGAGATCCGTACGGCCACCGAGAAGGTCGCCGCCGTCTCGCAGAAGCTCGGCCAGGCCATGTACGCCGACGCCCAGGCCTCCGGCGCCGCCGGTGCCGAGGCGCCGGGCGCCGGAGCCCCGCAGGGTGACGACGACGTCGTCGACGCCGAGATCGTCGACGAGGACAAGAAGGACGGTGCCGCGTGACGGAGGAGACCCCGGGCTTCGAGGAGAAGCCCGACGTCCCTTCCGGCGCCGGCCCCGATGACGCCACGCCGAACGCCGCCGAGTCCGACTCCGTCAAGGAGTCGGGCCCGGCGGCCCCGGCAGGGGACGCACAGGACGCGGCTCTGACCGCACAGCTGGACCAGGTCCGTACCGCGCTCACCGAGCGCACGGCGGATCTCCAGCGGCTCCAGGCCGAGTACCAGAACTACCGGCGCCGGGTCGAGCGTGACCGGGTCACGGTCAAGGAGATCGCTGTCGCGGGTCTGCTGACCGAGCTGCTGCCGGTGCTCGACGACATCGGCCGGGCGCGGGAGCACGAGGAACTGGTCGGCGGGTTCAAGTCGGTGGCCGAGTCGCTGGAGTCGGTCGCCGCGAAGATGGGCCTGCAGCAGTTCGGCAAGGAGGGCGAGCCCTTCGACCCGACGATCCACGAGGCCCTGATGCACTCGTACGCCCCGGATGTCACGGAGACGACATGCGTCGCGATCCTGCAGCCTGGGTACCGGTTCGGCGAGCGGACGATCCGGCCGGCCCGGGTCGCGGTGGCCGAGCCCCAGCCGGGGGCTCAGCCCAAGGCTTCGGACGAGGCCACGGACGAGGAGAGCGGTGGCCCGGAAGAGGGCTGACGCGGTGACGGGCGCCCGGGGTGGCGGCCGAGGTGACGGCGGAGAGGAGGGATGCCGGGAATGAGCACGAAGGACTTCGTCGAGAAGGACTACTACAAGGTTCTCGGTGTCCCCAAGGACGCCACCGAGGCCGAGATCAAGAAGGCGTACCGCAAGCTCGCCCGCGAATTCCACCCGGACGCGAACAAGGGCGACGCCAAGGCCGAGGAGCGCTTCAAGGAGATCTCCGAGGCCAACGACGTACTGGGCGACGCCAAGCGGCGCAAGGAGTACGACGAGGCACGCGCCCTCTTCGGGAACGGCGGATTCAGGCCAGGACCCGGCGGCGGCGGTGGCTCCTTCAACTTCGACCTGGGTGACCTCTTCGGAGGCGCCCAGGGCGGACCGCAGGGAGGCGCCCCGGGCGCCGGGGCCGGCGGCTTCGGCGGCGGGCTCGGCGATGTCTTCGGCGGCCTCTTCAACCGGGGCGGCGGCACCGGGACCCGTACGCAGCCGCGCCGGGGCCAGGACATCGAGACCGAGGTGACGCTCAGCTTCACCGAGGCGGTCGACGGGGCCACGGTCCCGCTGCGGATGTCCAGCCAGGCGCCCTGCAAGGCGTGTTCGGGCACGGGCGACAAGAACGGCACCCCACGGGTCTGCCCGACCTGTGTGGGCACCGGACAGGTGTCGCGCGGTACCGGCGGCGGCTTCTCGCTCACCGACCCGTGCGTGGACTGCAAGGGCCGTGGGCTGATCGCCCAGGACCCGTGCGAGGTCTGCAAGGGCAGCGGGCGGGCCAAGTCCTCCCGGACCATGCAGGTCCGGATTCCGGCGGGCGTCAGCGACGGCCAGCGGATCCGGCTGCGCGGCAAGGGGGCACCGGGCGAGCGCGGCGGCCCGGGCGGCGATCTGTACGTCGTCGTCCACGTCGGCTCCCACCCGGTCTTCGGCCGCAAGGGCGACAACCTCACGGTCACCGTGCCCGTCACCTTCGCGGAGGCGGCGCTCGGCGGCGAGGTGAAGGTGCCGACCCTGGGCGGTCCCGCGGTCACCCTGAAGGTGCCGCCGGGCACGCCCAACGGCCGCACGATGCGCGCCCGCGGCAAGGGCGCCGTACGTAAGGACGGCACCCGTGGCGACCTGCTGGTCACCGTCGAGGTCGTCGTCCCCAAGGACCTCGGCGCACCGGCACGTGACGCGCTGGAGGCCTACCGGAAGGCGACGTCGGACGAGGACCCGCGGGCTGAGCTGTTCCAGGCCGCGAAGGGAGCATGAATCTCCTATGGACAGGCCGGACAGGCTGAACGGACCGGACAGGCCGGAGCGGGCCGACGGGGCGGACAGCCACGGGCGGCGGCGTAATCCGTACCAGCTGACCGAGGAGACGCCGGTGTACGTCATCTCGGTGGCGGCCCAGCTGTCGGGACTGCACCCGCAGACCCTCAGGCAGTACGACCGTCTCGGTCTGGTCTCCCCGGACCGTGCGGCCGGGCGGGGGCGCCGCTACTCGGCACGGGACATCGAGCTGCTCCGCCAGGTGCAGCAGCTGTCCCAGGACGAGGGCATCAATCTCGCCGGGATCAAGCGGATCATCGAACTGGAGAATCAGGTCGCCGCGCTCCAGGCCCGGGTCGCCGAGCTGGCGGCGTCGGTGGAGGGCGCGGCGGTGGCGATGCGGCAGCGCGAGGCGCAGGTGCATGCCTCGTACCGCCGGGATCTCGTGCCGTATCAGGATGTGCAGCAGACGAGCGCGCTGGTGGTGTGGCGGCCCAAGCGGCCGACGGACTGAGGGCGCGTCCCGACGGCTGCGACGGGTGTGACGGCTGCGACGGCTTGTGCGGTCGCGTGCGGTCATGTGTGGCTGTGTGCGGCCGTGCGGCCGTGGGAAGGGCCCCGGAATCCCGCTGGATTCCGGGGCCCTTCCGCGTGGGCGTCGTACGCGGAAGGGCGGCCCCGGGCCTCGGCGGCCGTCAGCTGTCCTCTTCCAAAATTCCTGACCGCGCGACGAGATACCCGAGCTGGGCGCGGCTGCCGCTGCCCAGCGCGGTGGCGAGTTTGGCGATGTGCGCGCGGCAGGTCCGTACGTTCATCCCGAGGCGACGGGCGATGGCCTCGTCCACGTACCCCTCGACGAGAAGCTTCGCGATGGTCCGCTGGACGCCCGTGATGCCGTCGGGGGCCGGCTCGTAGGCCACCTGCTCGGTGAGGGGCGTGGCACGCCGCCAGAGCTGTTCGAAGACCTTGACCAGGTAGGAGACCAGGCCGGGGTGGCGCAGTTCCAGGGCCACCTGCTGGTCGTCGCGCGCGGGGATGAAGGCGACCGTCTGGTCGCAGATGATGAGCCGCTCTATCAGCTCTTCCAGGGTGCGTATCTCGATCTTGCCGCTGGCCATGCGGTCCACGTACGCCATGGTCCCCATGGAGTGCCGGACCGTGTGCTGGTAGAGCGTGCGCATGCTGACGCCACGGTCGATCAGTGGCCGGTCCCGTTCGAGGGCCTGGCTGAGAATGTGCTCGCGCCGGCCGCCTCCGGGCTGAATCGTCAGCACCTCGGTGTGGCACTCGGCGGTGGCGAGATTGAGAGCGGCGTTGATGCGGTTGTAGCCCTCCAGCACGGTGATGGCGTGCGTGGGGGCCGGGTCGAGGGCGCTGATCGCCATGAATGGCTCAAAGGATTCTGTCAGGTCGATGGAGAGCCTCCGACGGTCGAGGATCTCCCGTTCGATGGGGTGGAGCCGCTGGGCGAGGGCGACGGAGGGCGGAACGGGCCTGAGCCAGTTCGGGTCGTCCGGATCGGGGTGCAAAAGGGCGAATTCAAGAAGGCAGGGAGCCTCCTCCGCCTCCGCTCGTGAGATCCGGCCCGCACTCAGAGCGCTGGCGTAAAGGTGCGCTCCTTCGTCACACAACTCAGTGACAGCATGAGGATGTGTCGGTTTTGAGTTGATTGTTGGCAAATCTCCACCCCCCAGGGTCCTGTACGTACAGGAACATGATGCATCGCCCCTGTGGCACTGATGTGCCTGAATGAGCCATCGTCTATGGAGGCGGGGGAGACGCATCCATCAAGTGAGGACGAAGCCGACCATGTACAAGAGATTGCTTCGCTCGGTACTTGCCGCTGCTTTTGCCGCAGTCGTGGCTTACGGGGTTCTGGGTGGCGCGGACACCGGCTGGGGTATCACCCCGGAGGCGACCACGGCGGACACCGGCTGGGGCAGCGCACCGGGTGACACCGGCTGGGGCAGCACTCCCGCGACCACGGCGGACACCGGCTGGGGAAGCTCGCCGGCCCACGCGGACGCATGACCGTCCCGCTGGACGACCGGGTCTTCCGGCGTGAGATGGCAACGGCCTACCGCTCGGGCTGGCACTTCATCGACCTCGTCACCGCCATCCCCCACCGGGGCGACTCGGTGATGGTGACTCTGTTCGGCGAGCCGATCCTCGTCGTACGCGAGGAGGACGAGGACGTCCGTGCCTACCGCTGCCTCCGGAGGCCGCGGGGGGCTCCGAAGCCGGTCCGGTGCGCCATTCGGTACGACATGATTTTCGTCAATCTCGACCAGCGTGATCACCAGCTGGCCGGAGCGCCACTGACCAACACAGCCACCCCCCGCAGTGCCTGAGCGATTCCCCCGTCGTTGTAGATCGCTCGGGCGCTTCCCCCACACAGCGGCGCCATCGTGGACCTGAAACACGATGGCGCCGCTGTGCTTTTCTCTTCCGGGCCCGGGCCGCGTGCCGGCCGCCCTCGCGTCCGCTTCCCGATCGCAGGCCACCCGGCAGGCTCTCAGCCGCGGCCGAGCGCCCGGTCCAGCGCGATCTCGATGAGGACCCGGTCCGGGTCGGGCGCCGGGGTCCGTCCGTACCGCTCCGCGTAGCGGCTCACCGCGTCCGCGACCAGCTCCGGTTCCGTACGGATCCGCGCGCGGCCCTCCAGGGTCGCCCACCGGCCGCCCGCCACCTGGCACACCGCGACCCGCGCGCCCCCCGCGCCGCCGTCGGTGGCCGCCGCGCCGTCCGCGCCCGCGCCCGCCGCGCCGTCCGTGCCCGCGGCTCCCACCCCGCCCGCCGCCAGGATGTTGGCGACCTTTCTGCTGTGCTTCCCGGTGATGACGCGGGCGAGTCCGGCCTCCGGGTCGTACGTCACGCCCACCGGGACGACGTGCGGACTGCCGTCCGGACGCGCCGTGGTCAGGGTGCACAGGTGGTATTCGCGCCAGAACGCGAGAAAGCTGGGGCTGGGATCGCGTACGTCTTCGGTCATGCCGGAAGCCTAGAGGGGTGCCCCGGGTGTTGCCTTGAGTGGAATAGACTCAACTTTGCGCATGTTCCAGCAGTCAAAGCGAGATGCACGAGGAGAGAGCGCACGTGGACGCCGAGCTGACCAACAAGAGCCGGGATGCCATCACCGCCGCCACCAACCGCGCCGTGGCGGCGGGACATCCCGACCTGACCCCCGCCCATCTGCTGCTCGCGCTGCTCGCGGGCGAGGACAACGAGAACGTCACCGATCTGCTGGCCGCCGTCGAGGCGGACCAGGCTGCGGTACGGTCCGGAGCGGAGCGGCTGCTGGCCGCACAGCCCAGCGTGACCGGGTCCACCGTCGCGCCCCCGCAGCCCAACCGCGAACTGCTCGCCGTCATCGCCGACGCCGCGCAGCGCGCCAAGGAGCTCGGGGACGACTACCTCTCCACCGAGCACCTGCTCATCGGCACCGCCGCCAAGGGCGGGCGGGCCGGGGAGGTACTGGACCAGCAGGGGGCCAGTGCCGGGAAGCTGCTGGACGCGTTCGAGAAAGCAAGGGGAGGACGCCGGGTGACCACGCCCGACCCGGAGGGCCAGTACAAGGCCCTGGAGAAGTTCGGCACCGATTTCACCGCCGCCGCCCGCGAGGGCAAGCTCGACCCGGTCATCGGCCGGGACCAGGAGATCCGGCGCGTGGTGCAGGTGCTGTCACGCCGTACGAAGAACAACCCGGTGCTCATCGGTGAACCCGGCGTCGGCAAGACCGCCGTCGTGGAAGGGCTCGCGCAGCGCATCGTCAAGGGCGATGTGCCCGAGTCGCTCAAGAACAAGCGGCTGGTCTCGCTCGACCTCGGCGCGATGGTCGCGGGTGCGAAGTACCGCGGCGAGTTCGAGGAGCGCCTCAAGACCGTCCTCTCCGAGATCAAGGAGAGCGACGGGCAGATCATCACCTTCATCGACGAGCTGCACACCGTCGTGGGCGCCGGCGCCGGTGGCGACTCCGCCATGGACGCCGGCAACATGCTCAAGCCGATGCTGGCCCGTGGCGAACTGCGCATGGTCGGCGCGACCACGCTGGACGAGTACCGCGAGCGCATCGAGAAGGACGCGGCGCTGGAGCGGCGCTTCCAGCAGGTGCTGGTCGCCGAGCCGACCGTCGAGGACACGATCGCGATCCTGCGCGGGCTCAAGGGCCGGTACGAGGCTCACCACAAGGTGCAGATCGCGGACGCGGCCCTGGTCGCCGCCGCCACCCTCTCCGACCGGTACATCACCTCCCGCTTCCTCCCCGACAAGGCCATCGACCTCGTCGACGAGGCCGCGTCCCGGCTCCGTATGGAGATCGACTCCTCGCCCGTCGAGATCGACGAACTCCAGCGCTCCGTCGACCGCCTCCGGATGGAGGAGCTGGCGCTCAAGAACGAGTCCGACCCCGCTTCCAAGCAGCGCCTGGAGAAGCTGCGCCGCGACCTCGCCGACCGCGAGGAGGAGCTGCGCGGCTTCACCGCCCGCTGGGAGAAGGAGAAGCAGGGCCTCAACCGCGTCGGTGAGCTGAAGGAACGTCTCGACGACCTGCGCGGCCAGGCCGAACGCGCTCAGCGCGACGGCGACTTCGACACCGCCTCCAAGCTGCTCTACGGCGAGATCCCCGGCCTGGAACGCGAGCTGGAGGAGGCCGCCGAGGCCGAGCAGGAGGCCGCGAAGGAGCCCACCGACAAGCTGGTCAAGGAGGAGGTCGGCCCGGACGACATCGCCGATGTCGTCGGCTCCTGGACCGGCATCCCGGCCGGCCGGCTGCTGGAGGGCGAGACACAGAAGCTGCTGCGCATGGAGCAGGAGCTGGGCCGCCGGCTGATCGGCCAGAGCGAGGCGGTGCGGGCCGTGTCCGACGCGGTACGCCGTACCCGCGCCGGAATCGCCGACCCGGACCGGCCCACCGGGTCCTTCCTCTTCCTCGGCCCGACCGGCGTCGGCAAGACCGAGCTGGCCAAGGCCCTGGCGGACTTCCTCTTCGACGACGAACGGGCCATGGTCCGCATCGACATGAGCGAGTACGGCGAGAAGCACTCGGTCGCCCGGCTCGTCGGCGCCCCGCCCGGCTACGTCGGCTACGAGGAGGGCGGCCAGCTCACGGAGGCCGTGCGGCGCCGCCCGTACAGCGTGGTGCTGCTCGACGAGGTCGAGAAGGCCCATCCCGAGGTCTTCGACATCCTGCTCCAGGTCCTCGACGACGGCCGGCTCACCGACGGACAGGGCCGGACGGTGGACTTCCGCAACACCATCCTGATCCTGACGTCCAACCTCGGCAGCCAGTTCCTGAGCGGACACAGCCCGGTCGAGCCGATGGCCGGCGAAGAGCAGAAGAAGCAGCGGGTCATGGAGGTCGTACGGGCCTCCTTCAAGCCGGAGTTCCTGAACCGGCTCGACGACGTGGTGGTCTTCTCCGCCCTCTCGCGGGACGAGCTGGCCCATATCGCGAAGCTCCAGATCAACCGCCTCGCGAAGCGTCTCGCCGAACGGCAGCTCACCCTGGAGGTCACCCCGGCCGCCCTGGACTGGCTGGCCGAGGAGGGCAACGACCCGGCCTACGGCGCCCGCCCGCTGCGCCGCCTCGTGCAGACCGCGATCGGCGACCAGCTCGCGAAGGAGATCCTCGCGGGCGAGATCACGGACGGCGACACGGTCCGGGTGGACCGCTTCGACGACGGCCTGATCGTCGGCGCGGCCACGCCCGACGAGCCGGCCGCCGGGACGGCCGCGCCTGCCGGGACGCCCGCGCCCACCGGGAAGACGCTGTAGCGGCGACTACACGACAGGCCCGTCACCCCCTCGGGTGACGGGCCTTTTCGTACTCCAGGCAGGCAAGTATTCTCACGCAGAGATGCAAATTTGCATTTCACTTGTTCACAAGGCCGTCTTCGGGGATGAGGGATCTCATGTTGTTGAGCTTCGTGTCGCCAATCACGGCTCTCTGCGTGACCCGCAGGAGCTGAATCTCGCTCCGGTGTACGAGGACGACCGGCCCGCGGTGCCGGTCGCGGCGGTCTACGGTGCGAACGCGTCGGGCAAGTCGACGCTGGTGGACGCGTTCCGCTTCTTCACGGATGAGAAGTCGGCCGGGAACGGGGCCTCCGAGCTGTATCCGCTCAGTGACTTCAAACCGCGCAAGGGCGAGAACTTCGAGCGGCGTTACCTGGCCGGCAGCTACGGCGCGGTCCCGCTCCTGCCCGAGACGGCCTTCGAAGACCTGTTGAAGAAGTACTGGGGGGCACATGGCGAGGTCGTTCCCGCGTGAGGGATCGGGCCGGCGGCGCGCCCCGGTCCGACGCTCCTCACGCACCCTGCTGATCGTCTGCGGCAGCAAGGAGACCGAGCGGCAGTAACTCCAGGGCCTGCGGGACCATCTCCGTAACCCCGCCGTCTCCGTCGTCGTGCGCGGCAAGGCGTGCTCCCCGACGCAGCTCGTGCCCGGCACGACGCCAACCCGTCCACGGGTGTCTGGCAGCTCACGGAGCGCATGGCGAACCCGTGACAGGCGGGTTTTCCGCCGTCCGTGTCAGCCGGTAGCGGATCGGGGCGGGCCGGGGTTGCCACGTCCCGGGCGGCATGGGGGAGGATGGCAGGAACCGTACGAAGGGAAATACACGGTGAGCATCGACCCGTCCTCGATTCCGAATTTCGGGGGCCCGCCCCAGCCGCAGGGTGCAGGACCGGCGGGCCCCGTCGTCCCTGACCAGGATCTGGTCAAGCAGCTCCTCGAACAGATGGAGCTGAAGTACGTCGTCGACGACGAGGGTGACCTCGCGGCGCCGTGGGAGGAATTCCGGACGTACTTCATGTTCCGGGGCGATGACGACCAGCAGGTCTTCTCGGTGCGGACGTTCTACGACCGGCCGCACGCCATCACGGACAAGTCGAAGATCCTCGACGCGATCGACGACTGGAACCGCCGCACGCTGTGGCCCAAGGTGTACAGCCACATCCACGAGGAGGGCGACGGCCCGCCCACCGTCCGGCTCATCGGCGAGGCCCAGATGCTGATCGGCATGGGTGTCAGCCTGGAGCACTTCGTGTCGTCCACGGTCAGCTGGGTGCGCGCGTCGATCGAATTCGACAAGTGGATCGTGGAGCAGTTCGGCCTGGAGTCGGCCGACGGTGCCGACGAGAAGCCCGACGACGAGCTCTGACCACCAGCGGTCGGACCGGGGAAGCCCGGCGAGGACGTGATCTTTCTGATCGCGGCCTCGCCGGGCTTCTCCGTTCCCGGGCGGGCGGGAAAACGGGGGCGGGCAAACGGGCGGCGGGCGGGCAAACGGGCGGGAAGCGGCCGGGCGGGCGGGCCGCGCCCGGCCGAAGACGGCCATGTCCGGAAGCGACCGCTGGTGGCCGGGGGTGCGGCGCCGCAGGATCGGAACCACAGATCTCAACGGGGAGCAAAGAAATGCCCAAAATTATGCATGTACGCGTCAGTTTTGCCATACTCGGCGCGGTGGCGGCGGTCATGATCACGGGAACCGCCGCGTCAGCCGCGACGGCCACCCAGGTGCCGGTGCCGGTGCCGGTGTCGGTGTCGGTGGGGCAGACGGCCACGGAGCAGGTAAGCGATGTTCTGACGGGTCTTCTGCACGGAGTGCTGCCCCACAACTGGGGCTGGGAATAGGACCTATGCATCTGATCGCGGCGCTGCTGTCTCCCGCGTGGCCGGGGATCACCCCCGGGCGCATTCGTGACGCCGTCGATCAGCATGCGCCGGACGGCCGTGCGGTCGCTCACGTGTATCTGCGGGAGCGCGAGGGCTGGTGGCGCATGGGCATCTTCATGAACGGTGTCCCCTCCGGCGCGGACGGAGGGGACACCGCATGGGTACGGAAGGCGCTGGCCTCGCTGATGCCGGATGTCGACCCCGTCATCCAGGTGCGGGCGGTGGCGCCGCCGGAGAGCACCACGGGCTGCGCGGGCCCCGGCCCCGGCCCCGGAGCCGCGCCCGACGCCGAGACCGATACCGACACCGACACCGACACCGACACCGACACCGACACCGGTATCGGCTTCGGCTGGGGCGGCTGATCCCGCGTCAGCGGATCCGGGCGGTCAGATCAGGTCGTCGCCGTTGAGCCAGCCGATGTCCATGGCCCGCGCGCCGGCCTCGAAGCGGCTCCGCGCTCCCAGCCTCTCGGTGAGCGCCTCGCTGATACGCCGTACGGTGCGCTCGGATATCCCCAGGGTGCGCGCGACCACCGCGTCGGTCGCCCCCTGGGCCCACAGGCGCAGCGCGGCGCGCTGTTGCGTGCTGGGCTGGCCCGGTTCACGGCAGCGCCGGGGGCCGATCGGGTGCGCCGACTTCCACGTCGACACGAAGAGCGCCACCAGCCCTGCCACCATGCCGCGCCCGGTCACCACGAGCGCGCCCTTGGCGGTGCTGCGGTCGTCCATGGGAACGACGGCGATGCTCCGGTCGATGACGATCATCCGGATCGGAAGGACGGGCTGCGTCCGTACCTCGGCGCCCTCTTCGGTGAGCCACTTGAGGTGGACCAGCGACGGTTCGTCGTTGCGGACGCTGTCCAGGTAGACCGCCCGCATCCGGACACCGCGCGCCAGTGTCTCGCGGTTCAGCGGCCGGGACCGGACGAGGTTCTGCTCGGACTGCGGTCCGCCGGGGTTGAAGGACCAGACCTCTTCCCGGCAGGCTTCGGCGAGTTTCTCGATCCTGGTGCGCACCGCTTCCAGTCCGATCACGCGCTCCACGTCGGAACGGTCCTGGTCCTTGACGGACGTGGTTCGCGCGGTCAGCAGATCGGCGATGGCGGCCCGGGACTCCTCGATCTGCACCTGCCGTTCCGCGATCTCCGCCTGCTGACGGGCGAGGAGGGCGGAGAGGGCGGTGTCGGGGTCGTTGAGCGCGGGCGAGGAGGTCTCGTCGCCGCCCCAGCGGACGAGGGCGAGGCCGGCCAGCCGGTCGAGCGCTCTTCTCGTGTCGTCGAGTGTCACGCCGGCATGGGAGCTGATGTCGCTGATATCGGCGTCCGGCTGGAGAAGAAGTGTCTGGTAGACGGCCTGGGTCAGCGGGTCAAGTCCCAAGTAGTCCAGTGACATTCCCACTCCCGCTGATGCGTACCTTTCGGACAGGATCGGCCCCACCGCTGCTGGTCAGGCCATCCGGAGAGCATCGGTCTGCATCATCCCCGCATCGCCCGCGATTGTCGATCTTTTGCGCAGAGATGCGGCAAGGGGGATGGGGCCCTGGTGAAACACCTGGCTGTCATACCGTCAGCAGCCGTACTTCACCGACCAATTGACCCCCGGACGGCTTCCGCTCCCCGGCGCGCCGCCTTGTCGGGCCGGCAGGGTGTGTGCCCTTCCAGTGCGGTCGGGTCCGGCTGTCCGCTCGCGGACAGCCGTCCGGGGCGACCGGAAAAGCCCACTGCCAGAAGGAAGTTGGCAAGCAACAGAATCAGGCCATCGGCGACAGGGGGTCGCCGGAGCCGCTCCAGGGCGGCGCGATCAGCGACGGACGGGCCGCCACGGCGGAACCGGCCGCCGCGCCGAGGCCGGGGGGCGAGATGCTCGAACTGTCAGTGCTGGTGCCCTTCGTGCCGCGCCGTCCTGAGCAGGTGCTGCCGTTCGCGGGGCTGGTCAACTGGACCGCCGCCGCCCGGCTCTGGCAGGGACAGTCCCTCGTCCTGGAGCCCCACCAGGGATTCGCCGGTGCCGCGGGCGCCGGCTTCCGGGTCCCCGTGGGTCTCGGCGTGACCCTGATGCCGCTGCGCCACCCGTACGAGGCGGCCCTCCAGGCCCGCTCACTGGCCCTGGCGACCGGGCACCCCGTCATCGCCGGATTCGGCACCGGTTCCCGCGAACTGCAGGCCAACATGGTGGGCGAGCCGTACGCCAGCCCGCTGACGCTGGCCGGGGAGTACGTCAGGACCGTACGCGGACTGCTGGACGGCGAGGTGGTCCGTACCGACGGGCGCTACCTCAGGGTCCACGCGCAGCTCGCGCCGGCCGCGGCGCCCCGGGTGGACGTGGGCCTCGGTGTGCTGCGGCCGGGGATGGCGCGGCTGGCGGGCGAGGTCGCCGACGTGGTGATCACCTGGCTGACCCCGCCGTCGTACATCCGCGATGTGCTGCTGCCGGCCGTACGGGAGGGGATGGCCCGGGCGGGGCGTACGACTCCTCCGCGCATCGTCGCGATGGTCCCGGTCGGGACCACGCGGGACGGCGTGGACCCGGAACATCTGGTGGTCGCGAGCAACGCGGCGCACCTCCAGGCCCCGCACTACCTCGACATGCTCCGGCGCGCCGGGATCGAGGTGACCGACGGCGACCTCCGGGCCGTCGCGCGGGCGGTCGCCGAGGCGGGCGCCTTCGTGACCGGGGATCTCGACACCGTCATGAAGCGACTGGAGGAGTACCGGCAGGCCGGGGTGGACGAGGTCGTCCTCAACACCACCGGGGTGCACAAGGTGTCCGGCGCTCAGGCGGCGATCCAGGACCTCAAGTCGATTCTCGGCGCTTCGGCGTAGGGGCCAGGAAACAGGAGGACGAGGCAGTGGACAGGTCAGAGCGCAGACGGATCAAGCAGCACATCATGTCGTGGGGTACCGGCACGCACCGTCCGGCGGCCACCCCCGGCGGCGCGGCCGCGACGATCGCGCTCGCCGACCGGGAGCACCTCGCGGCCGTGATCGGGTCCGGCCTGACCGGTCCGGGGACCGTCGTCCTCGCCCCCGGCGATGACGACGCGGCGTCAGGTGTCGTGGGATACGACGGCTTCCTCGCCGAGCCCGGCGCCGACTTCTCCATCGGTGACGACTTCTACCTCCAGACGCAGGACTACGCGAGCAGCGCCTTCATGTCCGTGCTCGGGCCGACGCTCATCCGGATCACCGACCGCGACGACTTCGCGCTCTTCCTCGCCGACGCCGACCGCGCCGTCGCCGAAGGTGTGTTCCCCGACTTCGCCGTCGCGCCCTCCGTGTGCGTCGCCGACGCCCCCGCGCTGGGAGCCGGACGCGGCATCGACGGCGCCGGGCTGCGCCTTCATGTCGACGCGGACGGCACGGTCTCGACCTCGCCGAGCGGTTCGCCGCTCGGGACCGTCGGAACGCCGTTCGCCGAACTCGCCGGGGCCTGGGAGCGGATCAACGCGGCCGGCGACCTGCCGTGCGGGGTCTGTCTCGGCGCGGCGGTACCCGAGTCCGAGCGGGTCACCGCGCTGCTGGCCCGGCCGTACACCGGCCGGTATCTGACGGCCGTGGACGCGCTGCGCACGATGACCGTCAACGACGTGGCCGGTGTCCGGGTCTCCGGATTCGGCGACCGGATCACGCCCGGACTGACGGCGGCGCCGGTGGCCGGTGCGTACGCCGCCGACCTGCTGGACCCGGCCCTGCCCGTGGTCCTGTGGAACGACGAGCGCGCCTACGTCTTCGAACCGACCGCCGGCCGGGTCTTCACGGTCGACCGCGTTTCGGCGCGGGCCGTGGAGAGCCTCCTGGTCACCGGATCGGCGTCCGCCGCCGCCGGGTACGTGCCCGCCGCCGCCGTGGCGAAGGTGGAGCGTTTCTTCGCCGGGCGCGGTGTGTCCCTGGCCGGCGAGCGGATCACGGCGGGTGCGAGATGACGACCGGAACCCTCGCGGCACCCCCCGGCCTGGCCGGGGCCGCGTACGAGAAGCTCGGCGACCGGGCCCGGCTGTGCGGCGTGTACGACAGCGCCGGCGCCCCGGTCTACCACGACCTCGCCTCCGGCGACGCCCTGGAGGTACGGGAGATCGTCCGCGAGGTGCGCGCCGTCCCGGGACCCGTCCTGGACCTGGCGGCCGGATCCGGACGCTTCACGTTCCCGCTGCTCGCCCTCGGCCGTGAGGTCACCGCGCTCGACCTGTCCCAGGACATGCTGGACCTCCTCGGTGGGCGGATCGCCGCCGCACCGGAGCGGGTCCGCAGCCGCTGCACGGTGGTCCGGGCCGACATGGCCGCCTTCCGGCTGGAGACGCGCTTCGCGCACATCGTGCTCGGCGCCACCTCCCTCTCGCTGCTCGACCCGGCGGGGCAGGAGGGCCTGTGCCGCGCGGTCGCCGCGCACCTGGAGCCCGGCGGGCACTTCCTCTTCACCGTCCTGGAACGCGGTGACGCGGCGGGCGCCGACGAGCAGGTGTCCCGGGTGACCGGGGCCAGCGGCACCGCGTACGACCTGCACGACCACTGGCCGGCCGGGGCACCGACCCGGACCGTCACGATCATTCCCGCCGATCCGCCGCCGGGACCCGTGCCCGTCTGCACCGGTGAGGTCGGTACGACCGACGTCGCCCACGTGGAGCGCGCGCTCGCCGGGGCCGGCCTCGAACTGACCGGCCGCCGCCCGCTCTCCGGGCCGGACGACCGCCACCAGGTGACGCTCATGAAGGCGGTGTCGGCACGATGACGACCGCCCGCACGGCCCTCTGGCCGTACCTCACCGCCCCCAGCACGCACGGCGACGACAGCCTCTGCGCGGTGAGCGCGTCCGGTCACCGGATCACGTTCGCCGACGGCAGCGTCGTCCTCGACGGGAACAGCGGCCTGTGGAACGCGAACCTCGGCTACGGCAACGCGGCCATCGCCGCCGCCATCGGCGAGGCGGCGAAGGACGCGTCGTACCTCGGGGCCTTCCGCTACGAGAACAGCTACGCCCGCCGCGCGGCGGAGGCCCTGGTGGAGGTCTGCGGACCCGACCACTACTCCCGGGTGCTCTTCTCCTCCTCGGGCGGCGCGGCCAACGACGCCGCGATGAAGCTCGTACGGCACTACCAGGCCCTCGCCGGGCAGCCGCGCCGCAACCTGGTGGTGGCGCTGCGCGACAGCTTCCACGGCCTGACCTTCGGCGGGTTCGCCCTCACCGGCGAGGACCTCGGCCAGCGGGTCTACGGCGTCGACCAGCGACTGGTGCGCCATGTGACGCCCAACGACCTCGGTGAGCTGCGGGCGCTGGTCGCCCGGAGCGGCGCGCAGATCGCGGCGGTCGTGGTGGAGCCGGTCCTCGGTTCCGGCACCGTCCCGCTCTCCGACGCGTACATCGCCGAGCTGCTGCGGCTGCGCGACGAGACGGGCTACCTGCTCGTCGCCGACGAGGTCGCGACCGGGTTCGGCAGGACCGGCGCCTTCTTCGCCTCCCAGACCTGGCCGGGTCAGCCGGACGTGCTGATCACCTCGAAGGGCCTGACCAACGGCACCTGCCCGGCGTCGGCCGTCGTCTTCTCGCACCGGGTCGCCGAGGCCTTCACGGACCAGGACGCCGTCCTGACACACGCGGAGACCCAGGGCGCCACCGCGATCCCGTGCGCGGCGATCAGCGCGACCATCGCCGAGACGCACCGGCTCGACGCCGTCGTCGCGGGCCGCGCGCTCGCCGCCCGGCTCGACGCGGCGGTGACACGGCTGGTGGCGGAGCACCCCCGGGTGACCGGCTCCTCCGGCCGCGGCTGCTTCCGCACCCTGCACCTCACCGAGGAGTCCGGCGAGCGGCTTCCCGGCTCCCGGGTCGCGGAGCTGGTCGCGGAGATCCGCCGGGCCGGGGCCCTGGTGCACCCGGGCCCCGGCGGTATCCAGCTGGTGCCCGCGCTCACCTACACGGACGCCGAACTGGACGAGCTGATGGCCCGCGTGGAAGCGGGACTCGCCGCCTTCACGGGGACGACGGCGGTACCGGCCGGTGTCCCGGCCCTCCCCGAGCCGCCGGCCGGGCCCGGGAGGGCGTCATGAAGGCCACCTTCCGTACGCCGCCGGCCCCGATGCGGGATGTGGCGCACGTCGCCGACCTGCTCCGCCGGGACCAACCGGCGGCCGTGACGCTCCTCGCGGACCCGGCCGTCGCGGACCAGGACATCACCCGGTCGCTGCTGGCCCAGGTGGAGAGCGCGGGCCTGCCCCCCCGGCTCGTACGCGGCGGTGGCCGGGTCGACCTCCCGTCGGTCGAGCGGCTGGCCGGGAGCCTCACCCCGGACGGACTCCTCATCGGCGTCGGCGGAGGCACGACCCTCGACCTCGCCAAGCTGGCGGCGCTCGTCGCCGCCCGGCCCGAGGCGCTGCGCTGGCTCACCGCCCCGCAGCGCAGCGGGATGGTCGCCCTGCCGCCCCGCCTCGGCGAGTCGGCGCGGGTGCTCGCGGTACCGACCACGCTGGGCACCGGCAGCGAGCTGGGCACGGTGGCCTGTTACGAGCACGCCGGTTCCAAGCGGCTGGTGACCGGACCCTGTCTGCGGCCGGAGGCCGCGGTATGGGCACCGGAGGCGACGGCCACCCTGCCGGCCGGCCTGATCGCCGAAGGGGTGCTGGAGGCGCTGTTCCGTACGGTCAGTCCGTACGCCGGCGATTCCACCGAACTCCCCGAGCAGGACGCCGCGGTGGAGGAACTCGCGGGCCGGCTGGTGGACGCCGGGTACGAGGTGGCGGAGCACCGCGCGGCCGGCCGGGCCGTCGGGCCCGCGCTGCGGCTGCGGATCGCCGAGCTGAGCGGTGAGAGCCAGATCGGCCACATCAACCTCGGCCGCGACCCGTACGCCGTCAAGGGCTGGCCGATCGCCAACGAGCTGTCCACCACGCTGGGCCTGCCGAAGATGCGGGCCGTGGCCGCCGTCTGGCCGGTGCTCTGGCGCCGGGTCGGCGCCGGTGACGACCGCCTCGGCGACGCGGGCCGGATCGACCGGCTCTGGACGGTGCTGCGGCAGCGGGCCCCGTGGCTCGACGCCGATCCGGCCACGGGCCTGGCCGGGCTGATCCGCGCGTGGCGCGTCGAACCCGCGACGGGGGCCACCCCCGAGCGGATCGACACCGCGGTCACCCGGACGATGCGGGCCTGGGGCGCCGGACTTCCGATGCTCGGTGGGCTGACGGCGAGCGACCTGCGCTCCCTCCTCACCGAGGCCCTCCGGCCGGGACAGGACGGCGCGACAGCCGCCGCCCCCGGCCCCACAGACCAACGCGTCGCGGAGCTCCACTCCGTGACGTGATGGAAGCGATGACCGGTAACGAGACAGGGAGAGGAGGAACAACCATGACCGAGAACACGGTCGAGCTCGAGATGCAGGAGCTCGAAATGCAGGAGCTGGAGTCCATGGAGGCTCCGGGCTGGGCGACCAGCATCGGCGTGAGCGTCGGCGTATCCATCGTCAGCGTCGCGTGGAGCATCACCTAGTCGACCCGCGCGGGCACCGTCCCGTAACGGCCGTCCCGTCGAGACCTGGAGAGGAGGAACGAATATGAACAACCACATCGCCTCGATCGAGGAACTCGATCTGGAGCTGGAGATGCAGGAGCTGGAGGCCCTTGAGGCCCCGGGCTTCTGGACCGGTGTCTCGATCGGTGTCGCGATCAGCGCCAGTGTCGCCACGTCCGTGGCCGTCACCTGAGCAGCAGCTGACGCTTCACCTTCCTGGTGAGCCACTTCCTGGTGAGCTGCGTTCACCACGCGTGCGGGAGCCTTCCGTACGTCCTGCCTCGGCCCGCTTTCCGGCTAGGAATCAGCTGGGCCGAGGCAGGGGACCCCTACCCGTATCCGGGACGGACACACGAGATCTCGTGGTGAGGAACTGACGTGAGTACCCCAACCGCAACGCCTGCCGCGTACACGCGGCGGCCGAGCTGTGCGCCCGGTACGGAGATCCATCCTCCCATGGGCGACGACGGCGGCCAGTGGGTACTCCAGAAAGGCCCCCGCTACATCCGGGTCGGCGCGAGTGTCGCGCGCCTCGCGGAGCGGATGGACGGGCAGCGCGACCACGCGGACCTGGCGGAGGTCCTGGGGCGCCCGTGGTCCGAGGCGCTCGTCAGCCGGACCGTCCAGCAGCTCGACGACCTGGGGCTGATCGACCGAGGCGACACGGCCGCTCCCAGGCGACCGTCCCGGATGAAGATCGTCCCGCCGTTCACGCTCCAGCTGACCCTGCTGCGCCCCGGCCCCACGATGCAGCGGATGCGGCCCTTCTTCTCCCTGATCGCGAACCGGTTCGTCGTGCTCGCGGCCGTCCTGGTCGCGGTGGCCGGCTTCGCCGCCCTCGCCGTCCGGTCGGGTGAGGTCACCCGGGTCCTGGGCGAACCGCTGCCCGCCACCACGTACGTCGGGGTACTCCTCGGCCTCGTCGTCGGCACGTCGATCCACGAACTCGGCCACGCGGCCACGCTCATCCACTACGGCGGACGCCCGTCCCGGATCGGCGTCATGCTCTTCTACCTGATGCCGGCGTTCTTCTGCGACGTCTCCGACAGCTGGCGGCTGCCCCACCGCAACCAGCGCGTCCGGGTGGCGCTGGCCGGGCCCGCCGTCCAGACGTTCCTGGCCGGGGCGGCCGCGCTCGCCGTCCTCGTGACCGAACCGTCCGGCTTCCGGGACGGCCTGCTGTTCTTCGCCGTCGGCGGCTATGTCACGGGCGCCCTGAACCTGCTGCCGTTCGTCAAACTCGACGGCTACCTCGCCCTGATGACCCGGATCGACGTGCCGTACCTCCGCGACCGCGCCACGGGCGACGCCCGCCGCGCGGTCGCCCGGCTGCTGTTCGGCGGTACGTACCAGCGCGAGCTGACGAGCCGCTGGACGACCCTCTACGGCCTCGCCTGCCTCTGCTTCCCCCTCTACCTGCTCTCCACGGCCCTGACGGTGTGGATCGGCGTGCTGCAGCGGGGCGGGATCCTCGGCCTGCTGCTCGTCCTGTGCGGTTTCCTCTACGCCCTCTACTTCCTGGTGCGGGGCGGCCGGCGGCTCGCCCGCGAGGTGCGCGCGGCCGGTGCCGCCCGGTGGCGGGTCCTGACCGTCACGGCGGCCCTCGCCGCCGGGCTCGGCGCGCTGGCGTTCGTGCCCCAGCCGTACGCGGTCCAGGCGGCGTACGTCACCCGGGACGGCGCGGTCGAACTGGTGCTGCTCGACGGCTCGGACGCGGCCGGCATCGAGGCCGGGCAGCGGGTCGAACTCCTGCGCAACGGCGCCGTACTGCACACCCGCGTCGGCGCGGCGGCCGTCACGACCGGGCAGGGCACCGCGGGCACCGCCCCGCTGTCCTCGTTCTTCCCGGTCACCCTGGCCGCCGAGCCGGACCTCCCGGTCACCGGCTACGCGCTCACCCTCACCCCGGGGGAGCGGCCGGACGCGGAGTCCGGCGCGGCCCGGGTGCTCGTCGGGGACCTGCCGCTCTGGGAGGTCGTGTACCGCGGCTACCTGAAGCCCTTCCTGTAGCCCCGACCACCGGGCGGCGCGCGCCACCCCTGACCGCACCCACAGAACAGGAGACGTCACGTGCTCGACTTCCGCTTCCTCGACTTCTGCCGCGAGGACACGCTCTACTACGACGCTCCCGACCGGTCCGGTGCGGAACAGGACTTCCACGCGGGACGCGTCCCGGGGCCCGGCTGGACCGTCGTCCGGGGCCGGGAGTGGACCGTCTGCACGCCGCCGGTGCTCGACATCCCCGACCAGGGCTGGAAGATCCACGTCTCGGCGTCGCCGGACAACGCGGAGCACCTGCTCGACCTCGTCGCGCCCTACTGCGCCGAACACGGGCTGTTCTTCAAGTACATCAACGACCGCGACACGCTGAGCCGGCGCGGCAGCAAGTACGGGGACCGCACCGCCAGCGGGAAGTTCATCACCCTCTACCCGCGTGACGAGGAGGTCCTGGAGCGGACCCTCACCGAGCTGGAGGAGCTGGTCGGCGGTACGCCCGCGCCGTACATCCTCAGCGACCTCCGCTGGGGCAAGGGCCCGCTCTTCGTGCGCTACGGCGCCTTCGTCCTCAAGATGACGCGGGGGCAGCACGGCACGCCGGTGCCCGCCATCGTGGACCCCCGGGGCGAACTGGTCCCCGACCTGCGACGGCCCTCGTTCCGGCCGCCGGAGTGGGTGACGCTGCCCGGCTTCCTCGCCGACGCGCTCGCGGAGCGCAGGCGCGGGACGCTCAAGGACTTCCCGTTCAAGGTCTACAAGGCCCTGCACTTCTCCAACGGCGGCGGCGTCTACCGCGCCGTGGACTCCCGGGCCGGCGAGGAGGTCCTCCTCAAGGAGGCCCGGCCGCTCGCCGGGCTCGACGCCGGGGGCGCCGACGCCGTGGAACGGATGCGGCGCGAGCACTGGGCGCTGACCCGGCTGGCGGGCCTGCCGACCGTCCCGGCCCTGATCGACTACCGGGACGGCCACGAACACCGCTTCCTGGCACGCGAGTTCGTCGAAGGCGAGCCGCTCGTCGACCTGCTGCGCACCCGCCACCCCTTCGCGTCGGGCGACAACACGCCCGCCGCGCGGGCCGCGTACGCGACCTGGGCACTCGGCATCCTGGCCCAGGTCGAGGACGGGATCCGCGCGATGCACGAGCGCGGTGTCGTCTTCGGGGACCTGCACCCCGGCAACATCCTGGTGAAGCCCGACGGCCTGATCGCGTTCATCGACATGGAGACCGCGACGGCGGTCGAGGACAACGGCCTCCAGCACATGGGCGCGCTCGGTTTCCACGCGCCGGGCCATGTGTCCGGGGCCGGGGTGGACCTGTACGGACTCGCCGTACTGCGGCTGACGATGTTCGTGCCCATGCCCCAGGTCGTCCCGTGGGGTGTCGCCAAGGTCCGCGAGCTGATCGCGGTGGCCGCCGAGCGGTTCGCGCTGGAACCGCACGTCGTCGCGGCGATGGAGGACGGTCTCGGCCCCGACCGGATCGGCTCCGGCACCGACTACTCCGTGCCCTGGCCCGCCGATCCGGTGACCGGTGACCTGCGCGACCGGATCGCCGCGAGCATCGTCGCGGCGGCGACCCCGGAGCGCGACGACCGCCTCTACCCGGGCGACGCGACGCAGTTCCTCACCCCGGGCGGCGGTACGACGTTCGCCTACGGCGCGGCCGGGGTGCTCTGGGCCCTGGCACGCACCGGCCACACACCGCCCGCCGACCACGTGCGGTGGCTGGTGGAGCACGCCGGGACCCTGGAGCCCTGCGGGCCCGGCTTCTACACCGGCCTGGCCGGAGTCGCGTACACCCTCGAAGAGCTGGGCCGCGGTGAGGCGGCCACCGCGCTGCTGGACCGGGCGCTCGCGACGCCCGCCGCCGGGGTGGACGACTCCCTCGCCGACGGCTGGTCGGGGCTCGGTCTGACGGCGCTCCACCTGGCCGCCCGGCGTGACGACCCGGCGTACCTGGACCGCGCGCGCGAAGTGGCGGCCCGGCTGGGCGACCCCGGCGACCCCGGCGACGCCGGTACGGGCCGGGCGCCGCGCGTCGGACTGCTGTACGGCCGGACGGGCCCGGCGCTGTTCCTGCTGCGGCTCTTCCAGCGCACGGGTGAGAACGCCTGGCTCGACGCCGCCGTACGGGAGCTGCGGACCGACCTCGACATCATCGGCCGCGACGAGGCCACCACCGCGCTCCAGCTGGGCGGCGGCCTCGCGGGCAGCGCCGGCCTCGCGCTGGTCACCGGCGCCGTCCTCGGGGAGCGGCCGGAGGACGATCTGCGGCGGTCCCACGACGCGCTGCTCGCGATGGCGCGGTCCCAGTTCGCCGTGCCCGGCGGCCTGTTCAAGGGACGGGCCGGTGCGGTGCTCGCGCTGGCCGGCCACGACGAGGACCCGGCGGACGCCGCGAACCTCCGCGCCCACGCGGACGCGCTGGGCTGGGAAGCGGTGTCGCCGGAGCCCGGCCGGGTCGACTTCATCGGCGACCACGGCCACCGGCTCTCCACCGACCTCGCGACCGGCTCGGCCGGGGTGCTCGTCGCGCTGGCGGCGCTGGCCGGGCGGGAGGGGTCGCTGCTGCCCTTCACCGAGGCGGCCCGGCAGGCGGCGCCGGCATGACGCGGCTGCGCGCCGGGGACGGCAGGGGTACCGGGGGCGCCGGGGGTGCCGGACGCGCCGGGGGCAGCAGGGGTACCGGGGGTGCCGGGGGCGCCAGGGGCGCCAGGGGTGCCGGACGCGCCGGGGGCAGCAGGGGTACCGGGGGTGCCGGGGGCGCCAGGGGCGCCGGGGGCGCCGGGGGCGCCAGGGGCGCCGGGGGCGCCAGGGGCGCCGGGGACATCAGGGAAGCCAGGGAAGCCAGGGAAGAATCCGCATGATCGACGTGCCCCGTACGCTCGGCCGCTCCGGCGGCATCGCCGTCGGCTACTCGCTCGCCCCGCCCCAGGACGCCGGCCCGCTGTGGAGCGTGGCCGTCGAACTGCTGCCCGTCGACGGCCTGGACGCCGGCGAGATGCCGCCGTCCGCGCGCCTGGTGGGCGCCAGCGGGCATTCCCGCGCCGACGCGTTGCTCCGGGGCGCCGGTGAGGCCGTCGAGCGCTACGCCCTGCACCCCGTACCGGGCCTCGCCACGACGCGCGGCGCGGCCGGGGCCCTCGACGCCCCCGCGCTGGCGGCCTTCGAGCCCCACCTCGCGCTCGCGGCCCCGGCCGCCGTCGGCGCCGTACTCGACTGGGTGCCGGGCCGCAGGCTGCGCGACGACACGACCGTGATGGTGCCCGCGCCCCTCGTCGACTGGCCTTCGCTCGGTGCCGACTGCGCGCTGTTCGACCCCGGGCCCTCGGGTGCGGCGGCGGGCAGCAGCCCGCGCATGGCGCTGCGTTCCGCCCTGCTGGAGATCGTCGAACGGGACGCGGTGCTGGGCGCGTGGGAGCGGGGGCTGCGGCTCCCGGCGTACGACGACCCGGATCAGGTCGACCTCGGTCCCGCCGGCACCGCGCAGGCCGGCTCCGCGCAGGCCGGTCCCGGGCAGGCCGGTCCCGGGCAGGCCGGTCCCGGGCAGGCCGGTCCCGCGCAGGCCGGCTCCGCTCAGGTCGGCACCGCGCAGGCCGGTCCTGCTCACGGGTCCCCCGGCGACCGGCGGTCCAGGACCGCGCTGACCAGGCTGTGGCGGCAGGCCCGCGACCGGGGGATCACCCCGAGGCTCGCCCGGGTTCCCACCGCCGTTCCCGGCCTGTGGTGCGTCATCGGTTCCCTGGTCGACCCGGCGGGTCCCGGAGCCCTGGCGACGGTGGGCCTGAAGGCGTCGGACCGGCCGTGGGACGCGCTGCTGGGCGCCTTCCAGGAGGCGTGGCAGGTACGGGCCGCCCTCGAATCGTCCCGGGCGGCCGGCCCGCGCGACGAACCGCTGAAGACGATCGTGACCGAGGCCGACCGTATCCACCACATGCTCACGCCGGACGGCTACGCCTCCGTACGCGACTGGGTGGAGGGCTTCGTCCCGGCCCCGGGGTCGCCCCCGGCCGTGGACGTCTCCGACGAGGACATCCTGCGCGCGGTCCTCGCCGACGGCGGCGACCCGGTGGCCGTCGATCTCACCCCGAGGCTGCCGCCCGTGCTCCGCTCCATGGGCTGGTGCGCCGTCAAGGTGATCCCGGCCGGATACCAGCACCTGCGCATGGACGAGAGCCACGGGTGGAGCTGGAACGCCCCACGACTGGAGTCCGCCGTCGCCCGCACCGGGTGCGAGGCCAGATACCCGGGCCGCTCGGCCGCCCGGCCGCATCCGTTGCCGTGAGGCGAGAGACCAGCAGACCGCACGGACGTGAGTGGGAGGAACAGTGCTAGAACTCGACAACGTGGTACGGCGTTTCGATGACAGAGTCGTCGTGGACCAGGTGTCGTTCCGCGTGGCGGACGGGAAGATCACCGGCTTCGTCGGCGGGAACGGCGCCGGCAAGACGACCACCATGCGCATGATCATGGGCGTGCTGGCGATCAACGGCGGCGAGGTGCGCTGGAACGGCGAGGTGCCCACGCCCGAGGTCCGCCGGACCTTCGGCTACATGCCGGAGGAGCGTGGTCTGTACCCGAAGCAGTCGGTGCTCGGCCAGCTCGTCTACCTCGGCAGACTCCGGGGCCTCGGGCCCGAGGGCGCGAAGCGTTCGGCCACCGGGCTGCTGGAGCGCTTCTCGCTCGCCGACCGGCAGGACGCGCGGCTGGAATCCCTCTCGCTCGGCAACCAGCAGCGGGTCCAGATCGCGGCCGCCCTGATCGGCGACCCGGCCCTGCTGGTCCTGGACGAGCCGTTCTCCGGGCTCGATCCGCTCGCCGTGGACAGCATGGCGGAGGTCCTGCGCGAGATCACCGGCCGGGGCGTCCCGGTGCTCTTCTCCTCCCACCAGCTGGAACTGGTCGAGCGGCTCTGCGACCACCTCGTGGTGCTCTCCGCCGGACGCGTCGTGGCCGACGGCACCTCCGACGAACTGCGGCGCCGGGGCCGGTCGCGGTACCGGCTCGTGACGGGTGGCGAGACCCGGTGGGTCCGCGACGTCACCGGCGTCACCGTGGTGGACGAGGGGGACGGTACGGCCCTGCTGGAGCTGGCCGCCCCGGACACCGCCGACCGGCTGCTGACGGAGGCTCTGCGCCGTGGCTCGGTGCGCGAGTTCGCCGAGATGGTTCCGAGCGTCGCCGATGTGTTCCGGGAGATGACGGCATGACCAGGACAGTCACCACCGGGACCGGGACCGGGACCGGGACCGACGCCGGGACCGACGCCGGGACCGACGCCGGGACCGAGACCGGGACCGAGACCGGGACCGACGCCGGCACGAGCACGGCGACCACGGCGCCGGACTCCGCCCCTTCCGCCGCCGGGAAGCGCCCGGCGGCCGCGCCCGGCTCGCGCGGCGGGGACACGGCGCGTACCCGGGAGAAGGCCTGGCGGGTCGTCGCCGCCCGGGAGATGTCGGTCAAGATCCGCGACCGCGGCTTCCTGATCTCGACCATCGCGACGCTGGCGCTCATCCTGGGCGCCATCGGCATACAGATGTACGTCGGCGCGTCCGAGGAGAAGGTCACGGTCGCCGTCGCCGGAGCCCCGGCCGGCGACGTGATCGAGCTGGCCGTGACCCTCGCCGAACGGTCCGGCGAGGACGTGGCCATCGCGGGCAGCCGCCGGGCCTCGGAAGCGGCCGTGAAGGCCGCCGTCCTCTCGGGCGACGCCGACGCGGGCCTGCTGCCCACCGCCGACGGCTGGCAGCTGGTCGGCAAGACGGACCGGAACTCGACGGCGGCGATCTGGATCGGCGCCGCCGTCCAGCAGTCCGCCCTCGACCGCAACGCCACCGAGGCCGGGACGACCGTCGCCGACCTGTCGCGCGGGGGAAGCCTCGACTACGCGCTGCTGTCGCCCGACGAGACGCCGAAGATGGTCGTGATGGTGACGACGTACGTCTTCGGGTTCCTCTTCTACCTGGCGGCGGTGCTGCTCGGCGTGTCCCTGGCCACGAGCATCGTCGAGGAGAAGCAGAACCGCATCGTCGAGATCATCGCGAGCGCGATCCGGCTGCGGGACCTGCTGGTCGGCAAGATCGTCGGCAGCATCGTGATGGCGCTCGGCCAGATGCTGGTGTTCAGCGTCGCCGGGGTCATCGGCCTGCTGGCGATGGGGAAGTCGGACACGCTGCGGCAGATCACCCCGGGCCTCGGCTGGTTCCTCGTGTTCTACGGCGTCGGCATCGCCGTGCTCGCCTGCGTCTTCGCCGCGGCCGGTGCCATCTCGACCCGTACCGAGGACATCCAGTCCACGACCACCCCGGTCAGTGCCGTGGTGGCCGTGGTGTTCATCGGCGGGATCTCGGCGTCGGGGACCTTCCAGACGGTCCTGTCGTTCCTGCCGCTCTCCTCGACCATCACGATGCCGGGACGGATCGTGGCCGGCGGCGCCGCCTGGTGGGAGCCGGTGGTGTCGCTCCTCATCTCCCTCGTCGCCGCGGCGTTCGTGATCCTCATGAGCGAGCGGGTCTACCGCCGCGCGTTGATGCAGACGGGCCGGAAGCTGTCCATCCGCCAGGCGCTCAAGCAGTCGGAGTGACCCGGCTCAGCCGCGGGTGTGCAAGAAGCAGGAACCGATCCACGGAAGGCAGAAATATGACTGACAACCCGACCCGGAGCCGCTCCAACGCGCTCATCGGCGTGACCCTCGCGGTGCTCGTGTGCTGCGAGGTGGCCCTCCTGTCCAGCGGTGCGAGCGACGGTGTGCGCTACGGCGTCGGCGCGGCCATCGCCGTCGCCCTGGTCGTGGGCGTCATCCAGCTCGGCCGCACCCGCCGCACCGGCTGAACCGCCCCCCCACCCACGGAGCCCGGCCAGGGCCGCCCGCCCTGGCCGGGCTCCGGCATGTCCGGAGGGGCCACCCCGGGCCGGCGGCGGCCGGGGTCCCGTCCGGCCGGACGGCCGGCTGGTCAGCCAGGAGACTTCCACGGTGATCCTCGTGTACGCCTCGCCACGGCATCCGACAAGGTCGAGCACAAGGCGTACGTGGCCGCGTGGGGTGAGCCGAACGACCGTTACTGGCTCGGCCGCACCGAAGCGGCGCTCCGGCTGAAAATCCCGGACGCCAAGTATGAGGCGGCGGATTCCTCCGGTCCGGTGAGGCGCGTTCCATCGGCTTCGCTGTCGCGCAGACGTCAGCTCAGCGCACGGCGCAGCACGTTCAGCGGGTCAAGGTCCGGGAATGTTCGCCGGATCTCCACTGACGCTTGTGCGATGAGCCCGTCAAGCAAGACAGGTGCGGCGCCGTAAAGCACGTCGTGCAAGTACGGCACCAGTTCGGAAGGGTCGGGCGGCAAGCGCAATTCAATGGTCAGCGGTGCGTTCTCACTCTTGTACCGTGCGACCGGCAGTCCGACCCTGTCCGGATGGACACAAACCGGTGTTCCGTCAGCTGTGTACCGATGGCCGTCCGCAGGATTGAACGGGCATTCCCTTGTGGGCCGTTCGAATACGTCGAACTCTCCGACTGGGAGACGGCGCGACGGGCAGATACCGCAAGCAAGATGCAGAACGTCGCCGTTCACCAAGGGCTCAGCCATGCGGCGAGCCTAAGGGCTGTCGCGTAGTCGATCTTCGAGCAACGGGGCGAGTTGGCGCGGCGTCAAGTTCGTGTGCCAGTAGCCCGCAACAAGCAGCAGTCGGTACTCCAAGGGGAGTCCCCACGGCCGACCACGCGGCACCACCGCAGCGTCCTGGCATCGGAGCACGGTCAGCGGCTTTCCGATCCGACGCCGGCTCACCCGATGGATGGGTGTGTCCAGGATGGTTCGGACGCCGTGATCACGCCAGTCACAGGCAGACTTTCTCACCCACGATCAGCAGTCACAGGGCAGCCCTTGGAGAGGCCGGGGAGTCCCCCGGCGGAAGGGGGAGGCCAACCACCCTGTTCACCGCTATGTTCGCCTTGACGAGCGTCCTGTTCGGTCTCTTGCCGGACCCGCTCGTCTTCAGGGGCGACCACCCGCCTGCCACTGGGCACCGGACGTCCGTTGACCCCGGCCGCGAATCTGCCGAAGACGCCGGTCCGGAAGGACACTCGAAGGCCCCCGAGTGTGAGCCGGCGCTCCCCGCGACCCCTTCGGCGGCCCGGGTCCCCGGCGGGCTGATGCTTCCAGCGACGGCAAGCGGCTCGGTGTTGACGACGCGCCGGAAGACGCGGCAAGTACTCCGTCCACCACGCGCCGGAAGTCTGCCGGGCCGGAAGTGGAGCCCGACCCTGGCGACGACGGAGAGCCCCCGCCTTTCGGCAAGGAGGAGTTGGGGGCTGCTCTTGATCTCGTGGTGCCCGGGGCGGACGACTGGGTGGACGCGGTCCCCGACTGGGCATCGGTCTTCCTGGACGACGTACCCGTGACCTAAGAGCCCGCCGGGGCCCCGAGGAGTACGAGCCCGCCGCGTGATGAACGGTCCGCCGCTTCGGACTGGCTGCCTGAGCACAGCGAAGAGCCCCGCCGCTCCGAGGGGGAGGGGCCACTTCACGTGCGGGATTTCGTGAGGGTGGGTAAGGGGCCAGACAGGGAGTCGTATTCGCCCCTAACCTGCCGAGTAAGGCCAATATCCTTCCGGGAGTAGTCATGACGGAGTCACCACCTGACCTCACCACTGGGGAGCGAATCCGGTATCACAGGGAGCGGCGCGGGATGTCCCGCCCGGTTCTGGCCGGTCTGGTCGGCCGGTCCCCGGACTGGTTGAAAAAGGTTGAGAGGGGGGACAGGCCCGTCCGATCCCTGGCCATGCTTTCCAAGCTCGCGCAAGCACTCCGCCTGGACGATCTGGCCAAGCTCACCGGCGCCGATTCCACTGGTCCCGTGACCGACGTCGGCAAGCTCTCCCACCCATCCGTCCCAGCCTTCCGCGACGCGATCCACCTGGGCCTGTTTCGTCGTCCCCAAGCCCTTCCGGAAAGTGTCGAGGTGCTGTCCGGCCGGGTGCGCCAAGCATGGGATACCTGGCACTCATCTGCCCACCAGCGCACGGAGGTAGGCGCGGCACTCCCCGCGCTACTGGCGGCGGTGCATGCGGCGACACGGCGCACGGAGGGTCCGGAGCGACGGCAGATGTATGCCGTGATGGCTGAGGCGTACGCGCTGGCCCAACAATTTGCCGCACACACCACGGAACCAGAGCTTTACTGGATCGTGGTCGACCGGGCGCGTATGGCGGCGGAAGAGTCGGACGATCCGGTCCTTCTGGCATTTGCGGCGTGGGTGAGCGCCAACGGATTGCGGGCGGCGGGGCACACGGATGAGGCGTTGGGGCAAGTGATCGACGCGGCCGAATCTCTCCGGCCCCGACTGGAGCACGGGAGCGACAGTCTGCGAGCCATCTTCGGGGCCTTGTGCCTTCATGCCGGTATCACGTACGGGCAGGAGGGAGAAGACGGCAACGCCTGGTACTGGTGGGGTGAGGCGGACCGTACTGCGGGCAAGCTGCCGGTGGGCTACCTGGACCCGTGGACGGCGTTCTCCCCAGGAAATGTATCCGTCTCCGGGGTCACCATCGGAGTGGATCTCCGTACGCCCGGGGCAGCCCTGCAACGGGCGGCGGAAACAGTCCCCGAATCGGTGCTTTCCGTAGAGCGGCGGTCACGACTGTTCATCGACACGGCCAGGTCCGAGTTCGCCAGGAAGGAATACGCGTCAGCACTCCACTGGCTAGGGAAGGGCTTCGACACCAGCCCGGAGGGCGTCCGGTATGTCCCCGTGGGCAGGAGGCTCGCAGCGGACCTTGCCCTTCAATCGCCTCCGTCACTCCGTGGTGATGCCCGGAACCTGGCCGAGAGGGTGGGCGTAGCCGCATAGCCGAAGCGCGGGGAGGGGGACAGCCTGTCCCCCTGAAGGGGAGGGGGACGGGCTGTCCCCCTCCCCTTTCAAAAAGGCTTCTAACTTCCCTTCATGACGACAGATCAAGGCAGGGGGCTGTCGGCCGAAGAAGAGAGCCGGCGGGGTTCGGCCCGAGCGGAGAGTGTGCCGTTGGCCGTGAACCGGAAGTCAGCCGAGCACCCGTACCGAGGGCAAGCGGGTGGTCGCGCGGACTCCGGATACCGCTCACGGCTATGGGGGAATCTCGCTGGTCGCCGCTCCCTCTCAATGCCGAACACGCTCCCCAGGCCGGAGATCTTCAGTGTGCTTCGCCAGTGGCCCCCGTGTGAGTGCGGCTCCCAGAACTGCCCTGATTTCAAAGGCAGTTCATGACCACCGCAGCTGATGCGGAGCCCAGGCCCGTCCCGGGGTGCGCCATCTGCGCATCGCTGGCCATGCAGCGCGCGGAGGCCATCCGGGGGCCGAGCGAACTCACCGTTGAACAGTGCAACGCGGAGATGCGGAACCACCCGCATGAGGGGGGCAGGTCATGAGGCACCAGGCATCAGGCAGACGGGCCTACCGGGCCATGGTGACGAGCCGGGGGCCGGCCGGCGGGCAGCTCGTCACCACCCCGCTGGGTACCTATCGGAGCCCTTCCCCGGTATCCGCGCTCACCTGGCTCCAGGATCGCGCCTGCCGCATCGCGGATGCCCTGGATCAGGGTGCAGGGGGCGGCCAGGAAACCCCTTACGCAGCAAGGGAGTTGCGTCGTTGGTGTGTGGACGGGGAGGCATGGCGCTCCGCCCGGTACGTACTGAGCAGAGGCGCCGTGGTCTCGCTGTCCGTGGCCGATGACACGGGGTGCCGGTACACGCTGGCCGTACAGCCCATCTGTGTGGCGGAGCCTGCCCGCCGGGCATGGCGGCTTCCCCGGATGGCAGCGGGGCAGCGGTGACGGCGCGGCGCTGCTACGTGCCCCTGGTCGTACCCACGCTTCTGATCGATGAGGCGGTACGGCTCGCGGACGGCGCGGATGACACGCACGTGCCCGGTTTCGTGAGCTGCGAACTCGATCAGGTCCACGCCCCGGATCACGCCGCGTACCTCTGCCCCGTCCGCCCGGGGCCCGTTGAGGGCGCGGTGTGGGTGAGGTGGCGGGGCGCACTGGCTGTCGTCCAGCGCGAGGCACCGTGCACCGCACGGACCGATGAACCGGAGGGTGGTGTGTGCACCCTCTACGGCCGGCACCCCGGCGGATGCTCGTGGGATCAGAAGGAATAACCGTCCTGCCCCCGGTGCGAAACGGAGCGAGATATGTCCCAGACCCAGCCCCTTCCTGAGTTCTCCGCCGAGCGGAAAGAGACCATCCGCGCGAACATCGCGGCGGCTCATCGCCGGAAGTACCAGCGGGAAACGGGGGCGGCTCTCCAGCGTGCCGGCGATGAGCCGAACCAGGCCGACGCGCTGCTCACCACGTAGGACTCCGTCCCGCTGTCCCCGTCTACAGCGCTGGCAGCGGGACGGCACTCCCGGCGGGGTCTCGCCCCGGGAGTGGGGGACGGCAGCCGGCTCCAGCTGCCGTCCCCGGCACCTCAATCCAGAGTCAAATCCCTGACGGAGGGAAGATCATGAGCGACTTGTGGCAGATCAGCGGCGGCGATGGCGGAGACGGTCTGCCGGGAGAGCCGTACCCCGGACCGCACCAGCCGCCCACCCCGGACGGTGGTCCCGGCGTCCCCAACCCGCCGAAGGACTCCTGACCAGTGGCGATCGACGCAGACCAGGAGCGCCCCAGCCGCACAGAGCTGGGGCGCGTCCTCGTGACAGGGGGCGCGCTCTCTTCGGATTGGGCCCCCTCGTTCGCTGCGGTTCCCCGCTCCGCATTCCTGCCCGACCTGATGTGGCCGTTCGACATGGCCACCAGCGAGAGCGTCGCCGTGTCCCGCCCGGACGATCCTGCGACGTGGGGTACGGGTACGCGAACGCTGACGTCCCCGTGGTCACGCAATGGGATGACGGCGCACACAAGGGGACGGAGCCGGGGGCCGTTTCGACATCGTCCGCGAGCATGCCGTCCGTGGTCTTCCGGATGCTGCGTGACCTGGAGGTGGAAGCCGGAAACCGCGTCCTGGAAATCGGCACGGGCACCGGATGGAACGCCGCACTGTTGGCCCACCGATTGGGCGCGGGGAACGTCGTCACGCTGGACGTTGACAAGGCCGTCGCCGACAGGGCGCGTACGGCGCTGAACCTGTTCGGGCTGCGTGTGAACGTCGTGCACGGTGACGGCCGGCTCGGTTACCCCGAAGGAGCGCCGTACGACCGCGTCATCGCGACGTGTGGGTGGCGTGACTTCCCGTGGTCGTGGGTGGAACAGACCCGGCCCGGCGGGGTGATCGTGCTCCCGTGGGGAACGCACTACGGCAACGGTGACGCCGTCGCCCAACTTGTCGTCGCGGACGACGGGCTGAGCGCCTGGGGGCAATTCACGGGGCCCGTCGAGTTCATGAAGGCGCGGGCCCAACGCGCCCCCGTCATCAGTCACGCCGATTACGTGCGTGGGGGCGCCTCCGAGCGGGAAAAGTCGTCCACGTCCGTCACGGAGTCGGATTTCCTCGGAGCCGACCGGTTCAGTCCTCAGCGGTTCGCTGTCGCGGTACGGGTGCCGCACTGCGTGCACGTCGTCGCCGAGAAGCGCGACGGAGCACGGCCCGTCTGGCTCTACGGGCTCACCGACCGGTCATGGGCGTGCGTGATGTTCCAGGACGGGGCGACCGCGCAAGTCCGGCAGAGCGGGGCCCGTCGCCTGTGGGACGAAGCGGAAGCGGCCTACCGATGGTGGGAGGAGATGGACCGGCCCGGACATGAGCGCTTCGGGCTCACGGTCGACGTGGCCGACGAACAGCGCGTGTGGCTGGACGACGTCGACGCCAACTGGCCGGTGTGAGACCGCCCCCGCCCGTCTGTTGCCGGTAGCAGAAGGGCGGGCCTGCCCCGGTCCCGGACGAAATCCCGCGCTGCGGCACGGTGTAGACGTCACCGAGGTCCCGCGAGTGCCTTACCGGACGCCGTGCCGTGTCCCGCGCCTGAGCCGGGCGCCGGTCGGGCGCCAAGACGGGCCGGGGCTCATTTCCGCAGATCGGACAACCTCTCGATCGCTTCGTCCAGCACATCGGTGCGCTTGCAGAACGCGAAGCGCACGAAAGGCGCTCCCTGTTCGCGGTGGTCGTAGAAGACCGCGTTGGGCACGGCGACGACCCCGCAGCGCTCCGGGAGCGCGCGGCAGAACGCGAAGCCGTCGCTCTCGCCGAGGGGGCGGATGTCGGTGGTGACGAAGTACGTGCCGGCCGGGCGGTAGACCTCGAAGCCGGCCGCCGTCAGACCGGCGGACAGCAGGTCGCGCTTGGCCCGCAGGTCGGCGCGGAGACCGTCGAAGTACGTGTCGGGAAGGCGCAGCGCCTCGGCCACCGCGTACTGGAACGGCCCCGACGCCACGTACGTCAGGTACTGCTTGGCGGAGCGCACCGCCGTGACGAGTTCGGGCGTTCCTGTCACCCAGCCCACCTTCCAGCCGGTGAAGGAGAACGTCTTCCCGGCCGAGCTGATGGTCAGGGTCCGCTCGCGCATGCCGGGGAAGGTGGCGATCGGCAGGTGCTCGCCCTCGAAGACCAGGTGCTCGTACACCTCGTCGGTGACGACCAGCAGATCGCGCTCGACGGCGAGTTCCGCGATGGCCGCCAGTTCGGCGCGGCTGAGGACCGTACCGGTCGGGTTGTGCGGGGTGTTGAGCAGGATCAGCCGGGTGCGGGGGGTGACGGCGTCCCGCAGTTCGTCCAGGTCCAGGTGGTAGGCGCCGTCCCGGGGGCGCAGGGTGACGGGGACGCGGGTGCCGCCCGCCATACCGATGCAGGCGGCGTACGAGTCGTAGTACGGCTCCAGCGCGATCACCTCGTCGCCCGGCTCGACCAGGGCGAGCAGCGCGGCGGCGATCGCCTCGGTGGCGCCGGCCGTGACGAGGACCTCGGTGTCGGGGTCGTACGCGCAGCCGTACCGCTTCAGCTGGTGTTCGGTGACGGCGGTGCGCAGTTCGGGGACGCCGGGGCCCGGCGGGTACTGGTTGCCGCGCCCGTCGCGCAGGGCGCGGACCGCCGCCTCGCGGACCTCGTCGGGGCCGTCGGTGTCGGGGAAGCCCTGGCCGAGATTGATCGCCCCGGTCCGGACGGCCAGGGCCGACATCTCCGCGAAGATCGTCGTACCGAACTCGGCGAGACGGCGGTTGAGGAACGGGCGTGAACCTGGTTCGCGTACGGTCATGGCGGCCATCCTGGGGGGAAGCTCTGGAGTTCCTCAAGTCAGCTTTGGGCCGGTGGCGCCGAGGGGACATCCCCCTCACACGACAAGCCGGTACGTGCGAAGCCGGCCACGCGACGGCGCGGGGGCCTCGCTTCGGGGGAGCGGAAGGACGGTGGGGGAGATGGCAGCTCTGGGCGTGGTGATCGTCTTGGTCGCGGTCGCGGTCGTCGGGGTGGTGGCGAGTGTGAACAGCCGCGACAAAGCGCGGAAGAGGCGCCGGGGTCCGACGGGGCCGTCGCTGCGGAAGAAGAGCGCGAAGAACCGCTCGAACAGCAGCTGGTGGGAGGGTGGTGGCGGCGGAGCGTCCTGCGGGGGTTCGTCCGACAGCGGCAGTGGTGGTCACTCCTCGGGTGGTCACTCCTCGGGCGGTCATTCCTCCGGTGGTCACTCCTGCGGTGGCGGGCACTCCTCCTGCGGCGGGGGGTCGTCGTGCGGCGGGGGATCGTCGTGCGGCGGGGGTGGCGGGTGCGGAAGCAACTGACGCGGGCGACTGACGCGGGCGACTGACGCGGGCAACTGACGCGGGCGACTGACACGGGGCAGTTGGTCCGCGGTGGTGAGAGCCCGGTGCGCGATGCCCGGCGGGAGCGAATTCCCGCCGGGCATCGCCACGTTGACCGTCCGGTTGACCTTCTCGGCCGCTTTCGGTTGAACACGTGAACCGTGGAGCCCCCGGGGGGATGGAAACCACTCCAAGTTGGGTAAAAACGCTTTGAGCGCCGCGTAGTTCGTGATTCCCTCACTGTTGAGAGCTTCCAGCCCTCGGGACGTCATCCGGACCGAGCAGGCGATCTCCCCCACAAGGTGCCCTCGCTCGTCGTCCGGGAGATCCCCGGTCCATCAGTCAAGCGTGTTTGCGGAGCCCACCCATGCTCAGGACCCTCGATACCGCCTACACCGACACCCGTGCCGCCGACCTGGCCTGGGCGTTGGGCCGGGAACCGCTTCCCGCCCTGGCCGTCCTCGACCTCGACCTCTCCGGCGCCAGCGTTCAGCTGAGGCTGCTCGGCGCCTCCCACCAAGTGCTTCTGGAGGAGGAGCGGGGTACCTGCTCCGAGACCGTGGCCTGCATCCCCGGCAGCAGTACGCCGCTGCCGCTCGGCGTCTCCAAGCGGCTCGGGGAGTGGGAGTACGAATTCGCCGCGCGCGTCGAGATCCTCTCGCAGGGTTCGTTCGCCGGGCGCGCGCAGGAGTTGCTCGCCCTGGTCGCCGACCACCCGAACGGACTGGCGGGCACCTTTCCGGGATCCCCGTACGCCTTCACCGCGATGCTCGCGCAGCGTGACGAGGGGCAGGTGCGGTGGCGGACCTGGCACGCGTATCCGCAGGAGGGGCGGCTCGTCGTGACGCGGACGCGGGTCGGCGTCCGGATGCCCGTGGCGCTGTAGGTGCGCCAGTGGGGGAGCGTCTGCCGCAGATACACCCTTGTGGGTGACAAAAAGCAGGCGCGTCGTGACGTAGCGTTACCAACATGATCGAACAGTCCGTCTACTCGCCGCCCCGGGGCGCGACGCGGCTGCCCGTGCGCGCGGATGCCGGCCGTTTCCTGATCCTCACCGTGGTCTTCATCTGCGCCGCGTGCGGACTGGTGTACGAGCTGGAGCTGGTCGCGCTCGCCTCGTATCTGATCGGGGACTCCGTCACCCAGGCGTCCGTGGTCCTCTCGGTGATGGTCTTCGCGATGGGCATCGGCTCGCTGCTCGCCAAGCGGCTGCGCTGCCGCGCGGCGGTCGGGTTCGGTCTGGTGGAAGCGGCGCTCGCGCTGCTCGGCGGCTGCTCGGCGCTCGTGCTGTACGCGAGCTTCGCGTGGATAGGTGAGTCGCGGTTCGCGCTGGTCGGCTTCTCGCTGGCCATCGGCATCCTCATCGGCGCGGAGATCCCGCTGCTGATGACGCTCATCCAGCGGGTCTCCCGGCAGGACGCGGGCGGGACGGTCGCCGATCTGTTCGCCGCCGACTATGTGGGCGCGCTCGTCGGCGGGCTCGCCTTCCCGTTCCTGCTGCTGCCCTGGCTGGGACAGCTCACCGGCGCGCTGCTGACGGGCGCGGTCAACGCGGTGGCGGGCGGCGCGCTGGTCCTGTGGGTCTTCGGGCGGGATCTGACGCGGCGCTCGCGCTGGCTGCTGCTGGGGGTCAACGTGCTGGTGCTGGCCGCGCTGGCCACGGCGGCGGTCCAGGTCGACGACTTCGAGCGGGCGGCGCGGCGCGCGGTGTACGGCGACCGGGTGCGGGTCGCCCTCCACACCGATGTCCAGGAAGTCGTGGTCACGGGCGACCGGGCCGGGCCCCCCGATCTGTACCTGGACGGCCGGCTGCGGGTCAGCGGGCGCGACGAGTACCGCTACCACGAGGCGCTGGTCCACCCCGCGATGCGCGGGCCGCACGGACGGGTGCTGATCCTCGGCGGCGGAGACGGACTGGCCGCCCGGGAGGTCCTGCGGTACGGGGACGTCCGCTCGGTCACCGTCGTCGAGCTGGACCCGGCCGTCGTCCGGCTGGCCCGCACGGATCCCGCCCTGACCGCGCTGAACGGGCACGCGTACCGCGATCCCCGAGTGCGCGCGGTGTACGCGGACGCGTTCACCTGGCTGCGCGGTGCCGGGCACGGGACGTACGACGTGGTCATCTCGGACCTGCCGAATCCGGGGATCACGCCCAGCACGAAGCTGTATTCGGAGGAGTTCTACGGGCTGACCACCCGGGTGCTCGCCCCCGGCGGGCGGCTGGCCGTGCACGCCGGGTCGACCGCGACCCAGCCGCGTACGTACTGGACGGTCGACGCGACACTGCGCGCGGCCGGGTTCGGGACGCGGCCGTACCGCGCGACGGGGCGGCCCTCCGGCTTCGCGGCCGGGCCCGACCGGGCGAAGGACGGCAGACCGACCCCGAGCGACTGGGGGTTCGAGCTGGCCGAGGTGGGCGTCAGACCGCGGCTCGGCCTCGCGGCGGACGCCCCCCCGCTGCGGTCCCTGGCCGGGGCGGAGCTGGCGGCGGGCGCGCGGGGGGCGGAGCGGACACGGATGCCGGATCTGCCGCCGTCGACGCTGGTGCACCCGCGGTACGCGGACTGAGCGGGGATGCTCCGGTCCGGCGAAGGTGCGGCTGCGGCGGTGCTGAGACAGTGCGGAGGGGCGACTGAGGCGGTGCTGAGGCGCGGCTCATCGCACGGTTGACGGCCCGGCTGCGGCGCGCGCGGGCCGGGAGCGTCCGGGCGGTTGTGCGGCGTCGAAGTGTGCCGGTTCCGCGTAGGGGGGCGCCCGAGCGGCCCGGTCTGAGTAGGCTCGGCTTCTATGGAGCATGAGGTGTTCGTTCCGGTTTTGGCAGAGACCCTCCGGCAGACGCTGCGGGACCCCGCGCGGGTCGCCCGCTGCGTGCCGGGACTCCAACAGGACGCGGACGAGTCGGCGGGCGCGCCGGCCGGCCGCCTCAAGGTCCGCATCGGCGGCCATACGATCACGTACCGGGGCGCCCTGACGCTCACCGAGCGGGACGGCGTCTTCACCGCCGAGGGCGAGGGCACGGAAGCGCGCGGTACGGGCTCCGTCAAGCTGACGCTTACGCTCCGCCTCACGGAAACGGGCGCGGGGACGACGCTGGCCTTCACGGGCTCGGCGCATGTGGAGGGACGCCTCGCGGAACTTCCCGCCGGGACGGCCACGGCTGCGGCGCACCGGCTGCTGGACCGCGTCGTCGCACGCCTGGGGGAGGAGTCTGTTCTCCCCGGGGCGCCGGAAGCCGGGGCCGACGACGACGGTGAAGCCCGGAGCGCCGGGAAGCCCGCAGGTGAGTCCCCGGCCGAATCCGCGGGTGAGTCCCAGGCCGAGTCCCCGGCCGAATCCGCGGGTGAGCCCCAGGCCGAGTCCGCTGGTCGTCCCTCCGACGAGCCGTCCGACGCCTCCGTCTTCGATGTCGAGGTGCCGCCGTCCTCGCTCGACGGCGAGACCACCTCGGCGGAAGGGGACTTCCTCATCCCCGACGAGCCGCTCGCCGAGGCCGCGCACGCTCGGCGCACCATGATCGGGCGGAGCGCCGAAGAGGTCGATCACGCGCCGCCGCGCGGACGGTACGCGCCCGTTCCCGCGCCCGAGGCCGCCGGTGCGGGAGCCACGTTGCGCTGGGTCGCACCCGCCGCCGCGCTCGCGCTGGCCTCCGCCGTGGTTGTCGGGCGGGCACTGCGTCGGCGCCGGTGATCTCGTAATCTCGGGGGGTGAGTAGCAGCGAAGAGAGCATCCGGCTTGCGGCGGGCGACGCCGAGTTGACCATCGACCCCGCGAACGGCTGCCGGATCAGCGGCCTGCGCGTCGGCGGGACCGAACTGCTGCGCCAGGGGGAGCGGTACGGCTGCTTCCCGATGGTGCCCTGGTGCGGTCGCATCGAGCACGGGAAGTTCCGCAACGGCACCGTGGTCCAGCAGATGCCGCTGAACGCCCCGCCCCACGCGATCCACGGCACCGCCAGGAACGGCGCCTGGCGCACCGCCCGGGCCGGCGAGCGCGAGGCCTCGTTCACGTACGACCTCGTGGAGCCCTGGCCGTACAGCGGCAAGATCACCCAGACCTTCGAGCTGACCGAGGACTCGCTGACCCTCGCCATGGGGGTGGAAACGTATGACACGTCCTTCCCCGCGCAGGCCGGCTGGCACCCGTGGTTCCTGCGCAGCCTCGGGGGCGACGGGGAGGGCGATGTACAGGTCGACTTCACTCCGGCGTGGCAGGAGGAGCGCGGCGACGACCATCTGCCCACCGGCCGCCGTATCCCGCCGCTTCCGGGCCCCTGGGACGACTGCTTCGGGATGCCGGACGGCGTCGACGTCACCCTCACCTGGCCCGGCCGGCTGGAGCTGAAGGTCGCCAGCCGGGCCGAGTGGGTGGTGATCTACGACGAGCAGGCCGAGGCGGTCTGCGTGGAGCCCCAGTCCGGTCCCCCGAACGGCCTCAACACCCTGCCGCGTCTGGTCACCCCGGTGGATCCGCTGGAGATCGCGACGACGTGGACCTGGCGGCGGCTCCAGGGGGCCTGAGAGAGGGACCGTGGAAGCCTCTAAGCTCGTGACCATGACTGACGCACGCGCTGAACTGCTCCAGCTGATCAAGGACAAGGCCGTCGTACACGGCAAAGTGACCCTCTCCTCGGGTCTTGAGGCCGACTGGTACATCGATCTGCGCCGGATCACGCTGGACGGGCACGCCGCGCCGCTGGTCGGGCAGGTCATGCTCGATGCCACCGCCGAGCTCGACTTCGACTGTGTGGGCGGGCTGACGCTGGGCGCCGACCCGGTGGCGACGTCGATGCTGCACGCCTCCGCCGCGCGCGGGAAGCGGCTCGACGCGTTCGTGGTCCGTAAGGCGCAGAAGGCGCACGGGATGCAGCGCCGGATCGAGGGCACCGAGGTCAAGGGCCGCCGCTGCCTGGTGGTCGAGGACACGTCCACCACCGGCGGTTCGCCGCTGACCGCCGTCGAGGCCGTCCGGGAGGCCGGCGGCGAGGTCGTCGCGGTCGCGGTCATCGTGGAGCGCGGCGCGGCTCCGGCCATGGCCGAGGCGGGCCTTCCGTACATCAAGGTCTACGGGCTGGACGAGCTCGAACTCGCCTGACCTGGCATTTCGCTGCGGGCTGGGCCGTTTCACGTGAAACGGCCCAGCCCGCAGCGCTGTAGGGGTGGTGCTCCAGGTGGAGCCCGTACAGGAGTCTGGAAAGATGGGGTCGACGATGACGTCGCCCCCAGGTCAGGGACAAGCACCTCACACCCGCACATCACAAGGAGCGGCCCGATGCCCATCGCAACCCCCGAGGTCTACAACGAGATGCTCGACCGGGCGAAGGCAGGCAAGTTCGCCTACCCGGCCATCAATGTCACCTCGTCCCAGACCTTGCACGCCGCACTGCGCGGCTTCGCGGAGGCCGAGAGCGACGGCATCATCCAGATGTCCACCGGTGGTGCGGAGTTCCTGGGTGGTCAGTACAGCAAGGACATGGTGACCGGCGCCGTCGCGCTCGCCGAGTTCGCGCACATCGTCGCTGCCAAGTACGACATCACCGTCGCGCTGCACACCGACCACTGCCCCAAGGACAAGCTCGACGCCTATGTGCGTCCGCTGATCGACATCTCCGCCGAGCGCGTCCGGGCCGGTCGCAACCCGCTCTTCCAGTCGCACATGTGGGATGGCTCCGCCGAGACCCTCGCGGACAACCTGGCCATCGGCGAGGAGCTGCTCGCCAAGGCCGCCGCCGCCAGGATCATCCTTGAGGTCGAGATCACCCCGACCGGCGGCGAGGAGGACGGCGTCACCCACGAGATCAACGACGAGCTGTACACCACCGTCGACGACGCGTTGCGGACCGCCGAGGCTCTCGGCCTGGGTGAGAAGGGCCGCTACCTGCTGGCCGCGTCCTTCGGCAATGTCCACGGCGTCTACAAGCCGGGCAACGTCGTGCTCCGCCCCGAGCTGCTCAAGGACCTCCAGGAGGGCGTCGGCTCCAAGTACGGCAAGGCCGCCGGCAGCCAGCCCTTCGACTTCGTCTTCCACGGCGGCTCCGGCTCCACGGCCGAGGAGATCGCCACCGCGCTGGAGAACGGCGTCGTGAAGATGAACCTCGACACCGACACCCAGTACGCGTTCACGCGCCCCATCGCGGACCACGTGCTCCGCAACTACGACGGTGTGCTGAAGGTCGACGGCGAGGTCGGCTCCAAGAAGACGTACGACCCGCGCACCTGGGGCAAGCTGGCCGAGGCCGGCATGGCCAAGCGCGTCACCGAGGCGTGCGCCGCCCTGCGCTCGACGGGCACCAAGCTCAAGTAACACCCGTTTCGCGTAAGACCGCTCTTTGTGCGTCGGGCCCGGTATCCCTCACGATGCCGGGCCCGCGCCATGCCTGGAGGAGACATCAGCGTGGGCCCCGACTTCGACACCCCCATCGACCGCCACGGCACCTGGAGCGTGCAGTGGGACGGGGTCGCGGACCGCTTCGGTGTCGACGGACTCCTTCCCTTCACCATCTCGGACATGGACTTCGCCTCGCCGCCCGAGGTCCTCGACGCCCTGCGGCGCCGTATCGCGCATGGCGTCCTCGGCTATACCGACTGGCGCAACGAGGATTTCCTGTCCGCGATCCGCCACTGGTTCGCGACGCGCTACGGCACCGACATCGACACCGGTCACGTCGTCTACGCGCCCTCCGTCCTCAACCAGCTCTCGCAACTGCTGCGGATGTGGACCGAGCCGGGGGACGGCATCGTCGTGCACACCCCGACGTACGACGGTTTCCTGAAGGCGATATCCGGCCTGGGACGTGAGCTGCGCGGGGTGCCGATCGGCGACATGGCGGCACTGGAGCGCCAGCTCGCCCGGCCCGGCAGCAAGGTGCTGCTGCTCTGTTCGCCACACAACCCCACCGGGCGGGTGTGGACGGAGACGGAGCTGACGGAGTTCGCCCGACTGGCGCAGGCGTACGGCGTCGCCGTGATCAGCGACGAGATCCACGCGGACTTCGTGCACGCGGACTTCGAGCACCCCGAATCCGCGCACCCCGAATCCGCGCACCCGGAATCCGCTGACCCGGAATCCGCTGACCCGGACCTACCGGGCGGGTCCGTGGGCGGCGGATCCGGGGCGGGCGGGTACCGGCATCTGCCGTGGACCCGGTTCGGGACCGGCCGGTGGGCACTCATCACCTCCGCCTCGAAGGCGTTCAACTTTCCCGCGCTGAGCGGCTCGTACGGAATCATCGGCGACCCGGACGACCACGCGGCCTTCCTGCGGCGGATGGAGACAGGTGAGGGCCTCGCCTCACCCGCCGTACTGACGCTCACCGCGCACATCACCGCGTACCGCGAGAGCGCGCCCTGGCTGGACGCCCTCAACGCCTATGTGGAGGGAAATCTGCGGATGGTCGCCGACCGGCTGAACTCGGCCTTCCCGCAGCTGGACTGGCATCCCCCGCAGGCCGGTTATCTCGCCTGGATCGATCTCCGGCCGCTCGGGATCGACGACGCCGCGCTCCAGCGGGAGCTGATCGAGCACGAGAAGGTCGCGATCATGCCGGGCACCACCTACGGGAGCGACGGCTTCGTGCGGCTCAATGTCGGCTGCCCGCGCGCCAAGGCGGAGAAGGGCATCGACGCGCTGATCCGCGCGCTGCGCCGGCTCGCGGCCTAGTACGGGCGCGGGGATGATCCCCGTATGGACATCAGGCTGTCCTCGGCCAAGGGCCGATGGGTCATCATGGCGACGGTGCTCGGCTCCAGCATGGCCCTGCTGGACTCCACCGTCGTCAATGTGGCGCTGCCCCACATCGGGGACAGCCTCAACGCGGACCTGGCGGACCTTCAGTGGACCGTCAACGCGTACATGCTCACGCTGGCCGGGCTGATTCTGCTCGGTGGGGCGCTCGGTGACCGGTACGGCCGGCGGAAGATCTTCGTCATCGGGGTGGTCTGGTTCGCTGTCTGTTCGCTGCTGTGCGGGATCGCGCCCGACATCCAGGTGCTGATCATCGCGCGGGCGCTGCAGGGCGTGGGCGGAGCGCTGCTGGTGCCCGGCTCGCTCGCGATCATCCAGTCGAGTTTTCACCCGGACGACCGGGCGAAGGCTGTCGGTCTCTGGTCGGGACTGGGCGGGGTCGGAGCGGCCATCGGCCCCTTCGTGGGCGGCTGGCTGGTCGACAGTGCCGGCTGGCGCTGGGTGTTCTTCCTCAATCTGCCGCTGGCCGCGCTCACTCTGCCGGTGGCGCTGCGGCACGTACCGGAATCGAGGGACCCGGCGGCACACGGCCGGTTCGATGTCCTGGGCGCGGCGCTCGGCGCGGTGGCGCTGGCCCTGGTGACCTACGCGCTGATCGCCGAGGCGATCTGGGCGGCGATCGCGGGCGTGCTGGCCGGTGTGGTGTTCGTGCTCGTCGAGCGGCGGCGGGCCGATCCGATGCTGCCGCTGTCGATCTTCAAGTCCCGGCAGTTCACCGCCGTGAACTGCGTGACGCTGTGTGTCTACGCGGCGATCGGCGGCTTCTTCTTCCTCTTTCCGCTCCAGCTCCAGGTCGTCGTGGGGTACTCGGCGCTGCGTGCCGGGACGGCCCTGCTGCCGACGACCATCCTCTTGCTGCTGCTCTCCGCGCGGTCGGGGGCGCTGGGGCAGAAGATCGGCCCGCGTATCCCGCTCACGGTGGGCCCGCTGCTGAGCGCGGCCGGGCTGCTGCTGATGCTGCGGGTGGGTCCGGGCGCCTCGTACTTCGCGGATGTGCTGCCCGCGCTGCTGCTGATGGGCCTGGGCCTGGTGTCCCTGGTCGCGCCGCTGACCGCGACGGTGCTGGCCTCCGTGGACACCGCGCGGGCGGGGCTGGCCAGTGGCGTCAACAACGCGGCGGCCCGCGCGGCCGGTCTGATCGCGGTGGCCGCGCTGCCGCTGCTGGCGGGCATGGGCCCGCAGGCGTACCACTCGGCGACGCAGTTCAACGCCGCTTTCCACCGGGCGATGCTGTGGTGCGCGGGGGTGTTCGTCCTGGGCTCGGCGCTCGCCTGGGCGACGGTCCGTACGCCGGGGAAGCCGGCGGAACAGCCGGAATGCAAGATCAACTGTGGTTTCTCCGCGCCACCCCTGGAAGCGCAGAAGGCCGACGCGCCGCTCAGCGAGCGTCCGGCGACCGCTCCCTGATGCCGCTGCTGTCCGAGGGTGCGGCGGCCCGTCCGGTGCGGGGCGGGCAGGCGGTTTCGCGGTCGTGCGGCCCGTCGGGGGAGGCGCTCGTCCTGGCAAGGCAGACTGTAGGCATGGCCATCCATGAAAACCTGCTCGGGGGGCCGCCCCCCACCCAGCTGCCCGACGATCCCGGGCCGCGTGAGCTGCTCGCCGACGGGACGGCGCCCGCCGAAGTCGCCGCCAAATACCCGACCTCCTCGCTGGCCTGGGCGCAGCTCGCCGACGACGCCTTCGAGAACGGCAGGGTCATCGAGTCGTACGCGTACGCCAGGACCGGTTACCACCGTGGGCTGGACTCGCTGCGCCGCAGCGGGTGGAAGGGACACGGTCCCGTGCCCTGGGAGCACGAGCCGAACCGGGGATTCCTGCGGGCCCTGCACGCGCTCGGACGCGCCGCGCAGGCGATCGGGGAGAAGGAGGAGTACGAGCGCTGCTCGACCTTCCTGCGCGACTCCTCCGAGCTCGCGGCGGACACGCTCGGCTGACCGCTGACCGCTGACCGCTGACCGCTGACCGCTGACCGCTGACCGCTGGTGGCTCCAGGCCGCTGGTGACTCCGGCGCCGAATCGTCTGCTCGCGTCCGCGGGAAAACGCAACCCTCCGAAGGCCCGGCCCGTGTCCCAGGGTGCGGGCTTTCGGTCTGTCCGATCGCACGCGCTGTCGAATCAGCTGGGCCGCCTGTCACACCGACAGCAGAAGTCACAGCGCCACCGCAGTCATATCGGCCATATCCGGCACGGAGACCCGTTGTCTCGCCTCTCCCCCAGGCCGGCTCACCAGGGGAGAAGTCTGCTTTGGGCGTGCCGTTCCAACGCCTGGCCGGACGACGCGAACGGTTCGTACATCGCCGGGCCCACTCTCTGACAGAGCCCCGTCATGTATGTCGGATTATGATGCCGGGAGGGGACCGGGGCTCCGTAACCACACGGAAAGGGGCGGACCGCTACCCGGCAGTCCTATCGAGGAGACAGCGATGTCACACACCCCCGATGCCCCCGGAGCCGGTTCGGAGTCCCCGAACCTCGACTTCGCCGGGACCACGCCGTACGAGGACTACGTCCAGGCGGACGTCCTCACCCATTTGCAGCATCTGCGCTCCGACGACCCGGGCGAGATGGTCTTCCTCGTCACCACCCAGGTCATGGAGCTGTGGTTCACGGTCATCGTCCATGAGTGGGAGACCGCGTCCCGCGCGCTGCGCGAGGACCGTACGCAGGTCGCGATCGACGCGCTCAAGCGGTCCGTACGTGAACTGGACGCGCTCAACGCCTCCTGGAAGCCGCTCGGCCAGCTGACACCCGCGCAGTTCAACTCCTACCGGGGCGCGCTCGGCGAGGGCTCCGGCTTCCAGTCCGCGATGTACCGGCGGCTGGAATTCCTGCTCGGCGACAAGTCCGCCTCCATGCTCGTCCCGCACCGTGGCGCACCGCGCGTCCACGCGGAGCTGGAGAAGGCGCTCCACGAGCCGAGCCTGTACGACGAGGTGCTGGCGCTGCTCGCGCGGCGCGGGCTGCCGGTGCCGCGCGAGGTGCTGGAGCGCGACCTGTCGAAGCGGTACGAGCCGTCGCCCGAGATCGAGCACGTCTGGGCCGGGATCTACGGTGACCCGGACCAGCACACCGAACTCGTCCGCCTGGGTGAGGCGTTGACGGATGTCGGCGAGCTGGTGTGGCGCTGGCGCAACGACCATCTGGTGGCGACCCGGCGGGCGATGGGCTCCAAGACCGGCACAGGCGGCTCCGCCGGCGTGGCCTGGCTGGAGAAGCGCGCGACCAAGAACGTCTTCCCCGAGCTGTGGACGGCGCGCAGCCATGTCTGAGCCCCTTGCCGCGAGCGCGGCGGCCCCGGCCGCGAAGACCACCGAGCTGCGAGCAGCCACCGAGTTGCGGGAAAAGGCCACCGAGTTGCGAGCGACGACCGCCGAGCTGGTCGCGAAGGCCGCTGCCCTGGACGCCGCCGACGAACTCGCCGGGCGGCGCGAGCTGTTCACCCTCGACGACGCGTCGGTCTACCTCGACGGGAACTCGCTGGGCGCGCTGCCCCGCAATGTCCCGGAGCGCCTCCAGGACGTCATCGCCCGTCAGTGGGGCGAGCTCGGCATCCGCTCCTGGACCGAGGGCGGCTGGTGGACCGCGCCCGAGCGGATCGGCGACCGGATCGCGCCGCTCGTCGGCGCCGGTCAGGGGCAGATCGTGGTCGGCGACTCCACCAGCGTCAATGTCTTCAAGGCCGTGGTGGCGGCGGTCCGCCTGCTGGACGCGCGGGAGGACGGCGACCCGGTCAGGGACGAGATCCTGGTCGACGCCACGACCTTCCCCACGGACGGATACATCGCGCGCTCCGCCGCCCGGATGACGGGCAAGCGCCTCGTCCCCGTCGACCCGGAGAAGCTGCTCGGGGCGCTGGGGCCGCGCACGGCTGTCGTGCTCGTCAACCATGTCGACTTCCGTACGGGTCGCCTGTACGACCTCCCGGGGATCACCACCGCCGCGCACGAGGCCGGGGCGCTCGTCGTCTGGGACCTGTGCCACAGCGCGGGCGCCCTGCCGGTCGGCCTGGACACGCACGGCGTGGACCTCGCGGTCGGCTGCACGTACAAGTACCTGAACGGCGGGCCGGGTTCACCCGCGTTCCTGTACGTCGCCGAGCGCCATCAGGCGGCCTTCGACTCCCCGCTGCCCGGCTGGAACTCGCACACCGATCCGTTCGCCATGGACCCGGACTTCGCGGCGGCGGACGGTGCGGTCCGTGGCCGGGTCGGCACTCCGGACATCCTCTCCATGCTGGCGCTGGAGGCGGCCCTCGATGTCTGGGAGGGCGTGCGGGTGGAGGTCGTACGGGCCAAGAGCCTGGCGCTCACGGACTTCTTCCTGGAGTGCGTGGAGGCGTACGCGCCGCCCGGACGGGTCACCTCGATGACCCCCGCCGCGCACGCCGAACGCGGCAGCCAGGTCGCCCTGCGCTGCGCCGAGGCGCCCGCCGTCATGGAGACCCTGATCGCCCGGGGAGTGATCGGCGACCTCCGCAGGCCGGACGTGCTGCGCTTCGGCTTCACCCCCCTGTACGTGGGCTTCGCCGACGCGGAACGGGCGGCGCGGGCGCTCGGGGAGGTCCTGACGGAGATCCCGGCGCGGGTCCCGGCGGCGTCAGCCGTGGAGGTGACGGGCCCGGGCGTGTGAACGACTCCCTCCCGGGCTGATACCGTCCCCGCTGATCAGGTCAATTGGGCCGTCGTACCGAAAGGTTGGAGCAAGATGCCGGACCCCGCCGCGCACGACGCCGTCGCTCGTGACGCCGCGGAGACCGAATCGGTCTTCGCCCATCCGGCCGTCCGGCCCGATCGCACCGCCTCGTACGGCGAACACCCTGATCAGGTGATCGATTTCTACGCCCCCCGGGATGGCCAGGAGCGGGTGCCGCTCGTCGTCCTGCTGCACGGCGGGGCCTGGCGCGCGCCGTACGACCGTGCGCACCTCACGCCGTTCGCGGACTTCCTGGCCCGGCGCGGGTTCGCCGTCGCCAATGTGGAGTACCGGCGGGGACAGCTGATCCCGCAGCAGAACGGCGGCGAGGGCGGCGGGGACGGCGGCGCGGGTACGGACGGCGGCCCGGGGCCGGTGGCCGGTCGCTGGCCGGACACCTTCGACGATGTCGCCGCCGCCATGGACGCGCTGCCCGCGCTCGTCGCGACCGCGCTGCCCGGGGCCGACGTGCGACGCACGGTCGTCGCCGGGCACTCCGCCGGCGGGCACCTCGCGCTGTGGGCGGCGTCCCGGCACGTGCTGCCCGAGGGCTCGCCGTGGCGGCTTCCGGCGCCGCCGCCGCTGCGCGGGGTCGTCGCGCTCGCCCCGATCGCGGATCTCGTACGCGCCGTCGAGCTGGACGTGTGCGGCGGAGCCGTCCTCCAGCTGCTGGGCGGTGAGGCGGAGTTCAAGCAGCGCCGGGAGAGCGCCGACCCGGCGGCGCTGCTGCCGACCGGGATCGCGACGGCCGTGGTGCAGGGCCGTTCGGACCTCACCGTGCCGCAGGCCGTCGCGGAGGCGTACGTGGACGCGGCGGCCAGGGCGGGCGAGATGGTCGGCCTGACCCTGCTGGAGGAGGTGGGCCACTTCCCGCTCATCGACCCGGTCGCCGACGCGTGCGCGGTGGTCGCGGAGGAGATCGCCCAGCTCGCCTGGTGACACACGCCTGGTGACACACGCCCGGTGAAACACGCCTGGCGCGCGCCGGGCTCGCGCCCCTGGTCGGCCCGCGCGGCGCACCCACTTCCCGGGCTCGCGCTCCCGGCGCCGCCGCGTACCTGGTGGAGCGCGTAGTACCTGGGACGGACCACCGGGGATCCGCTTCAGTGGTGACGACTCCGCGTCTCCCGCCGCCTACCGTGGAAGCGTGACCGAGACACAGACCCGGAAGAGCCGCAAGAACCGGAGCCCTGAGTTCCGTATGGCCCTGGACGGCATCAGCGGCCTGCGCCAGAGCCTCTTCCGCGATGCCTTCGCCTACCGTCCGCTCCGCCCCCTGCCGTTGGACAGTCCGATCATCCGCCGGCTGCCGGAGCGGATACACGCGTCCGCGACCTGGGCACCGCACGTCCTGATCGTGGCCGGCGCCTTCCTGGTGTTCGTCGTCGGTTACTCCGACGGCAGTGTGTTTCAGCTGTTCCCGGTGCTGCCGGTGCTGCTGACGCTGGTCAGGCCGGTCGGCGCCTGGTGGCTCTCGCTGTTCTGCGCCGCCGCTCTCAACGTGATCGACGGCGCGGGCGGACCGTGGACGGCCAGCTCCTTCGCCGCCTATCTGGTCGTGGTGACGGTGGTCGCCGCCCGCACCCGGCCGCGCGACGCCGCCTGGATGTGGGTGATCACCGTCGCGTACGGGCTCTTCGCCGGGGCGTTCCTCGACCCCTTCGGGTACGGTGAGTCCGTCGCGGCACCCATGATCTTCGTGGTCACCCTGGTGCTGCTGGCCGTGACCGTGTGGCACGTCCGCCGGGAGGCCGTGCGGGCCGTACGGGAGGTCGCCGTGCAGCAGAGCGTCACCGCCGTCGAGCGCGACCGGCGCACGCTGCTCGAAGAGCGCACCACCATCGCCCGCGAGCTGCACGACGTGGTCGCCCACCACATGTCGGTCGTCGCGATCCAGGCCGAGGCGGCCCCGTACCGGGTGGAGAATCCACCGCCCGAGCTGGAGCAGGCGTTCATCACGATCCGCGAGAACGCCGTCGCCGCGCTGACCGAGCTGCGCCGCGTCCTCGGAGTCGTACGGGCCGAGGACTACCAGGCCCCCGACGCCCCGCAGCCCACCCTCGCCGATCTCGGCGGCCTCCTCGGAAACGTCCGCGACGCGGGTCTGACCGTGGAGCAGACGGTCACCGGAGCGGTGCGTGAGCTGCCGCAGGGCGTCGAGCTGTCGGCGTACCGCATCGTGCAGGAGGCGCTCAGCAACGCGCTGCGGCACGCGCCGGGGTCGACCGCCACGGTCGAGATCTCGTACGTGCTCGGCGGTCTGGGCCTGCGGATCGTCAACACCCCGCCGCAGGGCCTGGTCAAGCCGTCGCCCGGGGCGGGCCACGGCATCACGGGTATGCGGGAGCGGGCGGCGATGCTGAACGGCGAGATGACGGCCGAGCTCCTGGAGGACGGCGGCTACGAGGTCGCGGTGTTCATCCCGGTCGCCGCCGTACGGGACGGGGAGGCGTCATGACGATCCGGGTGCTGATAGTCGACGACCAGGTGATGGTCCGCGAAGGCTTCTCCGTCCTGCTGAACGCGATGCCGGACATCGAGGTCGTCGGCGAGGCGGTGAACGGCCGCGAGGCGATCACCCAGGTCGCCGCGCTCCACCCCGATGTGGTGCTGATGGACATCCGTATGCCGGAGCTGAACGGCATCGACGCGACGCGCGAGATCGTGGCGGCGGACGCGACGGCGAAGGTGCTGGTGCTGACCACCTTCGACCTCGACGAGTACGTGTACGAGGCGCTGCGCGCCGGAGCCTCGGGTTTCCTGCTCAAGGATGCCTCGGCACGGCAGCTGGCCGAGGGGGTACGGGTGGTGGCGTCCGGTGAGGCGCTGCTCGCTCCGATCGTCACCAAGCGCCTGATCACGGAATTCTCCAGGCTCGCGCAGGTGCCCCGCGCCCCGGCGATGGCCCGGATCGCCGATCTCACGGAGCGCGAGACGGAGGTGCTGGTGCTGATCGCGCAGGGCCTGTCGAACGCGGAGATCGCGGAGCATCTCGTCGTCGCCGAGTCCACGATCAAGACGCATGTGAGCCGCATCCTGGTGAAGCTGGGGCTGCGGGACCGTACGCAGGCGGCGGTGTTCGCGTACGAGGCACGGCTGGTCACGCCGGGGTGAGGCGGGGGTGAGGCCGGGGTGAGGCGTGGGTGAGACGTGGGTGAAGCGGGGTGAGGCCGGGTGAGTGGCGGATACCGGACAGGTGATCACTCGCGAGGGTGAGCGGGGCCGGGACTGCCCGCCGACCCGCACACGGCACCGTCACACTGGTCGCGGCCTGACAGGAGGTGCACCATGACAGTTATGGCAGAGCGCACGGTTCAGATGTCTGTCGAGGAGTTCGAGAGGATCGCCGAACTCGTCGAGAGGGAGTCCGACGCCGTCAGGCTGGAGTTCATCCACGGACGGATCGGGATCAGGGGCATGACCGACGGCGACCACAGCGAGATCATCAGGTGGCTTCAGAAACGCTGCATGCGGGTCCGTGCCGATCTGTGGCTGTACGCCGGCGGCGAGCTCGGGCTTCAGGTCGAGGCGTACCGAAAAGGCCGGGCGAAGCCGGATGCCGTGCTCGCTCCGGAGAGGACCTTCGTCGGGCAAGGGGATTGGGCCGACCCGGAGGGCGTGCTGATGACGGTGGAAGTCACCTCGTACGACTCCGACACCGACCGGCGGGACCGCGAGGAAAAGCCGGCCGCCTACGCCGCGGCGGGAATCCCGCTCTATCTGCTGATCGACCGTGACCATGGCACGGTCACCGTCCACAGCGATCCGGCCGTGGACGGTTACCGCTATCGCCAAGTGGCCGATTTCGGGACGAAGATCCTGCTCCCCGACCCCGTCGGCATCGAGCTCGACACCGAAGACCTCAAGGAATTCGTGCGCTGACGGGACGTGGGGACAGCGGCGCCATGAGCGCCTGGCAGCCCGACGGCGGGGCGGGGCGGCCGGTTGGCTGCCCCGCCCCGCCGTTGTCAGCCGTTGTCAGCCGTTGTCAGCTGGGATCAGCTGGGATGAGCTGGGTCGGCCGGGTCAGCTGGTGCAGGCCAGGGTGCCGGCCCGCAGGGCGTGGCCGCCGTCGTTGTCGTCGTCGGACCAGACGACCGGCTTACGGCCGGCGGCGCAGGCCGCCTGGGGGGCGATGGCGAAGCCCTCGTTGTTGTAGTTGGGCATCCCGGTGGGGCGGTCGTAGGTGTGGGTGACGGCGAGCTTGCCCTGGGCGTTGATGTCGAGGGTGGAGCTGCGGCCCTGGCAGGTGTCGTCGCAGGCCGCCCAGAGGTGACCGGTGGCGGGTTCGAATTCCAGGTCCATCACGCCGGGGAAGCCGCTGGCGACGGTGGCGATCCGGGTGTATCCGCCGCCGGACTGGTTGAGGGCGTAGGCGTAGACGGTGCCGTTGGCCTCCAGGCCGACGAAGAACAGTCCGCTGCCGTGGCCGGGGTAAGCGGCCGGGTTGTAGGCGGCGTTGGCGCGCTCGTCGTGGAAGCCGTGCGCGGTGAGATAGGAGTCCGGGATCCACGAAATGCCTTCGGGGCCAGAGTTGGCTGCGACGGAGGGCAGGTCGGAGGTGAGGTTCCACTCCGCGGTCGCGTTCAGCGAGGAGGCCGTGGAGGTGGTGTCGTAGCGCAGGACCTTCGGGAGGCTGGTGGAACCGTTGTTGTCGCGCTCGGTCACGACGAACAGCCCGTCAGGGGTGACGACCACACCTTCCGCGTCGGGGTCGCCGCTGCCGTTGGCGTAGCGCAGCGTCTTGCCCGACGTCCATCCGCCGGTGCGGTCGGGGGCCCACGTCGTGCCGTTCTGTACCAGGCGGTAGAGCTTGCCGGGGCCGTTGTTGACCGCCCACAGCACGCTCGGGCTCTCGTAGGACAGGCCGCTGAGGTTGGTGCCGAACACGTTCGAGCCGTCGGCGACGGTGACGCCGGGATCGCCCGGCCACGTGGTGTCGGACGGCAGCCCGCCCCCGCCGCCGGGGCAGGCGTTGGGCGCGCTCTTGGTCGGGGCGGTGGTGGTGGTGAAGGCGCCGGTGCCGTCGGCGCAGCGGCCGTAGGTGGTGGTGGCGTGGCCGGTCCAGGAGTAGCTGTCGACCAGGGTGGAGCCGTCGGCGCGGTACAGGCGTGCCGAGTCGGGGCTGCCGAGTCCGTAGGAGGACTCGACATCGAGTGCCAGGTAGCCGCCGGGGGCGAGTGTTTTGCCCGAAGGGATCTTGTAGGAGTGGGAGTTGTCGTCGTCCTTGACGATCCATCCGGACAGGTCGACCGAGGCGGTCCCGTTGTTGACCAGTTCGATCCAGTCGCCGGGGCTTCCGCCGTTCGACTCGACCTCGTTGATCAGCACCATGGACTGGTCCTGCGCGGACGCCGGCGCGCTGGACAGGCCGAGGGCGAGGACGGACAGGACGGCGGCGCCGATGTGGACATTTCTACGCCAGTGCGTACGCAAGGGGACCGGTCCTCGATTCGCGGGGGTGGTGCGGGCAAGGAGCGCGCTCGCGCCCCCGGCGAAGCTTCGGGCACATCAGCGACCATGGGTTGAACACACTGCGAACAGCGCGGGTAACTCACGCTGTTGGCTTCCCGGTTGGGACGGCCCCGACGTGTCGGCCCCCGCAGTGGCCACTCCCTTCCCGCAAGACGCGGGGGAGTGGACGGCGCGGCTTGTCCACAGGCTGTGGACAAGCCGCGCCGACGCACGTCCCTGCTCGGCCTGCCTCAGTTCAGCTCAGTTCAGCTCAGCCTGCCTCAGCTCAGCATGTCCCGGCGCCGCAGTCCCGCCAGCCCCGTGGCCACCAAGACCACCGCGATCGCGGTCAGCGTGAGGACCGGCGCCCAGGCCATCTCCGTGCCCGCCGCGCCGCCCGCGCCCGCCGCGCCCGCCGCGCTCGGCAGCTTCGGCAGATGCCCGAAGGGCGACAGGTCCATCACCCGGCGCGGGAGACCGAGCGCCGGGCCGATCCAGCCCAGGGCCAGGACCGCCCCCGCGACCGCCCACCCCGCCACGGCCGCCCTCGGGACGACTCCGTACAGCAGCACCGCCGACGCGCCCAGCACCCAGATCGCGGGCAGTTGGACGAGGCAGGCACCCAGGATCGCGGGCAGGTCCCGGCCGTAACCGGCGGCCAGTCCCACCCCGCCCAGCAGCATGACCGGCCCGGCCCCGCCGAAGGCGATCAGCAGATGGCCACCGGCCCACCGCAGTCGGCCGACCGCCCCCGCGAGCACCGGTTCGGCACGCCCGCCGGTCTCCTCGCCGTACAGCCGCAGCACCGAGGCGACCGCGTACAGCGCGGCGACCATGCCGAGCATCGAGACCGTCGTGGCGAGGAAGGCGGCGGTCAGGCCCTCGTGCGCGCCGCCGTCCGCTGCGCCGCCGAGACCGCCGAGACCGCCGAGACCGCCGAGACCACCGGGCCCGCCGAGACCACCGGGCCCGCCGTTCGCGCCGCCCATCCGCTCGATGATTCGCCGTATCCCCTCATCGCCGCCGGCCAGATCGGCCGCGCTGTCGGTGACGGCGCCGAAGACGGCCCCGGCGAGCAGGAATCCGGCCCCCCAGCCGGCCAGGCTGCCGCGCTGGAGCCGCCAGGCGAGCGCGCCCGCCGTGCCGAGCCCGCCCACCGCAGGCCCCGGCCGGGCGGCCACGAAGCTCATGCCGAGGTCGCGGCGTCCGGCGAGGGCGTACGCGACGGTGGCCTGGGCGACGATGGCGGCGGCGAGGAGCAGCAGCACCCACCATCGTTCCCCGGCGAAGGCGCGCGTGTTCTCGGCCCAGCCGAGCGGGGAGAGCCAGGTCAGTACGGACGAGCCGTTGTCCGACGAGGCGTCACCGGCCGCCTTGAGCAGGTACGCGGCGCCGATGGCGGCGAGCGCGAGCCCCTTCGCGAGACGCGCGCTCCCGGTGATCTGTGCGGTGATGGCGGCGGTGCAGGCGAAGAGCGTGCCGACGCCCGCGATCGCGAGGGCGAGGGCGAGTGAACCGGCGATGTCCTGGCCGGAGGCGGCGAGTCCGGCGGTGATCACCGCCGCCAGCGCGGTGTTGGCCGTGAGTGCGGTGAGGAGCGCGGCGGTGAGGGGTGCGCGGCGGCCGACCATGGCGGAGGACAGCAGCTCCTGACGGCCCGTCTCCTCTTCCTCCCGGGTGTGCCGTACGACGATGAGCAGGCTCATCACGGCGGCGAGACCGGCACCGAAGCCGACCGTGCGCCAAGCGGTCAGCCCGCCGACGGAGTCCGTGAAGACCGGCCCGTACAGGGCGCGCAGGGAGCTGTCGCCCCGCAGGGAGCGTGTGAGGTCCGCGCGTTCGGCGGCGGTGCCGTACAGCGCGGACAAGGACCGGGCGACGGACGCGATGGTCAGCCCGAGGGCCGCGACCCACACCGGGATCATGATCCGGTCGCGGCGCAGGGCGAGTCGCACGAGCTGCCGGGTGCCGGCGGTGGCGGTCCCGCCGAGGGCGGTGCGGGCGATGGCGCCGCCGGGGGTGATCGCACCGGTCGCGCCGGTGGTGGCGTCACCGGTCGTACCGGCGCCGCTCATCGGGATACCGCCTGGTCGGGCGCGTAGTGCCGGAGGGACAGCTCCTCCAGCGTGGGCGGCGAGGAGGTCAGCGAACGGATACCGGCCTCGGAGAGCGACCGGAGCACCGCGTCGAGCGCCCCGGCGCCGGCCTGGAGCCGGACGCGCTTTCCACCGGTGGTGAGGTCGCTGATGTCGAGGCCGTGGACGCCGGGCAGCCGGTCAAGGCCCCGGGGTGTGCGGGAGAGTTCGGCGGTCACGTTCGTACGGGTCAGATGGCGCAGCTCGGCGAGCGACCCCGACTCGACGGTCACGCCCTTGCGGATGATGCTCACCCGGTCGCACAGCGCCTCGACCTCGCTGAGTACGTGGCTGGAGAGGAGTACGGTCCTGCCCCGGTCACGCTCCTCGGTGACGCACCGCCGGAAGACCTCCTCCATCAGCGGGTCGAGTCCCGAGGTCGGTTCGTCGAGGATGAGCAGATCCACGTCGGAGGCGAACGCGGCGACCAGGGCGACCTTCTGACGGTTGCCCTTGGAGTAGGTGCGCCCCTTCTTGGTGGGGTCGAGTTCGAACCGCTCGACGAGCGCGGCCCGCCGTGCCGCGTCGAGGCCGCCGCGCAGCCGCCCGTACAGGTCGATGACCTCGCCGCCGGACAGGTTCCGCCAGAGCGTCACGTCTCCCGGCACGTAGGCCACGCGCCGGTGCAGCTCGACCGCGTCCTTCCACGGGTCCCGGCCGAGGAGCCGGGCCGTGCCGGAGTCCGCGCGCAGCAGGCCGAGGAGGACGCGGATGGCGGTGGACTTGCCGGCTCCGTTGGGCCCGAGGAAGCCGTGGACCTCGCCGGTCTCGACGGTGAGGTCGAGGCCGTCCAGCGCGTGCGTCCGCCCGAACGACTTGTGCAGTCCGGCGACGCTGATTGCCTTCGTCATGTTTTGGAACGTACGTGAGTTTCACAAACTTGTGAAGTTAAGGAAGTGCAAAAAGGACGCCGTTAGGATGGGGCGATGAGCAGCCCGAGCACTGGCGCCCGTAAGGCCGATGACATCAGCGACGCCGGCGACGCCCATGTCCCGCAGCGGGACGAGGAGGCGGTGACGCGCTTCGTGGAGCGGTTCGCGGCCGAGCTGACCGAGGCCGGGATGCAGCGGACGGCGGCCAGGGTCTTCGCGGCCCTGCTCGCCTCGGACGATGCCAGCATGACCTCCGCCGAGCTGAGCGGACAGCTCAGCATCAGCCCCGCGGCCGTGTCCGGGGCCGTCCGCTACCTCTCCCAGGTCAGCATGGTCGGCCGCGAGCGCGACCCCGGCTCCCGCCGCGACCGCTACCGCCTGCACAACGAGCTCTGGTACGCCACGTTCACCCAGCGGGAGCCGGTACTGAGCCGCTGGGAACGCACCCTGCGCGAAGGCGCCGACACCCTCGGCAGAAACACCCCGGCGGGGGCGAGGGTCGCCGAGACGACGGCGTTCTTCGAGTTCCTGCAGAAGGAGCTGCTGTCCCTGATGGACCGCTGGCAGGAGGAGCGGAAAGGCTCCACCTGGACGGCGGCGATGCCGCCGATGCCGCCGATCCCGGAGGCCCGGACGCCAGGGACTGAGAGAGGTACGGGGGACGGGGGGAACTGACGCCAGGGACCGACCAGAGGCGGGCGCGGGGAGTCAGCCGGCTGGCGCCAGTCGTTCCAGATAAGCGCGGGTCCCGGCATCGCGCGGATTGATCTCCCGGTACGGCTCCTGGGGCCACAGCGCCCGCCCCTCGATCCACGCGACGACGAGCACGGGATCGTTGTCGAGCCAGCCGCGCAGCTCTGCCTCGCCCGTGGCGGCGGTGGGCAGGCCGATCCAGGGCCGCTTGGCCGGGCCGGGTGAGTTCACGGGAAGCACCGCCTCGGGCAGATCGTCGTCTCCGCCGTGCGCGGAGAAGAAGAGCAGCACGGGCCCGCCGCCGTGCGGGTCGTGCAGCAGGACGTAGCGCTTGGGTACGGGGACGGGGGCGAGGGCCGCCCGGGCGAGCTTCCTGGCGGTGGGCAGGCCCCGCGTCAGCAACCGGTGCAGCGAGTACAGGCCGGCCGCCAAGGCGAAACCGGTGACTCCCACGTACTTCAGAGTGTCCCCGCCCGGCCGGACCCAGTACAGCGCCCCGAACAAGGCCGCCAGGCCCAGGTTCGCGACGGTGCCGGTCAGATAAGAAGCGTTCCGTAGCGTCCGCACCCGCCACCACGGCACCTCACGGATGTCGCGTTCGGGGCGGTAGAGGCGTCCCGGCCGGAGAGTCTGGGGAATGTGCCGCCGCCGCGCCTCGGTTGCCAGCGCCGCGAAGGCCAGGGTCACCGGAGCTTCGGCGTCGCTCGCCTTGACGAGGCTGACCGGTACGGGACGCCGTACCAGGTCGGCAGTCGGAGCCGCTTCGTCCGCCCCGCGCCGGCGCCACCGGCTGATACCGCCACCGGCGAGGCCCACGACAACGAGCGCGCGACCGCCGTCCGAGGCCCAGATGTTCGCGTCGTTGGCCACGGTGCCGCGCCATTCGGCGTCGTACAGATCGCCTTTCCAGGGCCCGTACGAGACGACGAAACCGGTCCACCAGTCGTACAGCAGCGGATCACGGTCCGGGTCGCAGTGGAACGGGCCTTCGCGCTTCGCGCCGCTCCAGGGGTCCGTCCACCGCACCTGGCAGGTGCCGTCCGGCTGCTCGCTCAGCACGGCGAGGTCGATCTGCGGGTCCATATCCGAGGCATGGTCACCCGCGATACCCAAGGCCAGCGCTGCCGCTCCCAGCAGCACCAACCACCGGAAGAGCCCCCAGCGGCGGATGGGTTTCTGGACAGGAAGCGGGAGCCCGAACGGTACGGGCGCGCTGCTGGGCTGTGGCTGGCGCGGCGCCGTCCGTTGCGACAGCCCCTTCGCCTCCGCCAGGCGTACGAGCCGCAGCCGTCCTCGGCGTCCCCGTACCGGCTTCGCCCAGATCAGCTCCCCGCCGCCCGGCGGGGAGACCACCCCACCGTTACGCGGGTCGCCGCACCACCACAGCACGCCGCTCAGCCCGGGCCGGACCAGGGGAAAGCGCTGCTGCACGGCCAGCACGGTCAGTGGAAGCAATGCGCCGCTGTCCGGGTCGCGCAGCACCACGGCAGCGGCGTGCATCCCGCGCGGTACGGCCTCGGCCGCGCACGCTCTCCAGGGACCGCCCTCCAGCCGCCGCCGCATCCGGCCGGACAGCTGCCGATTCGCCGCACCGACGACCAAGGCGAATGCCGAGGCGCTGACCAGGTAGCTCATCAGCTGTGCCGGCCATCCCAGTCCCCGGTCCGCGCCGGCTATGCCGATGACCACACCGCCGGCCGCTAGCGCCGCACCCACGCGCGACCACATGCGTCCCCGCCCCCGGTACCGGGTCAGTGCCTCCGCCGTCGCCGTGACATCGAGCGCTCTGTCGTGCATAGCTGCCCCCCCGGGCTCCGTACCGGATCCCGAGGCTACCCGCCCCTGAGGAGGCGGAAGGGCCGGAGGAGCGCGTCAGTCCCGCCAGGGCCCCGGGCGTGCCCCCGCCGGTTCCGCCGGCAGCGTCAGCCCCCAGGCCCCCGGCCGCAGCGTCCATGTCCGGGTCCGTACGGGGCCGGTCACCCGCGCGTCCGCCCGGTAGCGGAAGTCCGCTCCCGAGACCGTCACCGACAGTGCGCTCGCCCGGACGGGCTCGGCCGAGGCGTGTGTACGGATCACGACCTCCGCGCGCCCGCCACGCGAGCGCACCGTCACGCCCTCGACCGGTTCGTCCAGATCGCTCAGCAGCACACCGTCCGCCTCCACCCGCAGCCGGTGCGTATGCGCCGTGACGGCGCCCGGCGCCGGTCGTACCAGCGTGCGGACCAGGGAGCAGCAGGTGTGCCAGACGGCCGAGGCGGCCGACGCCGCCGACACCACCGGGGGCGCGGCTCCGGCCGGGGCGGCACCCTGCGCGGGGATGGCGGGGAGCGCGGGGATGCGGAGATCCCCCAGCACCACCCCATCGCTCTCGTCGACCAGCAGATCGAGCCGGCGCACCACCCCCTCCAGCACCGCGCGCGCCGCCGCGACCGCGCCGGTCGGCACCCCCAGCGAGCGGGCCAGCTCCACCGCGACGCCCACCGGCACCAGTGAGAGCGCGTCGGAGGCCAGCTCCCGGTCCCGGTGGAGCAGGCCGACCATGCGCAGCAGGGCCCGGTCGTCGCCGATGAGCACCGGCCGCCGGCTGCCCCGTCTGGCCAACACCCGGGCGAACTCTTCGGGGCCGTCAGGCAGACAGATCTTCACCGGCGCACCGGCGCTGAGCACGTCCTTCGCGATCCGTACGGATTCGCCGTCGGTCCGGCGGGCGACCGGGTCGATGACCACCAGAAGCTGCTGCGCACCGTTCTCGGCGGGCTCCGGAGCCGACACCTCGGTCCTTCCTCGGGTAGCATCTTTGTGCAAGAGCCCCTTGCGCTATTGCGCCAGGGGCTTCGTCTATTCCGGGGCAACCGGTTCGACGGTTCGGGCTGTGTCGTACAGCGTTGTGCGATGACATGGGGCGTATGTGCGCCTTATGGACGGCGTACGCACGCCTCCCGACCTTGGACATGCCCCGCCCGGAAGGGGTGTACGCCTGTGCCCGCACTTGTGCTGCTCGGTGCTCAGTGGGGTGACGAAGGCAAGGGAAAGGCCACCGACCTGCTCGGTGGGTCTGTGGATTATGTCGTGCGCTATCAGGGCGGCAACAACGCCGGCCACACGGTCGTCGTGGGCGACCAGAAGTACGCACTGCATCTCCTCCCTTCCGGAATCCTCTCGCCGGGCTGTGTCCCGGTGATCGGCAATGGAGTGGTCGTCGACCCGGCCGTCCTGTTCTCCGAGCTGAACGGGCTCAACGAGCGCGGTGTCGACACGTCCAAGCTGCTGATCAGCGGTAACGCTCATTTGATCACCTCGTACCACACGACCATGGACAAGGTGACGGAACGGTTCCTCGGTTCGCGGAAGATCGGTACGACAGGACGCGGCATCGGCCCGACCTACGCCGACAAGATCAACCGCGTCGGTATCCGGGTCCAGGACCTGTACGACGAGTCGATCCTGATCCAGAAGGTCGACGCGGCCCTCGACTTCAAGAACCAGCTCCTCGCCAAGCTCTACAACCGGCGCGCGATCGAGTCCGGCAAGATCGTCGAGGAACTGCTGACGTACGCGGAGCAGCTCAAGCCGTACGTCGCCGACACGACGCTCCTCCTGAACAACGCGATCGACGAGGGCAAGGTCGTCCTCTTCGAGGGCGGCCAGGGCACGCTGCTCGACGTCGACCACGGCACGTACCCCTTCGTCACGTCCTCCAACCCGACGGCGGGCGGCGCCTGCACGGGTTCGGGTGTGGGGCCGACGAAGATCAGCCGGGTCATCGGCATCCTCAAGGCGTACACGACGCGTGTCGGCGCCGGGCCCTTCCCGACCGAGCTGTTCGACGCGGACGGTGAGGCGCTGCGCCGCATCGGCGGCGAGCGCGGGGTCACGACCGGTCGCGACCGGCGCTGCGGCTGGTTCGACGCGCCGATCGCGCGCTACGCGACGCGGGTCAACGGGCTCACGGACTTCTTCCTGACGAAGCTGGACGTGCTGACGGGCTGGGAGCGGATCCCGGTGTGTGTGGCGTACGAGATCGACGGCAAGCGTGTCGAGGAACTCCCGTACAGCCAGACGGACTTCCACCACGCGAAGCCGATCTACGAATACCTGCCCGGCTGGTCGGAGGACATCACGAAGGCCAAGACCTTCTCCGACCTGCCGAAGAACGCGCAGGGGTACGTGAAGGCGCTGGAGGAGATGTCCGGAGCCCCGATCTCCGCGATCGGCGTGGGCCCGGGCCGCACGGAGACGATCGAGATCAACTCCTTCCTGTCATAAGCGTCATCAGCGCCTGACGCGGGGCCGCTGACGCGGGCCGCTGACATCACACCGCGCCCCGAACACCGCGCCCCGACAGCCATGAACGGCTGTCGGGGCGCGGTGTCGTCCGCCGGGCCGCCCGGCCTACCCGTCGCCCTTCGTGTACGTCAGGGACTCCCCGCTCGTCGTCGTCCGGCGGAGCGTGCCGTCGGGCAGGAGCGTCAGTTCGGTCGGGGTGCCCGGGGTGCAGGAGGACATGGGTTCGCCCGTGGTGACCTTGGACGGGCCGACCTGGAGAGGGGCGCCCTGCGCCGGAGCGGCGGTCAGCGGAGCCTCGAAGACGCAGTGGTAGCTGCTGCCGCCCTCGGCCGGACCGTCCGCCGTCAGGGAGAGGACCGGGTCGCCCACCGCGCCCTGCCGGATGACGAGTCGGCGGGTGCTGTAACCGGTGCTGGTGTCCAGACCCCCCGTCCACGTGCCCAGATACCCGGCGGGCACGTCGCCCTGCTCGTCGGAGGTGGCCGACGGTGACGCCTGCGGGGTCGGCGGGGCATCGACCGGAGGCTTGGGGTCCGGACCGGCGCTCACCCGCGTTCCCTTGTCGCCCTTCGTGCTGCCCCCGTCCATGAAGGCATAGACCGAACCTCCCGCGCCGAGCGCCACGACCACCGCCACGGCGATCAGGGCGATCGTGCCGCGCGTGCGGCGCGCGTCACGCTGCGGAGGCTCGGTGACCGGGGCCGGGCCGTACGGCGTGGTGGGGCCGAAGGGGGCGCCGGTGCCGAACTGAGGCGCGGGATTGGACGAGCCCGGCACCCCGTACCAGGGCTGCGGATAGCCGTACGGCGTCGCGGCCTGCGGAGGCGTGGCGGCTTGCGGAGGCGTCGCGGCTTGCGGAGGCGTCGCGGTCTGCGGAGGCATCGGGCCCGGAGCCGGCGTCAGCGTTGGCGTTGGCGTCGGGGCCTGAGCGTGTGCCGGGGTCAGGGCGGGGGCCGGAGCCGGTGCCGCTGTCTGTGCCGGCGGCAGTGCGGGTCTCTGTGCTGGTGTCAGGGCCCGTGCCGGTGACAGCCCCTGTGCCTGTGCCTGTGCCTGTGCCGGTCCGTGTCCCGGTGCGGGCGTCGGCGCCGATGGGAGCGCCAGGGCCGTGCTCGCGGCCGGTGCGGAAGCCGCCGCCGGGGCGATCGCCGCCACCGGTCTCCTCACCTGCCCCGTCGGGTCCTCGTGTTCCAGCAGCCGTACCGCGTGCTGCCCCAGCCGCGCCAGCAGCGTGCCCGGCAGCCACGGTTCCGCGCCCGGACCGCCGGGCCCCGCTTCGGGCCCCGCTTCGGTCCCCGGACCGGGCCCCGCTTCGGTCCCCGGACCGGGCCCCGCTTCGGTCCCCGGACCGGGCCCCGCTTCGGTCGCCGGGTGCGCCGCCGCGTCGCCCACCCGGCCGAGGATGTCCTTCGTGGTCGGCCGCGCGCCGGGGTCCTTGTGCAGACAGGCCCGTACCAACTCCAGCAGGGCGTCCGGCACTCCGGACAGGTCCGGTTCCTCCTGCGCGATACGGAACATCAGCGCGTGCGCCCCGGTGTCCGCCGTGCCGAACGGCAGCCGTCCCGTCGCCGCGTACGCCAGGACCGATCCCAGGCAGAACACGTCGCTCGCCGCCGTCACCCGTTCCCCGCGCACCTGTTCCGGTGCCATGAAGCCCGCCGATCCCACCAGCGCGCCGGCCCGCGTCGGACCCTCGTCCGTGACCGTCTCCAGCGCGCGGGCTATGCCGAAGTCGATGACGCGCGGCCCGTCGATCGTCACCAGCACATTGGACGGCTTGAGATCGCGGTGGACGAGACCCGCCGCGTGAATGTCCTGGAGCGCGTGTGCGAGACCGGAGGCGAGGATCCGTACCGAGCGCTCCGGCAGCGGGCCGTGGCCGTCCGAGACGACCGACCGCAGGGTCGGCCCGGCGACGTAACCCGTCGCCAGCCACGGCACGGCCGCTTCCGTGTCGGCGTCCAGGACCGGCGCCGTCCACCGTCCGCCGACCCGCCGCGCGGCGGCCACCTCCTGCCGGAACCGGCCGCGGAACTGCTCCTGCTCGGCCAGCCCCCGGTGCACGAGCTTCACCGCGACCGTACGGCCCCGGTCGGAGCGGGCCAGAAAGACCTGGCCCATGCCTCCCGAGCCGAGGCGGGCCAGCAGCCGGTAGGCGCCGATGCGTTGCGGATCTCCTGCTACCAGCTTTTCCATGGCCGCGCGGCCCTCCCCTACCCCGAATTTCCCGTGCATCGTGACCGGACCGGGTGGTGGGCCCGGTGGGCACATGGCGTCGGCTCCCGACCACGAGAGACTGCCATGCCCGTCAAGCCGGTTCCCGGGGGGCCGTACGACTGTCACGCCTTGTCCGGCACGCCCTGTCTGTCACCCGGTCCGCCTTGTCCGGCACGCCCTGTCTGTCACGCCTTGTCAGTCACCCGGTCCGCCTTGTCCGTCACACCGTCCGTCACGCCCCGGATCATCTCGCACGGGACGGCGGGACTCGCCGACTGCCTGCGGCCGCCCCCGTGGTGGAGCGGACCACGACCGCTCCGGCGCCCTCTCCCACCCCCTGGCTTAAAGTGTCGGAAGCCGGACCAGGGGAGGACCGACCACCATGCGCGCCAGCGGAGCCGTCACCCGCAGTACTCTGCGCCAGCAGATCGCGGACGCGCTGCGTGACGAAGTGCTCGCAGGGCGTCTCGTGCCGGGGCAGGAATTCACGGTCAAGCACATCGCCGAGCAGTACGGGGTGTCCGCGACGCCCGTCAGGGAAGCGCTCGTCGACCTCAGCGCACAGGGGCTGCTCGACTGCGACCAGCACCGCGGTTTCAAGGTCCATCAGTTCTCCGTCGAGGACTTCCGGGGCATGATCGAGGCCCGCTCGCTGATCGTGGACGGTGTCTTCCACCATCTGGGGGGCGAGCAACTGGCCGCCAGGTCGCGTGGCGCGTCGCTGGTGTCCGTACGGCGTCGGGCCGAGGAGGCCGCCCGTGCGGCCCGGGTCGGTGATCTGACCATTCTCATCGGCTACGACCTGCGGTTCTGGCGTGAGTTGGGCGGTCTGGTGGCGAACCGTTTCATCGCGGAGTTCCTGCACCGGCTGCGCGTCCAGACCTGGGTGTTCTCCGTGCCCTTCCTGCGGGATGACGCCGAGGCGGAGAAATGGCTGTGGAGCGGGCACGAGCAGCTGGCCGACGCGGTCACCCTCGGCGATCTGCAAGCGGTACGGGCCGGAATGGTCGACTACAACGAGCACGCGCTCAAGTGGGCGGACCGGTTGGAAGGTCCGCGGCGGTGAGGCGGCGATGAGCCCGGACAGGGCGGCGAGGGGCCCGCGCGAAGAGACGAGCGGCCCGCGCGAAGAGGCGATGAGCCCGCGCGAACCAGGGGCGGGTCCGAAGGGGGCGGGTCCCAAGGGGGCGGGTCCCAAGGGGGCGGGCGTGGAGCTTGTGGCGGACAGGGCGGTCGTGGATCTGACCGTCGTCGTACCCGCGTACAACGAGGAGCACCGGCTCCGACCCACCCTGGACGCCATCCGCGCCCACCTGCGCGCGGATCCGGACCGCTGGGGCAGGTGGGAGCTGATCGTCGTCGACGACGGTTCGACGGACGCCACGGCCGCCATCGCCGAAGAGGCCGCGGCCGGCGAACCGCGCGTCCGTCTGGTGACGAGCACCGGCAACCACGGCAAGGGCCATGCCCTGCGCCAGGGCGTGCTGGCCTCCCACGGGCGGCGCGTGCTGGTGACCGACGCGGACCTCGCGACGCCGATCGCCGAACTGGACCGGCTCGACGAGCAGCTCACGGAGCAGCTCACGGCGGACGGCGGCGGCGCGGCGATCGGTTCGCGCGCCCATCCCGACGCGCGCATCGAGGTACGGCAGTGGGCGCCGCGCGAGTGGCTCGGCCGGCTCGGCAACCGGCTGATACAGGTGGTCGCGGTCGACGGCATCAGCGACACCCAGTGCGGTTTCAAGCTCTTCGACGGCGAGCAGGGGCGGGCCGCGTTCGCCGACTCCCGGCTGGACGGCTGGGGCATAGACGTCGAGATCCTGCGGTTCTTCCGGCGGTCCGGCTGGCCGGTGACGGAGGTGCCGGTGCGCTGGGCGCACCAGCGGGGCTCCAAGGTGCGGCCGCTGGATTACGCGAGGGTGCTGCTGGAGCTGGTACGGCTGCGGGCGGGGCGGCTCGACGGGCCCCGCCGTACGGATCTGACCGTCGCCGCGCTGTTCCTCGTCGCGTCCTTCTTCCTCTACATGGGGCTGTGGGCGGACCTGCCCCACGCGTATCTCGCCGACTCCGGGTCGGACCAGAACCAGTGGGAGTGGTTCTTCGCGGTCACCGCCGACAACGTCGCGCATCTGCGTAATCCGCTCTTCACCACCCTCCAGAACTTCCCCGACGGCGTGAACCTGATGGCGAACACCGTCATGCTCGGGCTCTCCGTCCCCCTCGCCCCCGTCACGCTCGCGCTGGGCCCGCACGTCACCTGGGCGCTGGTCCTCACCCTCGGCCTGGCGGCGACGGCCGTCTCCTGGCACCGGCTGTTCGCGCGCCGGCTGGTGCGTGACCGGTGGGCGGCGGCGCTCGGCGCGGCCCTCGCCGCGTTCGCGCCGCCGATGATGTCGCACGGCAACGCGCACCCCAACTTCCTCGTCCTCTTCATGATCCCGGTGATCATCGAGCGGGCGCTGCGGCTCTGCGAGGGTGAGCGGGTCGTCCGGAACGGCGTGCTGCTCGGCGTCCTCGTGACGTATCAGATCTTCCTCGGCGAGGAACCGCTGCTGCTGGCCGTGATGGGGATGCTGCTCTTCGCGCTCGGGTACGCGGTCGTGCGCCGGGACGTGGCGCGGGCGGCGGTGCGGCCGCTGCTGCGGGGGTTCGGGTTCGCCGCGCAGGTCTGTCTGCCGTTGCTGGCGTTCCCGCTGTACTGGCAGTTCTTCGGCCCGCAGAGCTACCACAGCGTGCTGCACGGCGACAACGCCGGCAACGGCCCGCTGGCCTTCCTGGAGTTCTCCGGGCGGGCGCTCTTCGGGGACGAGGCGACGGCCGACGCCCTCGCGATGAACCGTACCGAGCAGAACGCCTTCTACGGATGGCCGTTGATCGCCCTCGCCTTCGGGATCACGGTGTGGCTGTGGCGGCTCGCCGTGGTCAGGGCGCTGGCGTTCACGGCGGTCGCGGCGGCGCTGCTGTCGATGGGCCCGAAGATCCGTATCCCGTTCACGGACGTGGTGCTGCCGGGGCCCTGGCGGGCGCTCGCCCATCAGCCGCTCTTCGAGTCGGTCATCGAGTCGCGGGTGGCGATGATCTGCGCACCGGCGCTCGGCGCGCTGGTGGCGCTGGCGGTGGACCGGCTGACGGACCGAGGCACGGACCGAGGCACGGACCGAGGCACGGACCGAGGCACGGACCGGCGGGCGGAGGGCGGGCGTCTTCCGGGTCCCGGGGACCGTTTTCCGGGTCCCGGGGACCTCGGTGTCGCGCTGTGGCGTACGCACCGGATCGTCGGGCTCGCCTCGGTGGCCGCCGCCCTGCTCCCGATTCTCCCGACGCCGTTCCCGGTACGGGAGCGCGCGGAGGTCCCGGCGTTCTTCGCGGAGGGGATGTACCGCTCGTACGTCTCCGAGGGCGAGACCGTCGTCCCCGTACCGCTGCCCTACCCCGGTGAGACGGAGGCGCTGCACTGGCAGTCCGCGACCGGCCTGGGCTTCTCCGTGCCCGCGGGCTACTTCAACGGGCCGTGGGGCGAGGACCGCAGGGGCATCTACGGCGCCCCCGACCGCTACACCTCGAAGCTGCTGCGGGACATCCGTTACGGCGACGGCCAGGTCCCGGAGCTGGGCGCCGACTGGCAGGCGCAGGCGCGCTACGACCTGGCCTTCTGGAAGGCGGGTGTGGTGGTGCTCGCGCCGCAGCCCAATGACGCGGCGCTGTACGAGACGGTGGAGAAGCTGCTCGGCGGCCCTGGAAAGCGGGTCGGCGGGGTATGGATCTGGGATCTGCCATCCGGCGGATAGCACACGCCGGCCGGCCCACGTCGGCTGACCGGGCCCTTCGCTGAACACGCACGCCGCACTACGCTGTCCCGACCATCGCGCGTACGCGTACGAACCCGTTGGAGAGCGAGCCTCCCTTGGCCTGTGACCTGTGGTTGGTCCCCCTCGTCGATGTGCTGTGCCACAGCCCCGACAATCCCTTCGCCGAAGAGATCGCCATCTACGACAAGGCACTCAACGAAGCCGGGCTGCCGCCCGTCCCCGTCTTCGCCTACATGCCGGGCCTGTCGGGCGATGTCGCCCCGGTCGCCGGCTTCGACTACGACGCGCTGCACTTCCTGCGCCGCGCGTATCTGCTCCAGCTCTGCGGCCTGGCGGTGACGCCGGTCGGTGAACTGGGCGGTGACTACGAGCAGTTGCTGGAGATGTTCGAGTCGACGGCCCAGCAGTCGCATCTGGTCTGGCACTACGACCACGCGGGCGCGTATGTCCCGGTGGACTTCGCGTCACCGCTCTCGAACGATGAACTTCTCGCGGGCGGCGGCCCGCTGGGCTCCACCCAGGGTCTGCTGCGTGAGCTGGAATTCGTCGCCGCGTCGATCGGCATCGACGCGGCCAACCCCCCGTCCGCCCCGACCCCGCCGGACCGCCCCACGTCCTTGGAGGAACCGGCGACCTCGACCTCGTACGACGAGGGCCCGTTCGCCCGCGAGCGCCACGTATGGCTGGGCCTCCACGCGGCGGCCACCAAGAGCCTGGGCCAGGGCTCGATGATCGTCTTCAGCTGAGGCGAGGCCGAGGGCCGGGGCGGGGCCGGGAAGCGGGGTCGAGCTGGCGGGGCCGGAAGGCGGCGCCCAGCGGGCCCGGCCGGGAGTCGGGGTCCAGCGGGCGGGGCCGGGAGGCAGGCCCCGCCCCACCGCTCACCTCGGCTCCGGGGGCCGTTGCCGTGGCATGTTCGGGCGGGTGCCCGGGGGGAGGGGGAAGCGGCCCGGGTGCGGCGGGGAGCCCTCGCCCCGTACCCCGCCCATCGGCATCGACTGCATCACCAGCGGCGCGTGTCCGGCACGGAACTCGACCATCCAGTCCGCCGTCTCCGCCCGTACCAGCTCCGTCACGTCCTCCGTGAACCTCCGCAGCACTCCCAGGCACCGCTCGGCCGCCTCGCTCGCGGTGCCCTCGGTGGGGCCCAGCACCTCCCGTACGCACTCCGAGGCCCAGTCGAACTGGAGCGTCTGCAGTCGCCGCTGCACCGCCTGCGCCGTCGCGACCGCCCGCATCCACCCGGACGTCAGCCCGAAGTAGCGGTCGCAGGCCATGCACGCCGCGCCCAGCAGCAGCGAGACGTATCCCCAGCCCGCCGCCTCGGGCAGCGCCCTGGTCAGGTCCAGCAGCGGCAGTACGGCGCCGGCCGTCACCCCGACGGCTGTGGCGGCCCGCAGGACGCGCGCGACGCGCCGTTTCCGTAACCGGTCGGACAAATACCAGTCGACCGTGCGCAGCGCGCCCGTCTCGACCCAGCGGTACAGCTCGTCGAGCCGTTCCGCCGGCTCGCCCCAGTCTCCGAGCGGGAGTGGCCCCCCGGTCAGATCACCGTGCGGCGGGCCGCCGTCCCCCTCGCCGTATACGGCACCGGACGGGGGGCCCTCCTCCCGGGCGGGGCCTCCGGGCTGCATCTCCGGCTGGCTCACCGGGGCACTCCTCTGCGGTCTGCTGTGATCTGTGTGACGGTCGGGGCAGGCGGTGACGGTCGCTGTGCGCGTGACTCCGGCCCTGCGCGTGCGTGGCCATGCGCAGGACCGCATGGTGACGCGGATGCATTCCTACCGCCGAATGGTGGGCCCTGCGCCCGAATTCCCGGTATCTCCCCCTACGTGTGGGCCTTGATCAGGTAAAGGAGCCGGGAGACTCTCACCCGAAAGAGTTGCTCCCCTCGGGGTAAGGCGAGGTGCGCGGCGACCACGTAGGCTCGGCTTACAGAGATTTTCGTCGTCGAAATGCCAGGAGTGACCGTGATTCCCGGTGGTGGCCAGCCCAACATGCAGCAGCTCCTCCAGCAGGCCCAGAAGATGCAGCAGGACCTCGCCCAGGCCCAGGAGGAGCTGGCGGCGACCGAGGTCGAGGGACAGTCCGGCGGTGGCCTGGTGAAGGCGACCGTGAACGGCTCCGGTGAGCTGCGCGGCCTCGTGATCGACCCGAAGGCCGTCGACCCCGACGACACGGAGACGCTCGCGGACCTCGTCCTCGCCGCCGTCCAGGCCGCGAACGAGAACGCGCAGCAGCTCCAGCAGCAGAAGCTGGGCCCGCTGGCGCAGGGTCTCGGCGGCATGCCCGGACTGCCGTTCTAGGACCTCTGCCAGGACCTTTCCGGTACGTCTTCCCCGGTACCTCTTCAAAGCCCCACCGACACCAACTAGCGTACGCAGAGCAGCACCACGAAAGGCAATCCGTTGTACGAAGGCGTGGTTCAGGACCTCATCGACGAGTTGGGCAGGCTGCCCGGCGTCGGTCCCAAGAGCGCGCAGCGGATCGCCTTCCACATCCTCCAGGCAGAGCCCACCGACGTGCGCCGCCTCGCCCACTCCCTCCTTGAGGTGAAGGACAAGGTCCGGTTCTGCGCCGTGTGCGGCAATGTCGCCCAGGAGCAGCTCTGCGGGATCTGCCGTGACACGCGCCGCGACGTCACGGTGATCTGTGTCGTGGAGGAACCCAAGGACGTCGTGGCTGTCGAGCGCACCCGCGAATTCCGCGGGAAGTACCACGTGCTCGGCGGCGCGATCAGCCCGATCGAGGGCGTCGGCCCGGACGATCTGCGCATCCGTGAACTGCTGACGCGTCTCGCCGACGGCACGGTCACCGAGCTCATCCTGGCCACCGACCCGAATCTGGAGGGCGAGGCCACAGCGACGTATCTCGCCCGCATGATCAAGCCGATGGGTCTGAAAGTCACACGTCTGGCCAGCGGTCTGCCCGTGGGGGGAGACCTGGAATACGCCGATGAGGTCACGCTCGGGCGGGCCTTCGAGGGGAGACGACTTCTCGATGTCTGACGCAACGCTGCACGCCGTCCACCAGGACCCCGACGATTTCGCGGTCCAGATCGCCGACCAGATCGAAAGCTTCATCGTCGCCGTCACCGAGGTGGCGAAGGGCGACGAGCCCGACAGTGCCGTGCCTTTCCTGCTGCTGGAGTTCTCCCAGCTCATGCTGGCCGGGGGCAGGCTCGGCGCGCACGCGGACATCCTTCCCGAGGAGCGGTACGAGCCCGATCTCGGCCCGGAGCCGGACGTCGACGACCTGCGCGAGCGCTTCGCCGTGATCCTGGAGCCGATCGACGTGTACTCCGAGGTCTTCGACCCGTACGAGCCCCGCACGGCGCCCGTCGCGTCCCGGATCTCCGACGACATCGCCAACGTGGTCGCGGAGCTCCGCCACGGCATGGCCCACTACAGCGCGGGCCGGACGACCGAGGCGCTGTGGTGGTGGCAGTTCTCGTACTTCTCGAACTGGGGCTCCACCGCCTCCGCCGCCCTGCGCGCCCTCCAGTCCCTGGTCGCCCACGTCCGCCTCAACCAGCCCCTCCCGGCCCTCGACGGCCTGGACACCGACCAGGACCTGGGTGACGACGCGCTGGCGGAAGAGGCCGGCCGCGTGATGGCGGAGGAGATCGGCCACCTGACGAGGCCGCTCGCCTGAGCGGGGCTCGCCTGATCCCCGCTTCCCCGTACCGGGCCGCCCGGTACGGGGGACAACGAGGGCCGGGAGGCGCTGGCCAGGCCGGGGCCGGGGGGATGACCGGGGCACGATCTCAGCCGGTGTGCGACGGCTCCGCCCGCACGGTGATCCGCGCGGGGGCGCCGTACTCGTCGCGTTCGTCGGGCGGCCGGTCGTAGACGACGGTGACCACGCGTCGTACGTCGCCGAAGTGGTCGGTGTACGTCGCGCGGGTCGGCCCGGCGCTCTGCGGGTCGGCCGTGATGTCGTAGGTCCGGAGGAAGTCCGCGACGGAGGAGTCGATGGTGTCGTCGACCCGGTAGCCGAGCACGGCGGTGCCGTCCTTCTCGATCTCGGCGTACGTCGGCACGTAGTAGCGCGTCTCGGGGTGGTGCTGATCGTGGTGCATGCCGGCCTTGCGCTCCACGGCCTCCTCCGCCCCCTCCCGAGCCGGGGTGAGGAGGGAGACGGCGGCCCAGACGGCCACCCCGACGATCCACACCACGCATGCGGCCAGGAACCAGACCAGCGCCTTCCGCCGGCGGGGGCGCGTGCTCACCCGTTCCACGTGCGGACTTTGCTCTGTCCACCCATGTCGTACTCCTTGGCCTGACCCGTTTGATGGAGCCTTGCCATCTCGGCGTCCGACACATTGCCCATCGCCGGGACCGGGGTCCCTTTGTTCGCGTCCCAGTTGTAGCGGTCGTACACGTGCGTCTCGTAGCGGATCGTGGTCCTGGGCTCGCCGTCCGGACCCGGGACGACCTCCACCTGGGCGATCGTGTTGTAGTGGAACGAACCCATCGCGTGATACCAGTCGGGGTCCTTCTCGGCGGTCCAGCCCTGCCAGCCGGTCTGCTGGACCATCTTCACCGGCTTTCCCGTGCGCTCGTACTCCGCGAGAGCCTGCGCCTGCCAGCCGTCGGCGTTGTCCGCCATCTGTGCGTCGACGTTGCGCCGCATGTCCGGGAGGTCGTCGAGCATGGCGTCGACATCGACCTCCAGCGGCTCGCCGGTGTTCGACAGGTAGTGCAGCATGTGCTTCGCCGACTGGGGGCCGCCGACCACCGCGGGAGACCCCATGGCGTAGAAGCCCATCTTGTTCTTGATGGCACGGTCCTCGTTGGTGGCCTCGCGACTGTTGTAGTCGCCGGACCCCTCGTCGGGCACGGGCGGAGGAAGGAGCACGCCTCCCTGACCGGAGAACACGCGGCTCAGCCCCTGCGCGCCCTCCGTGTCGGCCTGGACGGCGGCCTTGGTGTGGTCGTCCAGCACGCTGTACTCCACGGCCTTCTTGATCCGTTCAAGTTCGTAGCCGGTGTGCTCGTTGACGTCAGCGGCGTAACTGAGGGCTGCCGCCGCGCGGGTACGAAGGGTCTCGGCGTTCTCCTGATCCTGCCGGGCCACGACGGCGCTGTCCGGGTCGTTGTGCGGGTAATTCCGGTCGGGGATCGAGACGCTGCCGTCGTTGTGCAGGGTCAGGTACTGCGCCGTGGCCATGTCGGTGGCCTCGTCGAGCCATGTGCCGGCGAGCTCGAACCCGGTGTGCGCGGCGTCGAGTGTGGCCGCGGCCGCTTTCGACTCACTGTTCGCGATGGTCAGTTCGTTGTACAGCGCGGTCAGTTGGACCCGAGCCGTGACGGAGACCGCGCTCCGCCAGACGAAGGGCAGCTTGTGGAGGACGTCCTGGACACGTTCCCTGGCGTCGGCGGTCGCGGACGCCAGGTCGGTCCACTCCGTAGCCGCTCGCACCCAGGCCTCCGGACGGACGTCGTCCAGCTCCGCGACGGTGATGTCCTGCCGCGCCACCGCATCGGGATGGGTGTGGTCCGTGCCCTTCGGACGTTCGCCGAGCGTCGCCATCACGCACCCCTCTCGGACGAGCTGAGGATGGCCTGGAAATCCTGCGCCGTACGGTGTTCCTGCGCGGTGTAGTTCGTATGCGTCTGGCGCAACTTGTCGGCCAGTGAACGGCATTGTCGGGCGAGGCGGGTGATTTCTCCGTCCCACTCGCTCGTCGTGCTCAGGAGCATGCGCCCGCTGGCGAGCATGCTGTGCGTGCGAGCCGTGGCGTCGGACTCCGCGAGTCCCTTGTCGGCGTTTTCGAGGATGAGTGCCGCCTCGTCCATTTCGTCGGCGAGTCTCCCGAGTTCGGCGTTGTTCACGCCGTAGCCGCCGCTGTCGTCGGCGCTCGCCTGCGGGGTGCCGACGGCCGAACCGCCGCTCGGTCCGCCGCCGGCCGACATGGTCCGGATGCCGCCGTCGAATCCGGGGTCGGGGTCCGTGCCGGCTGCGGGGCCCGGGTCACGGAGATCGGTGCGCCCGTCCGGGGCGGGCAACTGGTGCGCGGTACGCGGGTCCTGCCAGGCGGTCCGTGGGTCCGGGCCGGTGTTCGGCGCGGGAAGACTTCCGGACCGGGGATCAACGCCGGTGTTCGGCGCGAATATGGGCGTTAAGGAATCGGGCTCGGAACTCACGGTATCCCCCTGTCCCCACGCGTGCCCGCTGCGGGGCAGCACGTTCTGCGACGTTGCGTTCAATCGTGACTGAAGACCCTAACCCCTGGCGGCCGCACCGTGCGAGCGGTTTGCCCGATACCGCATCGTGCCTGTCGGCCGGTCGCAGGCTCTGCCGCCTGGCCCACTCGCGGTACGGCGATACGTACGCCCAGCTCGCCGCGGGGTTCGGCATCGGAGTCGCGACCCTGTCGCGTGCTCCGGGCCCCGCCCGCTCTGCCGGGCTCGACCCACAATTCGGCTGCCGCCCGGCCGCACGGAATCGTCGAGGTCCTCACCGAACTCCGGCCGGGAGTGCTTTCGTCTCCGATGTCGTCTCCGGGGCCGTCGTGTGCGGGAGAGCAGAAGCGGAATCGGCGCTACCGCCATCGACGACTGAACGGGATGGCCGCTGAATGGCGGAACCCGTGACACCGACCGGGTCGGTCGACAGGAAACCTGCTCGTCGCTCCCTACCCTGTGAGCGAATCGGCGCGGCCGGAATCGGGCGGGCCGCCCTTTCCGGCTCGCGGCCGGGAATTCCATGCAGTGGACATCACCATCGGGGAGCACGCATGAATGACGACAGGACTTCGAACGAGCTGCCTCGGCGTCGGTTTGTGGCGTTCTCCGGCGCCATCGGTGCGGCGACGCTCCTGACCGGCGTGGAAGCGGCGGCCGGACGCACCGCTTCGGCAGCCGCCCCGACGCACGCGGACCCTGCCCCCGACGCGTGCCCCACTCCGCCTCCCGGGGGAACCCCGACCTGCCCCCCTGCTCAGCTCCAGCCCCTCTGCGGCAGCCCTTCCGACAACGATCCGCTGTGGCGGGACGTCCAGTACTGCACGCAGGGAAAGCCCCTGCCCCCCGGGCAGTTCCCTCCCGCCTGCCTGAAGGTGACCTCGGACTACGTCGTACTGAACGGCAGGCCGTCGAGCCGGCACAACTTTCTCCTGACCCCCAGTTGTCGGATCACCGGTATCGAATGCCCGTTCATCGAGACCTCCGGCGCGCCAAATTACTGGAACGACGCATGGCAGAACGCCCGGAGCGGAGGCAGCGTCCCCGTGCAGTATCCCAATATCGGGTTGGGGATCAATTCGCAGAGCGCCCGCTTTTTCAACCAGTTGCACATTCACATGGCCGGCGTCCGGGCGAGCACGCAACGGCGGCTGCAGGAACTGGAGACGATGGGACGCATGGCCACCAGTCCCGCGCAATGGGACGCCGTGAAGTACCGGGTACCGGTCACGGGCTCGGACGGGACGGGGGACCGTACGTACCGAGTCCTCAGGCTGCCCAGTCTCGGAATGAATCTCTTCGCGCAGTTGCAGCAGTACGTGGTGAAGCCGAACGGGCTGAGCATGGCGAACCAGACGCTGATCGTGGTGCCGAAGATGACGGCTACGGGATTCGCCGGGGCTTTCTACGTCCTCAACAGCGACCCTTCGCTCCACGACGGCACGAATACGTGTGACCACCTTCTCGTGTACAACTGAGCCCTCGGAATGAGCGGGAGGCGCGGCAGCGGACGAATCCGGCACGCAACTGCCGCGCCTTCGCCGGACTTGAGCGCCGGGAGCGCTACCGCCAGTTGTGCGAGGTGAGAGGCCCGGTCTCGTTCAGGTAGCCGAGCAGGCCGGCCTGCGGGTACTCGATGATGTCGTCAGGAAGCTCGTGCACGGTGAACCAGGTGAGCGCCAAGCACTTCTCCGGTTCCTTGTTGACGGGGTTCCCCTCCCACTCGACGGCCTCGAAGAAGAAGCCGATGCGCTCCACCTCGTCGTCCTGGCGGTGGTGAACGACCTGAACCATCCGTAGGTCGGTCGGGTCGACGGTGATACCGGTCTCCTCGAACAGCTCCCTGGCGGCGCCGGCGGGCAGGGACTCTTTTTGGTCGAGCTTCCCGGACGGCATGTGCCACCGGCCGTAGCCGTACGGGCCGCCCCGCTGGGAGAACAGGACCTTGTCGCCGTCGCGAAGGATGACGTGGGTGTCGATGACGGGTGTTGCCGGATGTCCGCTCATGTTCCTTGGGGGGTTGAAGGGGTGGGGGAGGGGACCGAGGCTAGCGGCAGAGCCGGTATGGCGTCGGCGATTCTGTGCGCTGCGTCCGATGGGGTGTAGGTGCTGTTGTCGAGGACCAGCACGTTGACACCTCTGCCCGTCAGGTAGGCCGCTGCGTCCCGGTACAGATCGACTTCATGGCCCGGGCCGGTGGGGTCCAGGTGCCAGCGGTGGGTGATTCCCCGCTCGGCGACGCGCTGGGCGATGAGCCCCGGCTCGGCGGTGAGGATCACCGCCAGATCCGGCAACGGAGCATGCCGGTTGACATCGATCAAGAACTCGAATGGGACACCGTCGAGCCGCTGCAGGACCAGCGTGGAGGGTAGGTAGCGGTCGCTGACGATAAGCTCGCCGGCCCGCAGCGCGGGGTCGATCACAGTCTCGACGTGCTCGTAGCGAGTAGCGGCCACGAGGCAGGCCAGCGCCAGGCCGTGGATCTCGTTGGCGTGGGAGCGCGTGAACGTGCCCAGGGCGCTGGTGGTCGGTTCGACCGTCCTGGTGACGGGGCGACCTTGCTCGGCCAGAAGGTCGTGCAGAGCCTTGACGGTGGTGGACTTGCCGACTCCGCTGGGCCCGTCGATGCTGACGAACCAGCCGGAGCGTCCGTGGCTCATGCGGAAACCTCCTGCCCGCTGTGGTTCCGCTCGTGCTGCTCGCGGGTGAGCATGGCGAGCGTCGACCGGATGCGTTGCAGAGGGATGTCGCCGAATGGGATGCCGACAGAGAAGTTGAACTCGTCGCGCTGCCGCATCGACTCGTGCGCGCCGTCGCTGGTGAGGTCCACATCGCCGTACGCGAGGAGGGTGTCGGGTTCGTATCCGGCGTCAGTGAGCGTCTGCCACACGGGTGTGCCAGGGTAAGGGCGGAACTCGAAGACGCTCGCGCGCACGTCTCCGGTGTGCAGATCCGAGATGTCCCACAGGTTGCGGATGTGCTGGACAGTGGCGTCCAGGTCCTCCTGTGTCTCGCCGGGGAAGCCCAGGATGAAGTAGCCCTTCACCCCGATACCGTGGGCGACCAGGCGGCGGGCGACGCGCTCGGTCATCGCCGCGTCGATGCGCTTGTCCATTGCTGCCAGGATGCGGTCGCTGCCGGATTCGATACCGAGGGCGACTTCGCGCAGCCCGTTGGCCACGAGGCGGTCCAGGTCCGCCTCGGAGAGCCGGTTGAGGACGTTGATACGTCCGGTGGCGTCCCACACATACCGTTCGCCAATACGGTTTCGGGTGAAGGCCGCCATCTGCTCGTCGATGACGCGGCCGACGCCGAGGAACAGGTCGTCGACGAAGCGGAACGCGGTCACTCCGTACTCGTCGTGCAACTGGTCGAGTTCACCGATGATGTTCTCGGGGGAGCGCACCCGGATGGTGACGTCCGGGTTGGCTGTGACGGCGGCGCCGCAAAATGTGCAGTTGTAGGGACAGCCGCGACTGCCGACGATGTTGGCCTCCATGTGCCCGGTGCGGGCAGCCGTAGCGAAGCGGGAGCCTCGGGAGGCCAGGCGGCGGTCGGTCGCGGTCGGGGCGGCCTGGCAGGGATCCTGCGGGAGGAAGGCCCGGTTGATGTACGGAAGGGTGTCGATGTTCGGGCTCAATAGCGCTGCGCTGGCTTTGGGGTCGGCGATGCCGGTGGCCCGGGTGCCGAGCAGGGGGTCCCGCCACATGACGCCGGGCAGCGTCCGCCGATTTCGCTCGTCCTCCAGAAGGGCGGTGACGCGCAGCTCACCTTCACCGAGGACAAGGGCCCGGAGGCTGCGCATGCGAGGGTCGTTCAGCACGCGGTCCGGCATGGCCTTGGCGTGATGGCCGCCGACCATCAGGGCGATGCCCGGGTTCAGGAGGGTGGCGAGTTTCGCGGACATCTCGTAGGTCGGTGCGAGGAGGTTCATGGCGGCCCAGCGAGGCGTGGCCTCGTTGACGATCCGGGCGGCCTCCTCGATGCCCAGGCCGTGAGCTTCGGCATCCAGGAGGCCGACGTTGAAGCCCTGACTCTGCGCGTAGGTGGCGATGTACGCCATGCCCAGCACGGGGAGGGTGTAGTCGTTCGTGCGAGGCCGCAGGGTGTAGTCACGCAGTGGCGCGTTGATGAACAGGGCGTCCAGCGTACGGGCGTCGTCGGCGCCCGCGATCAGCGGTAACTGCTGCATCGGTCCTCCAGGTCATCGGGCATGGGCCCCCCAGGTGAGGGTGGCGAGGGTGAGGGTGTGCAGAGCGGTTCGATCTGGACCGGCCCAGCCGGTCCACAGGGGACCGAAGCTTTTGTCCTTCTTGCCGGGCCAGGGGTAGGCGGGGGCGATCTGGGCGGCCCAGGTGCGGACGGCGAGGTCATCGTGCGGGTAGATACTGAAGTCGCCGGTGAAGTCGGCGGCAGCCGCACGGGCGGTCCAGGGCCCGATCCGAGGGATGGCCGTCAGCGCCACACTCAGGTCGGCGGCGTTCGCACCCTCCCATGACTCGTGGTGGCGTTCGTAGTACTCGGCCGCCGCCTGTAGCGCGGTGCGGTGGAACTTGGCGCCGATTGCGGCGAAGCTCTCGTCGGCCAAGGCCATCACCGTGGCGTGAGCCGGGGCCACAGCGAGCTTGCCGAACGGACCGTCGACGACGGTGCCGTAGGCGCTGCACCAGGCGCGGTAGAGCTTGCGGGCCTGGTCGGCGCGTACGACCTGGCGGAGGATCGCGGTGGTAATCGCGTCCCACAGCCACGGATTCGCCAGCCGCTGCGTGACGCCGAGCTCGTCGAGACCGGACCGCAGCGCGGGTGGTGCGGTCTGCGGAAGGTGGGCGGGGTCGGTGGAGAGGAACGCGGGCTTCACGTCCTCGGTGCCCTCCAGGCAGTCGACGCGCAGGCCCTGTTGGTCGTCGAAGGACAGGACCCAGAGACCGCAAGCCGTACGAACTACACGCGCGCGTGCCCCATCGGCGTCGCTGTGCCAGCCAGGATGATCAGTCGTCAGAACGCCGGTCACGGAGATGCTCCTCTGGTGGTGCGGGCGGTTCTCCGTAGCTTCTCGCGTCAGCGATGAGCGGCACGCCGTGGACTGCGGAATGCGAAGGCATCAACGGCGGGCGATAACTGCGGCAACGTCGTAGCCGGGCACCTGGGCAGGGGCGGCAGCGGGGAGCCTGTCCGACACATGGGTCGTTCCTTCTCCACGCCCCGCCTGCCCGGGCCGGCAGTTCAGTCCTCGTGAAGCGAGAGGCCGAGAAGTTGACGGCGCTGCCGCTCACGCCCCACTGGCGAGGGCCCGTTCAGGGCGTCCACCTCGGCTGCCACGCGCCGGTTCGCGTACGTCCTGAGCAGGGCGGGCACGTCTGCTTGGCCGGTGCGGACGACCACGACACCCTGGCCCGGGACGTCGAGTTCGACCGTGCCCTCGACCTTGCTCCCGCCGACGAGCGTGCCGAGGAGACGGCTCGGCCGGTCCGCTTCATCGGCCGGGGGCCTGAGATCCAGCTCGAACCACACGTACTTGCCGAACGGCCGGTCACCGACACCCCAGCGCGACGAAATGGCCTCGACGAGCAGCAGGCCCCGCCCATGCTGGTCGTCGTCGGCGGGGTGGCGTACGCGGGGGCGCCGGCGGTTGGCGTCGTGGCATTCGACCCGTACGCGCTGATCGTCGGCCTCGATCTTGATCAGAAACGCCCCGCCGACGGGCACGCCGTGCCGGACGGCATTCGTCGCCAGCTCCGAGACGCAGACGAGTACGTCGTCGAGGAAGTGGGCACAGGCGTTACGGAGAACACCTCGGGCGAAGGCACGGGCTTCGGGCACGGAGGCGGTTGAGCGGCCGAACCGCATCACGGTCGTGGACATGGGCGTGCTCACCACTCGACCAGAGAGGGTCGGATTGCATCATTCATGGTCACAGGCTGGTTGAGAGTGGTTACGCTCGGAAGTGACGGAGCGGATACACGGTGCGGTGTATCAGTCGGAGGTGCGGACTGTGTCACTTCAGGAGCAGGGCGAGAACTCCCAGTCGCCGGTCGCTTGGAGGTACGCCGGTGACCAGGTGAAGAGGTGGCGCACGAAGGCCGGTGTGAGCCGTGAGGAGCTGGGCGCGGCCTCCAATTACGCTCCCGACACGATCAAGGCGATGGAGCAGGGCGTACGGATGCCGACGCCCAAGCTGCTCGACGCTGCGGATGAGCTGCTGCGGGCGGAGGGGCTGCTGAGTGCGGCCAAGCCCTATCTGCGACGCCACCGCTTTCCCGCCCGCGCCCTGAACTTCATGGTTCAGGAGCGTGAGGCGATCAACCTGTGGTCGTACGAAGTGGCTCTTGTGCAGGGACTCTTGCAGACGGAGACGTACGCGCGAGATTTGATCGGGAACTTCTCTCCATCGGTGGACGCGGAGACGGTCGAAGAACGAGTCCTGGCCCGTCTGGAGCGTCAGAAGATCCTGAGCAGCAGGCCACCGGTGGCGTTCACTTTCGTGCTGTACGAGGCCGCACTCCGTGGCCGGCTTGTGGACAAGGAACAGTTGCTCCATCTCCTGGAGGTGGGAGCGCGGCGTAACATCTCGCTCCAGGTGCTGCCGTACGAGCGCGGTATTCCTGCGGCACTCAGTGGATCCATGGTGTTGCTGGAGACCCGCAACCACGAGCGATTCGCTTTCGCCGAGGGGCCGTTCGCGAGCGAGCTGACCTCTGAGCCGGAAGCGGTCAGTGCGGCGACCGAGCGGCTTAGCATGATCCGCATGGAAGCCCTTGGCGCCGAGGACTCGGCCCGTTTCCTGGAGCGGATGGTGGATGAGCTGTGAGCGAGCAGTTGGCGTGGTTCAAGTCCAGCTACAGCGACGGCGAGGGCGGTAACTGCGTCGAGGTGGCCGCCGGCCGCCCTGCCATCCACATTCGCGACTCGAAGTCCCCCGCCGGCCCCGAACTGGCCGTTCCGCAGGCTTCCTGGGACGACTTCGTGGCGTACGCGCGCCGCGTCTGAGTCGGAGACGTCACCGCAGGTCGGCCCGGGGCTTGAGCCTCGGGTTCCGGGCCTCGGGCTTCGAGCCCTTCTTTAGGCATTGGGTGGTTTTCCGGGGGAGAGAAAAACCTTCCCCCCTCCCAAGTCCCCGACCGACCAGGCGCGATGACTTTCCGTGGTCGGGTTGCGCCGGAGTGTGATGAACGTCTAGCGTTCGGGGCATTAAGCGGCCCCGGCCGGTGCGCCAACACCGAAATCCGGGGCCTGACCTACGCATCGACAGGACTCGATGGTGGTTTACACCGACCTTAGTGCTGCCCTGCCCGCCTCCGCACATCCCTGGGCCAAACCGGGGTACGGAAAGCGCTGCGCACCCGACCAACGCCCGCGTGGACAGGCGGACTTCGCACATCTGCGCACGCGGGAGGCGGCCGTCGCCTCGTACATCGACCGCCTTCCCGAGGGCTCGGCGATCGGCTACAAGGCCCTCGCCGGGAACATCGCCGACTACGGCCAGCAGGCGTGCGGCAAGGCGCTCAACTTCCTTTCGGACGAGGGTCATCTGCGCCGGGTGAAGCAGCACTTGCAGCTGGAGGACAACAGTTTTCGATGGGTGACACGCACCTACTTCACGCGGACGTCCAGGGACGACGCGTGGTGGACGGCCTTCGTACGGAGCATGTGCGGGATCGACCTCACCGAGCTGGAACGCCGGGAGCGGGCAGCCGCCGCGTGCGCGTCGGCGACCGGGGCCGTACCGGGACCCGCGCCTGAGCGGGAAACCCAGCCTGAGGCTGATGCGGACCCTGATGCCTGGCACCTGATCGAACCCGAGCCGGAGTATGACGAAGAGCCGGAGTGCGGCGACGGGTGGGACGACCGGTGGGACGACGGCGACGGGTGGGACGACGGCGACGGGTGGGACGACGACCCCGATCCGGATGACGACGATCCGGAGCGGGAGCCGGAACCCGTGCCGACCCCCGAGTCCGAGCCGCTGCCCACGCCCGCCACGGAGCCGACCCCCGTACCCGCCCCGGCCCCCGTCGTCGCCCCAGCACCCGCCCCAGCACCCGCACCCGCACCCGTACCCGCCGCCGCGCCGGTCGTGGCCGCCGTGCCCTCGAAGGCGTACGGCGTCCTCAGCCGGCTCGGCCGTACCGATCCCCGTATGACCCTCTCCGCCGCCGAGTGCGCCGCGCTCGAACCGCTGGCCGCGCAGTGGCTGGCGCGCGGGGCGACGGTGGATCACCTCACCCGTTCCCTGACCGCCGGGCTGCCGCATCCCCTGCACAGCCCGGGGGCGATCGCCCGTACCCGACTGGAGAGCAAGATGCCGCCCGCGCCGATCCGGCAGTCCGCCCATGTGACCCGCGCGTTGATGACCTGCATGAACTGCGAGGAGCCCGAGACGGTGAAGGTGCTCGTCCGGGGAGTGTGCCTGGAATGCCGCGAGGAGATGAAGGCGTACGACGTGGCGGAGGAGGCGGGCGTGGTCATCGACTCCGTACCGGACACCTTCCGCAGCGTCCCCGCCGAGGTGGACGTCGCCCGCCGCGCCGACGAGGCCCGCGCGGCGGCCGGTCTCAAGGCCCGGTCCATCCCGCAGCCGACACACAGCGAGCTGAGCGGTGCGAGCGCGGCGCGGTGAAGCGCGGTGAAGTACGGCGCGGTGAAGCGCGACGCGGCCAGGCGCGGCGCGAAGAACCGAGGTGTCCGCAGGCGCCTCGAACCCGTAGCAGCGAGACCTATCGTGGAGGTGGTCCGGTGATTCCTCTCGTGGAAAGGCGGCCTGACATGGCCCGCATCAGTGTCGACATCGACGGGGAATTCCTCGAAGACATCCGTGCGGCGTTCGGCGCCGAGACGGACGAGGCGGCGGTCCTGGCCGCAGTCGTGGACGCGGCGAAGCGTCTGCGTCGGCAGGAGTTCAGCGACGCCATCAAGACCGGGGAGATCGACCTTATGTACGACGTCCGCAACGACCCCAGGCAGGAGTCGTCGGCGGCATGAACGAGCGATACCTGATCGACAAATCCGCGTTCGCCCGCCGGACGCCCACCCGCCGGGCACCTGCCGGACGCTCATCGCCGGACGCCGCCGGACGACAATCCCGGGGGCCGCGCGCCACCGCCCTGTCAGGTGACGGCGGCCTGTGACGCGCCCCACGTTCCGCGTGGCCTTCATGATCGGGGGCATGCATCCTCACCGAGCGGCCGTGCCCGCCTCTCGCTGATCATCCCGTGAGCTGGACATCTCATGATCTGATATAGCCGGGGCGAAATGCGACCGCTCGGTAAACTGAGCCGACAGCAGTAATGGATTGAGCGAGGAGCGCACGTGGGCCTTGTCGTGCAGAAGTACGGAGGCTCCTCCGTAGCCGATGCCGAGGGCATCAAGCGGGTCGCCAAGCGAATCGTCGACGCCAAGAAGAACGGCCACCAGGTGGTCGTCGTGGTTTCCGCGATGGGTGACACGACGGACGAGTTGATCGATCTCGCCGAGCAGGTATCGCCGATCCCTGCCGGGCGTGAGTTCGACATGCTGCTGACCGCCGGAGAGCGGATCTCCATGGCGCTGCTGGCGATGGCGATCAAAAACCTGGGCCACGAGGCCCAGTCGTTCACCGGCAGCCAGGCCGGTGTCATCACCGACTCGGTCCACAACAAAGCGCGCATCATCGATGTCACGCCGGGCCGCATCCGCACGGCGCTGGACGAGGGCAACATCGCCATCGTCGCCGGGTTCCAGGGGGTGTCCCAGGACAAGAAGGACATCACCACCCTGGGGCGGGGCGGGTCCGACACCACCGCCGTCGCGCTCGCGGCCGCGCTGGACGCCGAGGTGTGCGAGATCTACACCGACGTGGACGGCGTCTTCACCGCCGACCCCCGGGTCGTGTCGAAGGCCCGGAAGATCGAGTGGATCTCCATCGAGGACATGCTGGAGCTCGCCAGCTCCGGTTCCAAGGTGCTGCTGCACCGGTGCGTGGAGTACGCACGCCGTTACAACATCCCGATCCACGTCCGGTCGTCCTTCTCGGGACTGCCCGGCACCTGGGTCAGCAACGAACCGCGAGGGGACCGCAAGGTGGAGCAGGCCATCATCTCCGGTGTCGCCCATGACACCTCCGAGGCGAAGATCACGGTTGTCGGTGTCCCCGACCGGCCGGGTGAGGCCGCCACGATCTTCCGTGCGATCGCGGACAACGAGATCAACATCGACATGGTGGTGCAGAACGTCTCCGCCGCGTCCACCGGTCTGACCGACATCTCCTTCACGCTGCCGAAGACCGAGGGCCGCAAGGCGATCGACGCGCTGGAGAAGACGAAGTCGACGATCGGCTTCGAGTCGCTCCGCTACGACGACCAGATCGCCAAGATCTCGCTGGTCGGCGCCGGCATGAAGACCAACCCGGGCGTCACGGCGGGCTTCTTCGAAGCGCTGTCCGACGCGGGTGTGAACATCGAGCTGATCTCGACCAGTGAGATCCGCATCTCGGTCGTCACCCGTGCTGACGAGGTCAGCGAGGCCGTGCGCGCCGTGCACACCGCCTTCGGTCTCGACAGCGACACCGACGAGGCCGTCGTTTACGGGGGCACCGGGCGATGACCCGGAAGCCGACGCTCGCGGTCGTGGGTGCGACCGGTGCCGTCGGCGCCGTCATGCTCCAGATCCTGTCGCAGCACGCCGACATCTGGGGCGAGATCCGGCTGATCGCCTCGCCGCGTACGGACGGCCGCAAGCTGTCCGTACGCGGCGAGGCGACCGAGGTGGTCGGGCTCTCCGAGGAAGCGCTCGAAGGCGTGGACGTCGCGGTGTTCCTCGTGCCGGACGAGGTGTCCGCGAGATGGGCGCCCATCGCCGCCGCCAAGGGCGCGGTCGTCGTGGACAATTCGGCGGCCTTCCGGATGGACCCGGACGTACCGATGGTCGTTCCCGAGGTCAATCCGCACGCCGTACGGTCCCGTCCGCGCGGGATCATCGCGAGTCCGGGCTGCGCCACGCTGACGATGATCGTCGCGGTGGGCGCGCTGCACGCCGAATTCGGCGCCCGGGAGCTGGTGGTCTCCTCGTACCAGGCGGTCAGCTCCGCCGGCCAGGACGGCATCGGCGCGCTGCGCGATCAGCTCTCCGCCGTCGCCGGTACGGAACTGGGCACGCACCCGGGCGATGTACGCCGCGCGGTGGGCGACACCACCGGCCCCTTCGCCGCGCCGCTGGCGCTGAACGTGGTGCCCTGGTCCGGCGCGCTCCAGGAGGGCGGCTGGTCCTCGGAGGAGATGGCGATCCGCGAGGAGACCCGGAAGGTCCTCGACCTGCCCGGGCTGCGGGTGGCGGCCACCTGCGTCCACGTCCCCGTGATCACCACGCACTCGATGTCCGTGCACGCGCGCTTCGAGCACGAGATCACCGTCGACCGGGCGCACGAGATCCTGGCGACCTCGCCGGGCGTGGTGCTGTTCGACAATCCGGGGGTGGGCGATTTCCCCACGCCCGCCGATGTGGTGGGGACCGACCCGACGTGGGTGGGGCGTGTACGGCGGTCGCTGGACGACCCCAGGGCGCTGGAGCTGTTCGTCTGCGGCGACAACCTCCGTAAGGGCGCGGCGCTGAACGTGGCGCAGATCGCCGAGGCCGTCGCGGCGGAGCTGTTGAAGGCTTAAGTCCGTTAGGTCCGTTGCGCCTCGTACGCCCTTGAGATCCCCGTACGCCCAACTCCTCTTTCCGGTGCGCCGGTCGGCCGAAAAGCGCAAGCAGTCGAACCTTAATTTTTTGTAGCATCTGTGAACGCCCTGTGACCAAGTCGAAGGTCTCTACCACTTGAACTGGGGCGTTGCCATGTTCGACGATGCGAGTCGGTTTTTCCATATGAGGACCGCAACCGCCGGCTGGCCGTGACGCGTCTACGCGGTCGCCCCCGTGCGGTGCCGCGAAATTGGGGCATTGGGGGGAGATCCGGTACGCATGAGGCTCATTGGTGCAGCGTCACATGGGGCGGCGGGGACGTACAACCCTGATGGGGGGAAGCGTGTCCAACAGGCGTGGCAGAGGTTCTCGACATCACAGCGATGGTCGCCGTTCGCGGCGCGACCGTGCGTCCGCTCCGGCGGCCCCGCACGTCTGGCGGCATGCCGGTGATCGCTCCCATGCCCGCCGCGCGTCCCACCCGCATACCCTCCCAGCGGCAGAGCGCTGACGAGGCGATGGCAGCGGGTACGACCGTCGATCACCTCACCGAGACCTACCGCGCCCACTACCGGTCGCTGTTGGGTCTCGCCGCCCTGCTGCTGGACGACACGGCCTCCTGCGAGGACGTGGTCCAGGAAGCGTTCATACGCGTTCATTCCGCGCGAAACCGGGTACGCGAGCCCGAGAAGACGCTCGCGTACCTGCGGCAGACCGTCGTGAACCTGTCCAGGTCCGCGCTCCGCCGCCGCATTCTCGGGCTCAAGCTTCTGTCGAAGCCGATGCCCGACATGGCGAGCGCGGAGGAGGGTGCTTACGACCTGCTGGAGCGGGACGATCTGATCAAGGCGATGCGCGGGTTGCAGCGCCGTCAGCGCGAGGTCCTGGTCCTGCGGTACTTCGCGGACATGACCGAGGCGCAGGTCGCCGAGACCCTGGGCGTGTCCCTGGGATCGGTGAAGGCGTACGGCTCCCGTGGCATAGCGGCGCTGCGCGTCGTCATGAAGGCCAACGCATGAGTGGGCGTACGTACCGGCGCGGATTCGGCCGTGGCACAGGCCGCGAAGAGAGCCGAGAGAACGAGCAGGACGGGCCGGACGCGCTCCTGAACGACCTGACTGGAAACGGAATTGTGAACAACGGGCCGGATGACGACCTGGGTGGCCTCGGCGCTGCGGGTGCCGACAACGGAATTGAAAGCGCTGACGGAAGCGCCGACAGCAGCGCGAGCGAAAGCGCGGGCGGAAGCGGGACGGGTACGGAAGGTGGCCCGGGCACCTCGGGCGACGCGGGCGGCCCGGACGGCGGCCTGAGCGGGGAACCCGGCAGGGGCCCCGGCAGAGACTTCGGCCGCGCCTTCGGCCGTGGCTCTGAACGCGCCCTCGGCAGTGAGCTGGACGAGGACGAACTGGCCCTGCGGCGTCTGATGCACAGCGCGGTGGAGGATCTGGAGCCGTCCGACGGCGTCCTCGACCACCTGCGCAAAGCGGTCCCGACCCGGCGAGCCAGGAAGCGTCAGGCCGTCGTCGGTATGGCGGCCGCGGCGATCCTGTTCGGCACGGCGGTCCCCGCCTTCGTCCATGTCGCGGGCTCCGGCGGCGCCGGCGGCGATCACTCCGTCAACGCCGGCCACGGCGAGCAGGCGCAGGGCGGCGCCGGCACCGGCAAGAGCTCCGGCGGCAGCGGGGCGATGGGCAGGGACGGTTTCCCCTCCGGCGCGGCTTCCGCCGGCGAGAACGAACCCGGCCGGCCGGGCGCCCCGGAGGCCGACGCCTCCGGTTCCACCGACGGGGCCACCGGCAGCGCCTCCCACCCGGCGGGCGGCAGCTCCGTCGCCTCCTCACCCACCTGCGGCGCGAGCCAGCTCGGGGTCACCACCGCCGAGGCGGGCGCACCGGACTCCACGGGCAAGGTGTACGGGATCTTCCGCGTCGCCAACGTCTCGGGCGCCGAGTGCGCCGTCACCGGCCGGGGCTCGATCAGCTTCCTCGCGGGCGGCGCGGCCGACCCGAGCAGGATCAACGTCGTGGAGCACACCTCGGGTGACGCGGCGATCGGGCTGCCCGACCCGTCCCAGGAGTCGGCGGCGCTGGTGCTGGCGCCGAACGGCGCGTACGAGGTGAGATTCGCCTGGGTCCCGGCGGACTCCTGCCCGACCACGGGTGCCACACCCGACCCCACGCCCCCGGCGGAGGGCTCGACGGGCACGACCGGCGGCACCGGTGAGAGCGGCGCGGCCAGTTCCGGGACCGGCTCGGAGTCCGCGAACGCGGAGACCAAGCTGCGAACGGAAGCCAGCGGGGTGGACGGCAACGTCTCGGTGTCCCTCACGGCGGAGGCCGGCGCGCCGAGCGCACAGGCGACGATCCCCAACGCCTGCGTGGGCACGATCTACCGGACGGGCGTCCTGAGCGCTTCCTAGTGCCGTGACCGGTACTGGGTGCCGTGACCGGTACTGGGCTTCCTGGGCTTCCTGGGCTTCCTGGGCTTCCTGGGGGAGTGCCCTCCGCCCACCCGGGCGGGGCGCTCGCCCCCGGGCCGCCTGGCGGCTCTCAGGCGGCCGTCTCCAGCCCCAGCGCCCGGTCCTTGACCGCCTCGGCCTCGCGGCGGAAGAGCCGGAACCACATGAAGACGACGAAGCCGGCGAAGACGAACCACTCGCCGGTGTAGCCCAGGTTCTGGAACGCCTTGAGGTCGAGTCCGGTGTTCTGCGGCGCGGCCGGGGGCACGGCCCGCAGGCCGTCCGACGCCCGGCTGACGGTGACCCAGGCGTCGTACACGTCGTACGGCACGAGATTGACCAGCGAGGCGGCGCTGATCATGCCGAGCTGCCCCTGCGGCAGTCCGCCGCCCGTACGCACCCCGCCGCTCCCGGGCGACTCGGACGCCTGGAGCGCCCCGGTCACGGTGACCTCGCCGGCCGGCGGCGCGGGTGCCTCACCGCCCGGGGCGAGCCAGCCGCGTACGACGGGCAGTGCCCTGCCCGTGTCGGTACGCAGCATGGTCAGCACGTACGAACCGTTCTTGCCGTCCAGCTCCCGGTCGGGCACCAGGAACTGGTCGCCGTATCGCCCGGTCGCGGTCGTCTGACGCCCGGACGTCTTCTGGTCGACGGGGAGCAGGGTCGCCAGCGGCGCCGCCGCCCGCCCGGCCGGGTCCGGCTGTTCCTCAGCGGCCCGGTGCGAGTCGACACGGTCCTCGAAGCGGCCGAGCTGCCAGGTCCCCATGAAGACGCAGAAGGGGATCGCCAGCACGACGAAGACATTGATCCCCCACCAGCGGGGAGTCACCAGGAACCGGTACACGCCCCCACGGTACGGAACGTCCTCCCCCGGCCGGGACCCGGGACCCGGATGAGGGAGCGAGTACCGCCATCCGGGGCACGGGTGCGAGGCGTTCTCCGCGACATGCGAGAACAGAGCCGGGCCCATCCGGGCAGCGCCGAGGCGGCGGGGCCCGAGGCGGCGGGGCCCGGCGAGGCCCGCCGCCCCTGTGCCTCACCCCTGTGCCTCACCCCTGTGCCTCACCCCTGTGCCCCCGTCCGGGCCCCGCCATCCAGCCCCGCCCCCGTGCCCCGCCGTCCGGCCCCCCGTCCGGCCCGCCGTCCGGCCCCCCGTCCGGCCCGCCGTCCGGCCCCCCGTCCGGACCCCGCCCCTCCGATCCCCGTTACCCGAGGTGCTTCGCCGCGAAGTCCAGCTCCAGCCGGACCTGCTTGATGCGTTCCTCCACCACCAGCGAGCCGTGGCCCGCGTCGTACCGGTACACCTCGTGGACCGCACCGCGCGCCGCCAGGCGGTCCACGTAGTTCTCCACCTGGCGGATGGGGCAGCGCGGATCGTTGACCCCCGCCGAGATGTAGACCGGCGCGCGGACCTTGTCCACGTACGTCAGCGGGGACGACGCCTCGAAGCGCTCCGGCACCTCCTCCGGCGTGCCGCCCAGCAGGGTGCGGTCCATCGCCTTGAGGGCCTCCATCTCGTCGTCGTACGCCGCCACGTAGTCGGCGACCGGAACCGCCGCGAGGCCCACGGCCCAGGCTTCCGGCTGGGTGCCGAGGCCGAGCAGGGTCAGATAGCCGCCCCACGATCCGCCCGCCAGGACCAGCTTCGCGGGGTCGGCCAGGCCGGAGGCCACCGCCCACTCGCGGACCGCCGCGATGTCCTCCAGCTCGATCAGCCCGACCCGGTGCTTGAGCGCGTCCGTCCACTCCCGCCCGTAACCGGTCGACCCCCGGTAGTTGACCCGTACCACCGCGTATCCGTGGTCGACCCACGCGGCCGGTCCCGCCGCGAACGCGTCGCTGTCGTGCCACGTCGGCCCGCCGTGGATCTCGAAGACCGTCGGGAAGGGGCCCTCGCCCGCCGGCCGCTGCACCAGCGCGTGGACCCGGCCGCCAGGGCTCTCCACCCACGCGTCCTCCACCGGCACCGAGGCGGGCGCCGCCATCCCCGGCGGGTCGAGCACGACCCCGCCGTCCGTCGAACGGACCTCCGGCGGGCGCGCCGCCGAGGACCACAGGTACTCCACGCTGCCGTCAGGACGGGCGGTCGCCCCTGACACCGAGCCGGGCGGGGTGTCCACCTGGATGAGCGCGCTCCTGGAGAAGTCGTACCGCCACAGCTCGCCCCGGGCCTCGAAGCTGTGCGCGACGAGCAGCCCGGCGCCGTCCGGGTACCACTCGGCGTTGACGTCCCCGGGCAGCTCGATCGCGAGGTCGGTCTCCTCGCCGGTCAGCGGGTCCCAGATGACCGGCTCCCAGCGGCCACGCCGCTGATGGGCGACGAGCAGCCGGTTGTCCCCGTCCACCGGCGCGAAGCCCAGCACCTCCAGGCCCAGCTCGCGCGTGCCGCCCCGGGTGTCGTCCAGCTCCGCCACCACCGAGCCGTCCAGCCGCAGCACCCGTACGGCGGAGTGCATCGCGTCCCCGTGCTCGGTGTGCTCGATCGCGAGGAGGGCCCCGTCGTACGACAGATCCGCCACTCCGGCCGACTCCCGGTGCCGGTAGATCTCCACGGGCGCCTGACCGGGCCGTACGACATGCAGTGTCGAGCCGTCCTCGTCGGTCGACCGTCCGACGACCGCCGTACCGTCCCGCCCGAGCGCGAGCCCGGCCGGATAGGAGGGGTCGAGCCCGGGCGTCGCGGGCTCGTCGCCGGGGCCGTCCGCCCCGGGGTGGAAGGGCTGCCGCATCCAGATCCCGAACTCGTCCCCGTCCGAATCCGAGAACCACCAGATCCACTCGCCGTCGAGCGAGAGCACGCCGTCCGTCGTCCCGTTCGGCCGGTCGGTCGCCTGCCGCTGCTCGCCGGTCGAGCGGTCCCACGCGTACAGCTCGTACGTCCCTGTCGCGTTCGATACGAACAGCGCCCGCTCGGGCGCGTCCTCCGCCCAGTCCGGCAGCGAAACCCGTGGCGCCCGGAAGCGCCTCTCCCACTCCGGCATCGAATCCGGCGTCGAACCGGTGATCTCAGTCATGACCCCATTCTGCTCCCGGGCCCTGACATTCCGTCCGTGGTCCCCCCGGCCTGTGGATAACCCGGGAAACAGGGGCGTTCTCGCGCAGCGAAACCGGTACGGGCAAATGCTCTCATTGAGAGTGTTTCCAGGTTCACATACCCGGGCAAGGCGATATACAAGGACGAATAAGGTATTGGATCTTATTTTCACAGCTTGCAGTGGCACTGCATCCGAGGTACAGACGATGGCCGCTTCCTCCACGTTTCAGACTGAAGGCACGCGTATGTACGACGAACTCCTCGCGGTGCACACGATCATGCGCCGGGGGACCGCGCTCGTCTCGGCCTCGTTCGAACGTCTCGCCCGTGGCGAGTCCGTCGACGTCAGGGCCCTGGTCGGAGCGACCCGCTGGCTGATCGAGTTCGTCCACCACCACCACGAGAGCGAGGAGGCGCTGTTCTGGCCCGTACTGCGTGACCTCTTCCCCGCGGCGGTCGCCGAGCTGGACCGGCTGACGGTCGAGCACCAGGCGCTCGACGTGGAGCTGCACGCCCTGACCAGGGCGGTCGACGCGCTCGCCGCGCCGGCGGAGGGTGTGGGGGAGCACGCGAGGGCCTTGGCGGTCGTCGGTCACGCGGCCCTGTCCGGGCTGCCGTCCGTGCACAAGGTCCAGGCCATCCTGATCGGCCACCTCGACGAGGAGGAACCCGTCCTGCGGGAACTGATCCCCGAGGTCCCGGACCACGAGATCGTGCGACTGCGGAACGCGATCATCCACAGCGCGCCGCGCACGAGCCCGCATCTGATGTTCGGACTGATGCAGGACCCGGAGCCGGTTCCCGGATACACGTCCATGGTGAACGATTTCCCGCCGCCGGTGCGGTGGCTGCGCCCGGTGCTGCTGGCCCGCTACCGCTCCACCAAGAAGGCGCTCCTCGCGCCGTACGCCTAGCCAGGGCCCCAGGGGGCGGCCGTCGACGACTCCGATGTGATGACCGTGGTGCGGCTGACGGCCGGTCAGTCGGCCGGCCGCGCTGCGCTCGTCCCGGCGCGGGCCGGTTATCAGCCGTAGGAGAGGTTGGAACAGAGATCGTCGTCCGCCGAACGGGCGCCCTCGGCCACCTGCGACGGTACGCCGGTCGGCGCCGCCGCCGAGGGAGCGGGCGGCGGATCGTTCGCGTACGACATCCCCACGATGACGTTGATGCCCGGCGCGGGTACGGACTGGAGCAGCGCGCCCGGGAAGAAACGGGCGAGCGTCCTCGCGTGCTCCTCCTGGCCGGGGCCGTACTCGATCACCGAGGCGCCGTAGCCCTGAGCGCTCGCGGTCCAGGTGCCCGTCACCGTGAAGTCGTGGTCCGCGAGAGTGCCGGCCACCCGGGCGGCCAGCCCGGTGACCCTGGTGCCGTTGTAGACGCCGACGGAGATGCCCGCACCGGACACCGGCACGCTCGGGCTCGGGCTCGGGTTCGGGGCGGGGGAGGCAGCGGCGGCCTCCTCGCCACTCGCGTCCAGGCCGTCGATCGTACGATCGGCCCGCAGCGCCGCCCAGAGCGCGTCCGCGTCCGGCTCGACGATCGCGACGCGCGACCCCTCGTAACGCCACGGGACGGTGACGAACTTCGTGTTGTGCAGATCGATGTCCTTCAGCGACATCGCGAAGCCCAGCAGCTTGTCCGCGGAACCGAGCCCCGGATCGACGGTCATGGACCGCGTGGCGGCGTCCGCGAGCGGCAGCAGCTTGGTCGGGGTGAGGCCCTCGCTCTTCACCTTCTTGATCAGACTGGCGACGAAGGCCTGCTGCCGCTTGATCCGGCCGATGTCGGAACCGTCCCCGATGCCGTGCCTGATCCGTAGGAACAGGCCGTACCTTCGGGGCTGCTGCTACTGCCCAGCCGACGCTGGTGGCAGCGCTCCGACACCGAAGCTGACGATAAGGCCCGCATCGCTGTCAGCGGCCAGGAGAATCGGTACGTCACCGACTCCGTCGAGGCGCTCAGCGCCCTGATCGTCGCTATCAAGGCCGGCAAGGCCGACCACCTGCTCCAGTCACGGGGAGTGGCGGTCGATACTCAGGGAATGACGGTCGGCGGCGGGAGAAGGGCGATTTCACGGTCGAAGAAGTCGGCGTACTTCTCTCCCTGTGCATAGAGCTCGTCGAAGCCCGCCGAGGTCTCCGCGATCAGCTCCGGGTCGGTGTAGTGGTTGGCACCGGCGGCGTTGCCGTCACTGTCGTACCGCACCTCGAACATCGCCGCGTCACCGAGGATCACCACCTCGGGGGCCGGATGGTGCTTCTCGATGTCCGCGATCGTCCTGGCGTCGAGCAGGTGGATCCGGTCGCCTACTTCGACCCGCAGGCGAAGCACGTGTAACTCCCACTGGACATAAGGCGTTACGGGAAATTCCACTACGCGGAGCCGACGTTGCAGCACTCCGAGGCGGTCTACTTCCTTGACCTGCTGGACGTAGGCGTCACGCCTTTCCTCAATGAGTGAGAGCGCCTCGTCCCAATGCCCGGCCGCGAAGGCCTCCCAGCTTGCGAAGCCGCGCTCCTTGAAGTTCTGCCCACGCTCCAGCTTGTTGAGGTGCCCAATTCCGCTCTTGAGGGTGCGGTAGTACTCCTCGTGATATCGCGGGCGGTCGAGACGCGTCGAGATTCCCTGAGGAAATGAATCAAACACTGGGAATATCCGGCTTCGCCGCGATGAGCATGCTCCGGGGAATCACCACGAGGCGCTCATCGGGACCGATCGACACTCCGGTGGGCAGCTTCGCGCCGAGGGAGGTCGACAAGTCCCTCCCGATGACGGCGACATCGCCGTTGCCCAACTCCCACATGTCGGGGCAGTCGGGGGTGTCCGAGGTGACTCCCAGTTCCTGCGGCGATTTACCGATCCGCCGCAGGAACGTCGTCTCCGGATCCGCTTCCCATGACCTTGCCACAGCAACCTCACTCTGTTCGGGGTCCGAACGAAGCGACACTAGCAGCGTGTGCGACCACGACGAGTGGATTTCGCACGGGCTTCGAAAGGAACAGGCCACCTGACGCCTGTCGGCGTGCCAAACGGAATCCGCTCCTCATGAGCAGAGTTCGTGTCACGGAATCGCGCTGTCGACGCTGGTGTGCTCTGTACGTAAAGTTGTCGCTGAGCCAACTGGTTCGGGGGGAGCGCCATGGATCCGGAGATCACTTCACTCGCTCAGAGCGGCGGAGCCACACTGGTCGCCTTGATGGCGACCGACGCCTGGCAGGCGGCCCGCGAGAGGTTGGTCCATCTGTGGCGACGCACGCAACCGCATCGGGCTGAGTCGGTCGCCGCCGAGCTGGACGCGGGGCAGGCGGAGGTACTGGCGGCCAGCCTGGCCGACGACCAAGAGGTACTGAGCGAGGTGCGCGCCGAATGGCAAGCCAGGTTGCGGCGGTTGCTCGTCGCGCGGCCCGACGCCGCTGCTGAGCTGCGCCGACTGCTGGACGAGATCACTCCGCCGATATCGACGGCAGACCCCGCCATCACACAACGTGCCTCCGCCTCCGGGCACGCCAGGGTCTATCAGGCCGGGCGAGACCAGCACATCACCGAACGATGAGCGGCGCCATGGACGGCCGCGCCCATCAAAACGGCCGCGTGTACCAGACAACGGGCGACCAGCACATCACCGAACACCACCATTACGCGAGCGGCGGGCGAGCCACCGTGGGCGGACCCGACTCCGTCCGTCGTCCGGGAGTCGGCCATACGCCCCTGACCCTGCGCGACCGCAGCGACGTGCTGGCGCGCTTGCGGGAAGGTCTCACGTCGGGCCGAGGCGCTGAGGCGTACGTCCTGCACGGCATGGGCGGCTGCGGGAAGACCGCCGTCGCGCAGGCGTTCTTCGACATCGCCACCGTGGAGTACCGCCGGGTGGGCCTGTGGGTCAATGCCGCCGACCGGGCCGGGCTCCGGGCCGGCATGCTCGCAGCCGCCGCCGACCGAGGTGCCCGTGACGGCGAACTGCTGGCCGCCCACCAGGGACACCGCCCCGCAGCGGATCTCGTATGGCACTACCTGAACGAATCACCCGAGCCCTGGTTTCTGGTACTCGACAATGCCGACGACCCGGCGATCCTCCGCGACGGCAGCTGGCTGCGCGGTAGTCCACGCGGCACTGTCCTGGTCACCACCCGCCGGGCGGCCGCCCGTTGGTGGCCCGGAGCGGAGTTGCAGCACATCGGCGTACTTCCGCGTGAGGACGCCGCGCGCGTGCTGTGCGACCTCGCCCCCCACAGTGGCACGCTGGTGCAGGCGGCGGAGATCGCGGACCGACTGGGACGCCTGCCCCTGGCGCTCACTCTCGCGGGCGGTTTCCTGGCACACCAAGTCATCGCCCCCTGGACAATGGACCACTACGGACGGCGGCTCGAAGAGGGCGAAGCGGTGGAACTCATCGACCAGGGAGCGGATGTCTTGACCGAAGAGGACCCTCGGCATCTGGTCGGCCGAACCTGGCAGTTGACACTTGATTCGTTCGAGGAGCGCGGACTGCCACAGGCGGTGGCGCTCTTGAGGCTGCTCGCCCGGCTGGCACCCGAGCCGTTACCCCTGTCCGTGCTGAACCGTCCGGAGATCGGCGCGGTACTCCCTCCCGCCCGCACCGAGACCGCGCTCACCGCTCTGCTCGACCACTCGCTGACCCAACTGGTCGACCTCGGTGACCTGCGATGTGCGCACAGCCACGGGGTGCTCCTCGACACTGTCGCCGCCGCCACACCTCCGGCGGACCTTGTCGTGCTCAACGCGACCGCCGTCCGGTTGCTGGACGCGGCTGTGCCGGAGGTGCCGGCCGCCGGACCGTACGACCCGCGGCTACGCCTGCTGGCGCCACATGCCCTGGGTCTGATGCGCAGGACAGCCGAGCCTTCCGGCGCTGCGGATGTGCTCCGCGTCGCCACGCGCCTGGCCACGGCTCTGCACCGTACCGGGGACTACCTGTCCGCCTGGGAGACCGCCAGTGCGGCGGCGGCCCTCGCGGCACGAACGCTCGGCGATGAACACCGGCTGCTACTCGCCGCGTATGCCAGGACCGGGCATTCGCTCTTCCGACTGGGAAGGTACGAGGAAGCGGAGCCGTTGCTCCGCCGCGTCCGTTCCACACAGGTGAGGCTGTTCGGTGCCGACGACCCGGACACCCTGGACAGCGGTCAGGCGCTGCAACTTGTACTCGGCAACCACGGCAAACGTGAGGAAGCCGTCACGCTCCTCCGATCAGTGGTGGCGGGCCGCCGGGATGTCCTCGGGCCCTGGCACCCGGCGACCCTCCGGTCACGGGTCAGCCTGCTGGCGATGCTCACCGCAAGGGAGATCGCGGCCGAGGCCGACGACACGCTCCTATCCCTGCCGCAAACCTGCGCCCAGCACCTTGGGCCGGACCACGCGGTCACATTGAGCGCCCGGCACAACCACGCCCGCGTCCAGTTCGTACGCGGCCACTACCAGTCGGCCGACGACGAGATCCGCCAGGTTGTCGAGGATTATCAACGGGTGTTGGGTCCCGGTTACCCAACAGTCCTCGCGGCTCGGCAGTTACACGCCCAGACACAGGCGGCGCTCGGACTGGCGGATGCCGCAGTCGCGCTGATGGCCGAGGTTGTCACAGGACGTGAGCGCAGCCTTGGCGCCGAGCACCACTTCACCGTGGTCAGCCGGGACTTGCAGGAGGAGCTCAGGTCAGGGCGATGGCGGCCGCCCGAGCCGCCGGTATGACGGCGAACGGTCGCACGATGGGGTCCACACCGCAGTCAGAGGCTTCCGGCGGGGGCACAGCTTCGCGGAGATGTCCTGACACCAGTGGATTGGTGATAAAACACAGCTCAGGCCCTTGATTCTTAGCGAATCAAGGGCCTGAGCACTGCCTAACGAAGTCGGGGTGGCGGGATTTGAACCCACGACCTCTTCGTCCCGAATGAGGGTCGGGCAAGATCGGCACCTGGTCGCCTTGCAAACCGTCAGGTCAGGGGCAAGTTTTGGGTTGGTGTGGCAAGGGCTCGGTCGGCCTGCGGAGGAAGATCATCTCCCAGAATTCTCCCAAGTCCTGATGCTGTGACCGCCTCGCGAAGCGGCGCTACTCCCGCCGGCCGCTTCGCAGAGGCGAGTTTGCACGCTGCTTAGAGGGACTCGGGTACTCCTGCAGGGTGGCATCGACGGGCTTTGCGTCCTGACCCACACGGGCAGGGCGTGTTCTTGCCAACGCTGCGGCCCGGCCCGACGGGCCTTTGCTTGGGAATCGTGCGCCCAGACACCCGTTGCTTCCCGAGGTCTCGCCACAGCGACAGCGCAGCAGGCACATCATTGCCCTTGTCTAGGAGCCATTGTGCTGCTGCTTTGCCGGATGCGTCAGGGAAGGTCGCTGCGGCTTCAGTAAGCCCGCCGCGTTCCAGGAACTGCCGAGCGATAAGCCCGTACGAGTCGCGTTCGTCGAAGCGCCGCATTCCCTGGACCCGAAAGATGTCGGGCGCGAAGCCGGCGCCGATCATGACGGCGGCGCCAGCTACCACCACGCCTGGGTCACCGGTCGGCTCGTCCGGGGTGCTCATCGCGTTGAACCGGTCGATGAGCACCTTCTCTGCGGCCGGGATTTCGATGCGCAGTTCTGCCGCCAGGAGATCTTCGTACCGCTCCTTGACCTCTTCGGGGCCACTGTAGGCGAAGGAGTCGATCACCTTGTCGTGGAGAAAGTGCAGGACGAAGAGATCGTCCTGGAGCGAGGAACGGAACGCCTCGACCGACTTGGTGCGGCTGTATCCGACAACCTGAACGGTTTCCTCGCGACGCGTACCGCGGCGCTTGTCATCCCCGAGACGTGCGCCTTGCGACGACAGGAATGGGCACACCTGCGCAGAGTAGACAGCGCAGATCTCGTGTACGGGTGCCTCTGCGAGCCCAACTTCTTCGGGAAGGGGCGTGTCGCCGAAGTGGGGGAGGACTTGCCATCGTGCTTCGTCTCCGAAGGGAAGCCCGCAGACAGCACACCAGTCGAACGTGGCCAGTACGAGCTTTCGCCGTTCATCGATCGCTCCGAAGTTTGCCCCCTCTGTATCACGCCCAACCGTTGCGATCACGGGGTAACCCCTGGACTCGCGTTCGAGGTGGCCTAGACGTTGCGGTGGTATTACCTCTTGCGGCCTCAAGGCCACCTCCAAGCGTCGTACGGTCGAACCAGATTAGCGGTGAGGAGCAGGTCACCTACCAAAAACCGGTCAGGCCGGATGGCAGGTCTTCCATCATTCTCGGCCTCTTAGCCTCGATCGTTCATGAGTCCTCGTCGGTTCGCTGACGGGGGCTCTGTGCTTGCGAGGTACGGATTCTTTGGGGCTGGGGCAGGTTGGTGGCCCGGCTGTCGCGTCGGGTGGGCGCCGGGTTCCACAGTTCCGGGATGCTGCTGGTTCGTCGGGGCGGTCGGAGTTGCTGGTCAGCCGGGTTTCGGCAGGGCTGTGAGTCGTTCGATCGCGTGGGTGATGATGTCTGTCCAGGGCCGTCGGGCGGTGAAGCGGAGCCAGCGGTGGCGGCCGGTGGTGACCAGCTGGGCAGCAGCGGAGAACAGCCGCAGGCGGAGCTTCTTGGGTTCCCAGCGGCGGGTTTTGCTGGTCAGGGCGAGCATCGGCATCCAGGCGAGGAGGTCGAGTGCGAGGGAGACGATCTCCAGCCAGATCTGGTTCTGCGCGGTGTCGTGCAGAGGCAGGTTGCGCAGGCCGGTGTCGCGGGCGTTTCGGATCCGGTCCTCGCAGCGGGCCCGCCGGCGGTGACGTAGTTCCAGGTCGGCGAGCTGGCCGCCCTTGGTGTTGGTCGCGAAGCAGGTGAGCCGTAGTCCGTCGAGGTCGGTGAAGCGCAACTGTGCGCTGGGGTGCGGGCGTTCCTTGCGGACGATCAGTCGCATGTCCTTCGGCCAGGAGGAGAGGTCGGGCATGTTGGTGATCTCCGCGATCCAGGCGCCGGGTCGCTCGGTGCCGCTGGCGTCGTAGGCCGGTGTCCATGCGTTTTTCGGGATCTTCAGGACGGCTTGGTGGATGACCTCGGTGATGGTCATGCCGACGGAATACGACAGCCACTGGCCCCGGCGGGTGAGCCAGTTGAGGAAGGCGTGGGTGCCGCCTGCGGAGTCGGTACGGATCAGTGTCTGCCGGCCCCGCCGCAGGAGTTTGGGGAGTTGGGCCAGGGCGAGTTGGGTGGTGGTGATGTGATCGCTCGCGGTGTTGGAGCCTGCGTTGCCGGGCCGCAGCAGCGCGGCCACCGGCTCTCCGGAACCGTCCTGGCCGTGGTCGACGAACGCGACGAGCGGGTGGTGGCCGTAGGTCTTCTTCCAGGTCGCGGTGGCGTCCTGCTTCTCGGAGTGCGCAAGCACCAGCACGCCGTCGAGGTCCACGATCACCTGCCCGTCGGCGGCCGGACTGTTCACACCGGCCAACTCCCAGACTCTCGCCCGTATGTCGGCCCGCGCCGACCGGATCGCGGTGAGTGCCTTCGGGCCGGCCGCGGCGAGGGCGTCGATGAGCCGGGAGACCGTGGGGTCGGACGCCACCGGGCCGAATACTTCGGGCTCGGCCCGCAGGACGGCGACATCGGCCAGGCAGTCTCCGCCCAGAGCCGTCGCGAGCGCGACATCCAGCAGGACCTTGCCCGGGTCGTGCACCGCCCGCTGCTTGCGCCACGGCGCCATTGCCGCCGATATCGCGGTGTCCAGGCCGGATTTGCGGACCGTCTCGACCAGGAGCACCGACCCGGCCTGCGAGACCACCCGGCGGCCACCGCCCTCGACTCGGACACGCGGGTACAACCCGATACGCTTACTCACCTGGAGAGTGCTTCTTTCCTTGCAGCTGACAGGACCCTAGATAAGTCCCATCGTTGCAGGTCAGAAGCACTCTCCACTTATTTGATCAAGACCCGGACAGGCTCACTCGCGAAAGCGCGAGGTTAGTGTGAGTAAGCTGTGGAAGCCAGGTCCGGACTCCCGGTAGCACCGGGTGAACCAGCCGAGCGCACTAGTCTTCGCCGTCCGGAGGCGCGTCAGCAGCGTGCCCACCAGCGGAACTCCACTCGCTTCCACGCACGGTCCCGTGCGCCCGATGTTCGGAGTCCTCCGCATGTCTGCTCAGCCGACCATGGCCGCGCTCCGCGGCTTCCACTGCGAGCACACCCCTAGCAAGAGCCGCATCCTCGCTCTCGTCCACCACCGAGAGGGCCCTGCCTCACTGCAGGCCGTTCTCACTTGTCGGCACCCCGAACTCGCGCAGCAAGCAGTGGGCATCCTCCAACAGGCCATCGGTTCTTCCGCCGATGCTTGGAATCCCGAGCCGCTGGAGAGGCTGTCCGCCCAGCTGCCGGATGCTCCGGCTTCCTCCCTCCGCAGTGCCGCACGGCACGCTCTCGCGGGCGTCTGGCCCATGCCTGCCGGCAGCTTCCTGAAGTGGGAGCAGATCGCCGATGGCGACGACGACGTGGACGAGGGCAATGACGTCGACGCGGTCACGCGCGCCGTGCGCACCCCGAACGACGCACGGCTCGCTGATCTGGCTGGTCCGGTCATTCGGGTAGAGGTACTCCGAGAGTTCCACGTGCATGACCAGCAGGCCGTGTTGAAGGCAGCTAGGAGCGCAGGCTGGGAGCCCCAGCTAAACGACGACCTTGAGGGCGACGACCCTGAGGACGTCGTCGGGGCCGTCATGTGGCTTGGGGAGTCCGACAGCGAGATCGAGGGTGCGGACACGGTCACGGTTACCTCTCAGGGCCTGCGGCTGCGCACCGAGAACGGGCATGAGGTCGCCGACTGGAGCGAGAAAGCGGTGGTCGCCGACTTCGGCGCGGGCTGGCGGTACACAGCGGCTGTCCGCCGAGGTGAGCCGGCGCCGCCGTCGACCAGGAAGAAGCCCCCGGACTTCGCGGCGCTGTTCGAGCCGGAGGCGCTGCACTGCGACGATCCGGAGTGCGAAGACGAGCGGTGCCGGTGGCAACTCACCTCCCGAACCGCCGACATCCTCTATACGGAACTGTGCGTGCTCGCCGATCAGGCGTACGACGACAGTGAGGAACTTGGTGACAGGCCGGTGGTGCCAGACGAGCACGACGGCCAATGGGGAGTGTTCGCCTATCTCCCGAAGCTGACCTTCGCGGCCGACCTCCAGTGGCGCCGCCGGTTCGCCCGGGCCGCCGACGACCTCGCCGGTGACCTCGAACGCGGGCAGTGGCCGGAGCCCACCTGCACGGCCGAGGAACTTGCCCTTCACCTCGCCATCCGCGACGCGGGAGACCGCAGGGACGAAGGCGATGACGCTGGTGACCACGGGAGGCTGCCCACCCACCGGGACGACTACGACTTCGACATGTGCTCCGAAGTCTTCTTCCAGGACACCGACGTGCTGATGCTCTACAACTCTCGCTTCGACGGAATCGAGGACCCGGACGGCGAGACGAACCAGCACATGGCCATCGGCGATCTCCGTGTCGCTGCCTGGTTCGAAACGTTTCTGAACGTCCAGGCGCGAGATCCCCGCCGTGGATTCCGCCGCTGATTGTCAGGCAGCGTCCTAGTGGATCCTGACCGGGATACTTCAGGAAGTCAGGCTCTCGCCGCGGGCCGGGAGGAAGTCCATGGTGCCTCGGGTCTGCTGCAGCGGATCCACCCGGATGTGACCACAGCGTGCCCCTCTTCTCCGCATCCGCGCGGCGAACGCGCCGAAACTCTCATTCTGTACTCGCAGTCCAGCACGTCCTTGATGGCTGCATAGCCGTAAGTGGCACTCGAGTCGTTGTGCGCAGAGCAGGAAGGCGGCGGCGCTCAAGGTGTTCCGGACGGTTGAAGTAGAGAGCTTCTTGGTCAAGAGCTGACCCGTAACCCCTGGCGGGGCACGACATCAGACGCGGTACTTCGTCGAGTTGTCGGAACGCCCGAAGGGTCACCCCCGCTGCTCGTCGGTGTCGTACAGCCGCCAGGCCGGCCAACGCGCCGCTTCGGCCTCACCGTCACCACCGCCCAGCAGATTCCGGCGGTGCAGCATGAGCCGGAGGTGGCGTGCCGCGTCGCCGTTCTCTTCCACTCCTCGATCGAGAAGCACGGCTCGGGGGGCAGCTCCGCCGACGCCGCGCACCACGGCGTCCGTGGGATACCCGTGAACGGTCTCGCCCAGCGTGACAGTGGCTTCTTCCGCTCGGGAGAGGGCCTGGTACAGGCGTTTGAGCAGCGCGTCCTCGTCTTCACCTCCCGGGGCCAGGCCGTCCCGCTCTGCGGCCTCAAGCAGCGCGGCCCCCACGCCTCCCCGTTTTCGCCAGAGTCTCTTGTCTCCCACCACGATGAGGTGACTGCGGGCCCGGGTGACGGCGACATTCCACAGGTTCAGCTGTTCACCCACCCATGCGACGGAACCCGGGTGCATGCCTTCGCCCACGACGAGGGAGAACACCATGACGTCGCGTTCACCGCCCTGGAAGGTGTGCACCGTGCCGATACGCAGACGCTCCTCGTCGTACGGGCGCAGCCGCTTGCGCAGGGTTTCGGCCTGTGCCGTGAAGGGGGTGACGACACCGACGGTGGCCTCGGGCGGGAGCTGGCCCAGCAGATAGTGGACGCTCTCGCGCACCTTGCTGATCTCGTTCTCGTTGAACCAGGAGCCACCGAACAGGGGCCGGGCTGCCCGCCCGGCCACATCTGTCCAGATGACGGCGGAGCGATTTGCCAGAGCTGGACGGCCACGGGTGTCGGTGAGAACGGTCAGCCCACCGTCGTAGAAGAAGTCGTTCGAGATCTCGGCGATATGCGGATGGCAGCGGAAGTGCTCGTCGAGAAGCAGCGTGCCGCCTGCGGATTGCTCGGCCGCGTGGAAGGCGGAGTGGCGCCGGTAGGCGAGGTGGTGCTTCTCCAGCCAGTCGGACCGCAGCCCGTTCCCGCGCCGGATGAGAGCCTCGCGGTGTGGGCTGGTGTTCGTGATGTGCGTCAGCTGCATGGGGTCGCCGATGACAAGGGCACGCCGTGCGCGGAACAGCAGGGGCAGGACTTGGGGGATGGCGCACTGGCTGGCCTCGTCGATGACGACGAGGTCGAAAAGGGCCGGGTCCGGAGGGAAACGCCGGGCGGAGAGGCTGGTGACTGCCCATCCGGCCACCGCGGGCGCGTTCATCGAGGTTCCCGAGCGCCCGAGGACCCTTCCCAACTGCGGCCAGTCGCCGCGTTTGCCCTCCCGAGCCGTCAACAGCTCCATGATGCGGCGGCGTCCGACCCAGGCGGCAGCTTGGACCTTGGTGGCGAGGAGCGTGTGTGAAGCGTCCTGGACGGCGCTCTCCGCATCGCGGACGGCACGCGTGAGCGCCGTGTCGTCAACAGCGGCCGCGTGCTCGCGCCCGTCACGCCATTCCGTCTCGGCCGCGGCGAAGCCGGCGAGCGCGAGGCAGCCCGTCACAGGATCACCGGTGTATCCCTCCAGGCCCACCTTGCGCAGAAATCGGGATCGGCGCCACGATCCGAGGAAGCGCGCGCGGGAACGGCGGCGTGCGCTGTTCTCCAAATCCTTCTGCAGTGGCGGCCCGCCGAGCAGCTCCTGGAGTTCGGTGACGGTGATCCCGAGCTGTTCCGCGTGGTGGGCTCGGGCCTCGCCTGCCTGGCGGAGCCTCAGCTCGGTCTCGGCGATGTGGGCCAGATGCCGCCGTACCTCTGCCAGGCGGTCGGTGGCCAGCGCGGTCGTCATGGATGCCGTAGCCACGGTGGTGGACGGCTCCGGGCCGGTACGCAGCGCGTGGAGCGCGGCGGCCTCGTGCTCCGCGTTGCTCTTGCCGGTCTTCCGTGCCGAGCCGGTACGCACGACGCTGCCGGGCACCAGCTCGTCGCATCGGCGCCATACCTCGTCCACGGCATCGTTGTTGGTGGATGCGACCAGCACGGTCTGACCTGCCGCGATCGCCGTGGCCACGAGATTGGCGACCAGCTGGCTCTTGCCGGTGCCGGGTGGGCCCGTGGCCACGGTGAGGCGACGGGTCATGGCGGACCGGAGAACCGAGCTCTGCGCCTCGTTGCAGGGCAGCGGAGTCACGAGGCTCGTCGGCTCGGGATCTGCGTGGGCGAGGCATCGGATGCGCTGCGAGGGGTCGGGCGCGAGCACCCCGAGGGCGGTCTTTCCGATCTGGTCCGTCTGTTTGGTGATGCCGGCGAAGTCGTTGAGAAGCCCTTTCGTGAAGTTCGTCTGAGGGCGTGCCGAGAACAGGACCGCGGTGTTGCGGGCCCCGTGGCCGGGTGTGCGCACGTCGATGTGGTTGGCGAGTTGGTCGGGACGGAGCTCCTGTACGCACGGCAGCTCGAACTCCTGGGTGAGGAGGTTGCGCACCTCCACCGCCATACGGTCGTGCTGTCCTCGATGCCACGACGGCTGAAACGTGTCGATGAGCTGGTTGGCCTCGTCCTCGCCCAGCCAGTCGTGGGCCAACTGAGGGTGTGGCTGGACCGGCCCGTACGGCTTCAGCCGCACCTCGCCCTCGCCCTCGTCCTCCTGGACGATCTCGACCCGGCGCACCAGCAGGGGCGCAAACTTCGGCTGCCGCCAGGGGCTCCCGGTCCGAGGCCCGGTGAGGAGCACGGCCGGATAGCCCGCCCAGAGCTCGGCGTCCTCCTTCGCCGCTGAATCCACCAGCGGTCCCGCTTCCTCGGGGAGCGCGACGCAGCCGTCGTCGTCGACGTCGCCGGAGATGAACCTCTCCGCGCCGTCCAGGCACACGTACGACGTGCCCTGACGGCTCACGTCCATCAAAGGTGTCTCGGCACTCTCGGCCAGGACGCACTCGCGGTAGTAGTCCAGCAGGTTGGTCCAGGTGGGTTGTGCGTGAGCGGACTTCACGGCGTGTGGCGGTGCAGCTTCTTCGGCGGCTGCCCGGGGCCGAGGACTCAGAGGATCGAGGATGGGGGACCGGCCGAAGGGGCTGTCCGCGATGACGATGCGGTCGTCGACGCCGAGCGCGGACTGCACCGGCACTTGACGCCTGCCGTCCTGGGCACGCATACGCCGGTTGACATAGTGGAACAGGTCGCTGACCGTCACCGCGCTGCCGCTGTCTTTGCTGACCTTCCCCGTGCGCAGCGCCTCGATGACCTCGCCGGTGAACGCTGACGGCTTCACATCATCGCCGCCGCTCGCGTCCGCGTACGAGTCCTCCCCGGCCCGCGAGGACGACAGGACGTACACGCCCCTGCTCGTCAGTGGGGGCCGCTCGCCGGATTTGGCCACGGAGCCGTCACCTTGCCGGTCCGATGTACGTAGACCCACGGCGAACCCGCCGCTGCGGCAGCAGTCGATCATCACGATCTTCTGCGGTGCGACGCACTCCTCCAGCGCGTCGTTGAGAAACCCGGCGCTGACTCCGGTCGCGGCCACCCGGTCATAGTCGGTGTCTTTGGCGGCGAAGTGGAACTCGCCGCCGTCACGTACGGTGCGCACACCGTGCCCGGAGACGTACACGAGCGCGAGTTCGTCATCGTCGCGCTCCTGGAGGAACTCACCAATGACTGCTCGCATGTCATCGGCGGCGAGATCGGATTCTGTCTGAACGGAGACGAAGTTGCCGATCTTGTGGTGCTTCAGGACTTGGGTGAGTCCCCATACGTCCGCCCTTACGGAAGCCAGCGAAGAGAAGCGGCCATCGTCGTAGTGCTCGTTGCCGATCAGGAGAGCCCGGCGCTTGTGGAAGCGGGTCACGTCGCGTCGTCATCCGATGCGGGGCCGTCGTCGCCGGCGACCCGGGCCTGGAACTCCCGGACCATGCGCTCCTGTGCGGCGTCCGGACGACCGGTGATCTTGATGGAGTCGTCCCCGACAGTGACCACGACCTTGCGGTGCCGCTCCTTCGCGCACCACTCCTTGATCAGAGTGATCAGGACCTGGGACGCCGGACGGGCGACGGCGGCGGTGGCGGCGGCCCAGAGCGCCACCTCACCGACGCCTGTGCCCTTGCTGCCCGGTTCGGTGGGTCCATGGGCGTCACGGAAGCCGACGACGAGATCGTCTGCCCTTTGCAGGCTGTCGTGCAGATCCCGAGTGAGACGCTCCTGCCGGAGCGTGTCGCCTCCTGTGGGCACAGTGAGTGTCCACGGCGATCCCCCGTTGTGCATGTGCCGCTCCTTGCCTTCGCGTATGCGCTTGCTGGTCTGTCCAGCGACTTTGGCACGTAGGCCGTCGAGAGGGACAGCCGGGGCTGAGCTGGAGGGACGGCATCCGGCCACGCCGCCCAGCGCCGGAGGAGAGGCGTCCGGCCACTGCCCGGGCTGCTCCGAGTCGGCACGGACCGGCAAGAGCCGGCCTCTCCACCGGGAACACCCCTCGTACGGGTCAGCCCGGGGAACGGTCGTCGGGCGATGCCTGCTCCGGCACCACCCTTATCGCGAGTGCGGTGCCGTCCGGCTGGATGGAACTCGCACCCCAGTCGTCGATGGCATCCGGCTCAGGCCAGTCATTCCGCCGTTCGTACGTCCGTCGGCGGTACTCCTCCACCTCGCCATCCGCGAGCAGCTTGTAGAGATCCGCGGCCACTCCGGAAAACGCTTCGACCCGCGTGCCGTTGATACGGAAGACCTGGTCGGTGCCGACGTACTGCTCCCCGGCGAAACAGGCTTTCGCGTCGTGGACGCTGGCAGTCCCGGCGTAGGCGGTTTCGCTGAAGTGCTTGCGGCCCTGCTCGTCGATCAAATACTGGCCGACAGTCCCACCGCCGCCAGCCAGGGAGAGCTGCCCGGCGGCGTGCGCCCGGGCGACGACGCGGCTGAACCACGAGAACTCCTTCTCAGGGATCAAGAATGCGTTGTGCCGTTCCGCCCCTCGTTCCTCGGGGAGGGCCACGGAGTCCACGTACGGCAGGGTCCGGCGGCCGATGGCCGTATCGGCTGAATCCGCACCGGCCGCCGGTCGTACCGGAAGCTCGACACCTCCATCCGTGTGCAGGACATGCACCGTCACACCGGCGGCGGCCAGGAACTCGGTCGAGGTCGTGAGCGCGGGAGTCGCGTTCCGCTGCCCCAGATGGAATCGCTCCACGCGCTCACTGCCCCGGGCCAGCTGCCTGTATGTCGTGCGAGAGCTTGCGGAGGTCTTCGGCTTCACGGCCTGGTGGTTGCCGTTCACGGTCACCACGAAGACTCGGGAGCCTTCACCGGGACGCCATGCCTCCAGCAGGAAGTCCGGCCGCGGCCTCGCGCCCAGAGTCCCGGCCGGCTTTGTTCGCGCGAAGCCGGGAAGCAGGACGGTTTCTGCGTCGACGATGCTGATCAGGTGGTCCGGATACCTTTCGCGAAGCGCCCATTCAGCGACGGCGAGCCCGAACGCTCGGCCCAGTTCCCTTGCCTGCATGGCCCGATAGGACAGTTCGGGCGCCTTCCCCTCATCGGTAAGGCGCAGACTTCCGTGCCGGTCGGCGGCAAAGGCGCGGCAGTATTTCAGCCCCTGCCAGTGCTCAGCCAGTCCCCTGCCTCGTCCTTGCCGCGCCAAGGCCGTACCGCGCGCGAACGTCGCGAGCACATCCCATGGAGTCACCCGTAGGGGACCACGCTCGGCCCGGGGTAGTTGGCGCAGGTCCGGCTTGCGGGGACCATGACCTTCGTTTGAGGTCTTCTTTTTCGCCCGCTCGCGGTCGACGGCGTTGGCTGCTTTCCCCACCCCGGCGCTGAGTTCGGTCGATGAGTTCACCTGCACGGTCAGAAGGTCACCGAGACGCTTGATCACGTCGAAGGCCGTGGAGTCCATGCAACGGGACGGTAGGAATTCCCGATATCGACGACAAGAATGCGATTCAGGCCATGGTGGCGCAGTCGCCCGACTCCGTGAGTAGCTGGACGGCTTCGTGCGGGGCGTGGTGGCCGGGGCGGTGGCCTTCGTAGGCGCCATGGCGCATGAGCCAGATGCCAGCCAAGGATCCAGCCTCCGTCGACGCGCAGGGTCTGACCGGTGATGAAGCCGGCGTCCTCGGTGGCGAGGAAGGCTACGGCCGCGGCGACGTCCTCCGGGCGGCCCCGGCGCTGGACGCACTGGCGGGCGAGCTGCCGGGCTGTCATGGCTTCCGGGTCGTCGACGACGGTGTCCTCAGCGGGGACGCGGATGGAACCGGGGGCGACACAGGTCGTGGTGATGCCGACGGGGCCGAGTTCGCGTGCGAGTGCACGGGTGAGTCCTTCGAGGCCGGCCTTGGCGCTGATGTAGCCGGCGAGGTTGTGGCGGCCCGCCGTGGCAAGGACCGAGCCGATGGTGATGATCCGGCCCCAACCGGCGGCCGTCATGGTACGGGTCAGCTCGTGGGCGAGGAGGTAGTGGCTGGTCAGGTTGGTGGCCAGGGCTTCACTCCAGTGGGTCGGAGTCGTCTCCGTCCACGGTCGGCGGGGATAGGCGCCGGCGTTGCTGATCAGGATGTCGATCGGACCGACCCGCTCGTGGGCCTGGTGGCAGAGGGCGCGTACGGACTCGACGTCGCGGAGGTTGGCCGCCAAGGCGATGGTGGTGCCGCCGCTGTCGGTGATGTGGGTGGCGAGCTCGGCTGCGGCCTGGTCGTCGTCGAGGTACGCGAGGGCGACGGTACCGCCGTCGGCGGCGAGACGGCGGGCGATGGCCGAGCCCAGGCCGCCGGTGGCTCCGGTTACCAGGGCGGTGTGGCCTTTCAGGGGGGCGGGTATGGCGACTCCAGCGGGCAGAGTGGAGTGCGGACCGAGGAGGCCCGACCGCTCACCTGGGATCACGTCTACCTGACCCCGGAGGACGGCATCCCGCCGCACGTCGCCGTGTGGCGGTCTGTGCGCAGGCACGGGGAGACCAAGACGGGCAAGAGTTGACGGACGATTGCCCTTCCGAAGCAGGTCGTGGACGTGCTGGTCGAACACCTGCGGTGGCAGAAGCAGGAGCGCGCCTCGCGCGGGATCGAGTGGCGTCCCGACGGCCGAGTGTTCACCACGCGGAGCGGAGAGCCGCTGGATGCCGCGAACGTGCGGCGCGACTTTCGTGCCATCGTGAAAAAGGCGGGGCTCGATCCCGAATGGACGCCGCGGGATCTTTGCCACGGCTTCGTGTCCCTGCTCTCCGATCACGGCATCCCGCTGGAGCGCATCGCCCTGCTGGCCGGCCACAGCAGTCAGGCGACCACCGAGGCTGTGTACAGGAAGCAGCTCCGGCCAGCGATCACGCAGGGGGCAAAGGCTATGGACGAGATCTTCGCCGAGCGGTAAAAGGCACCCGTGCCGAAGGCGCGATCAAATCCCTTTGGCCCCCTGTTTGCCCCCCAGGCATGTCAGAGGCCACTTACGGATATCCGTAAGTGGCCTCTGACCAGCGTCGGGGTGGCGGGATTTGAACCCACGACCTCTTCATCCCGAATGAGGTTCGACCATGATCTACATCTGGGCGATCTGTAAATATGCAGGTCAGAGCGTTGGCCTGAGGCGGTGTGGCGGGGCGTCGGTGGGTCTCAGGAGGAAGATCATCTCCCAGGATTCTTCCCAGAAGAGGGCTGCCCGTCCACAGAGTGCCTCGGCGCCTTAGGGCAGGTCATATAGCCCCTCTTCATGGCCTTCCAGGTCCTCTTCATCAACTAGTTCATCGAACGCTCGGAGTAGTGGGTAACCCACGTCTGGCTCGACTGCGGCGATATAGCACGCCCAGCCCAACAGGCGACGCCGGAACATCTCATCGCCCTCGCCGCCGAACTCTGTCATATAGGCGGCGTAGCCGAATTTCGATATCACGTGCAAGATCCATCGCATCCTGCGCTTTACCCTACGTGGAATCCGCGGCCCGTCCGATTCTCCGACATACAAACCGGTAACGTATTGCGGACCGCCGCGGCGCATGAATACGGTCTTTCGCGTGTTTACCGACCAGCCAGCGTCGTCGAGAATACGAGTGATATCCACTGAGTGGCGGTTAGTGACATCTCCAGAGAATGTCAGATCGTCCACGTAGCGCGTAAAAGAAAGGTCCTCCGACCGTGCATAATCAGCGAGGGAGCGGTCCGTGCTCAGGAAAGCCAAATTAGACAAGAGGGGCGACGTACTCAGCCCGATTGGCAGCTTGCCGCCAATAGTAACGAGATTGACGGCAAGTTCCGCAGCCTTCTCTTCATAGCCTTGCTCTCGCAACAAATCCCGTATTGTTGCGGCACCAATGGACGGAAAGAAGTCCTCAAGATCCATGCGCAAGACGCACCTCTTTGCAAGGTGCTGACTGGCATTGCTGATCGTGGAACGTCCACGAACGAACCCGTGAACATGGTCGGGAGCTTCATACGAGAACCGGCTCGTAAAGCTTCGATGTAGATTCTTGCTAATGGTATCGAATGGCGACTTCAGCTCGAATATTTCTCGTATTCCGCCGTGCTTCTTGCGATGCCTCCGCTGGACATAGAAGATCCCTTCACCTGCAGGAAGATGTGCGGATAGCCATTCCAGATCCTTGACCGACAAGAAGGCTTGCTCCGCCAGGTGATCAACCGAAAAAGCCATTGGTTCCCCTGCCGTGGCACGTCAGGAGGTAGGGCCACACTCCCGTGCAAGGACTATCATGCAACGCGCGCGAACTCGCGCACAACGTTGACCGCAGCCCTACCTCGGGCTGGAGTGTATCACATATCAATGAAGTGGGTCCTTTCGACTGGAAATGCGGCCGTGCTCGAACGAATAGAGCATAGAAATGGACGGCTCAATCTCACGGAATCCCCTGTATGGTCGGCCTTTCGGGTCCAAGGTGCGGCCGGCTTGGAGCCATCTACTTACGGCTGCCATGACATAGTCGATGATGGCGGTAGACATGTAATCGCGCTTGGCGACCATTGCAAGTTTCAATTTCGGCAGCGGCGCTGTTTTGCCGATTGTTTTGTGGGCCTGCTTGGTGACGGCATTTGGTAGTCGACCAATGATCGACGCCATCTCTTCGCTCTGTTCTATGTGACAAAGCAGCTCGGATTCTTTGCGATGTCGGATCAATAGATCACTCAACAACTTTATATACATGAACTCGATTCGCTCGGATTCCGTACCGCCAGGGACGCGCGTTCGATTGGTGACGAGCATATACGTCTTGAAGAAGGTGGCCCGCATCAGTTCTAGAAATGGAACAGAAATCTCTACCGGATCGTTCGAACTGTGAAAACCATCCTTGCGAAATTCTTCGAAACTGCCAAGTCCAGTCAAGCTCCCCCTTGCGTCTAGACGTTTGTATAAATCGCGAATTCTCACCTCAACATCTTCTGCATCATCGCCCAGTTCAACCGCGCCGACAATCAATGGCTGGGAGGTATTTCCATTTCCTGACTCGTCCATAAATATTTTCACTAATTAGCCGTTCGTGTGGCCTGCCGCAGTGCCCGCAATCCGCAAGCTATCCGCACCATCGCGCTTTCGGGGGTAACAGTGCCCACCAGGCCATGCTCGGCGTTTCCCGGTCTCACAACCTAGAATTCACTGAATAACCCCCCACCCTATACGGGGCAGCCTCTATTGATCAGAAACTCATGGGGTTCACTCGTCGAGGATGTAGCGGACGTGCGGGGCTTTGAAGTAGCCGGTGACGATGTGGGGCTGGCGCTGTCGGCGGTGGAAGAAGCGGCGGGTCTCGGCGGCGAGTTCGGCCCGGTTCCTTGCCCGGTGGGTATGGGGCAGGCTGCGTTTGAGGTCGGCGTTGACCAGCTCGTCCGGGTTGA